>NZ_JBHIQU010000007.1:0-84751 GCF_042196725.1 Bartonella sp. AC158YNML
TTTTCCATCACATCAGAAGCTTTATCGGCGGCATCCGTAGCTTTCTTTACCGCATCAGATGCGGCTTTACCCATAGAATCAGGGATGTTTTCCATCACATCAGAAGCTTTATCGGCGGCATCCGTGGCTTTTTTTACCGCATCAGATGCGGCTTTACCCGCAGCATCAAGGGCATTTTCCATCACATCAGAAGCTTTATCGGCGGCATCCGTAGCTTTCTTTACCGCATCAGATGCGGCTTTACCCATAGAATCAGGGGCATTTTCCATTACATCAGATGCTGCTTTACCCATAGCATCAGGGATGTTTTCCAACACATCAGAAGCTTTATCGGCGGCATCCGTAGCTTTCTTTACCGCATCAGATGCGGCTTTACCCGCAGCATCAAGGGCATTTTCCATCACATCAGAAGCTGCTTTATCGGCAGCATCCGTGGCTTTCTTTACCGCATCAGATACGGCTTTATCGGCGGTATCAACTTTATCCGTATCATGTGCAGGATATTCAGAAGCCTTTCGCGCCGCACTTTGAGCAAATGGCGCTGAAAAAACTATGAAAACCGCCATATAAAAGAGTGCTTTCCAATTGATTTTACGATACATTCTTTTCTCCCCTTAAGAGCTCATTGAATAATTGAAACAAATAATTTTTTTTAATGACTACTCGCGTTACTCAACGTTGTAACAGCACGTCGATTTTGATTCCAACAGGAAATATCATCGCATACCGCTACAGGTCTTTCTTTCCCGTAAGAAATTGTTTGAATTCGTTGCGCAGACACACCTAGAGACACCAAATAGTCTCGCACAGCAACAGCACGGCGCTGTCCAAGTGCCAAGTTATATTCACGTGTTCCCCTCTCATCAGCATGACCTTCAACCATAATAGAATAATAAGGATAATGAAGCAACCATTCTGCTTGGCGCGTTAAAATACGTTCAGCATCAGCATCAAGTGAAGAAGAATCGAGACTAAAAAATACACGATCACCCACACTAACTGTAAATTCTTGTCCTGAACCTGATGGTGCCTGATTCAAACCAGCATCATTCATATAAGCGCCATTCATACCGTTAAGTGCACCGATATTTTTTTTGTCACACCCACCCAAGCACAATGATAAAAAAAAGATAACCGCTAAAGAATGAAAGAGAGTATTTTGGGTAGAGCACATAGCCTATTTCTCCTTGAGTTTCGTAAAAAAGGGCAAATTCTTAGAATATTTTTAAAAATAACTGTTAATTCCTAATGAAGACGAAATTTTTTTGTCCTTTGTCACCATTTTTGAATCTCTGCCGATTTTTTTCACTCTCACCATTAACTTCCTCTAACATTTCCCTAAAAAACGTTGTACTTATACATCACGCTGTTTATGCATCATCTCGGTCTTGACGATTTTTTTGCAACGCGTTCAACTTTGCAAAAACCTTATCGGCATCAAAAGTCTTGTGTAGATTTTCTTCACGCTCATTGTCTTCTAGAGCAGCGTTTTCCGTCACAGATGCGGGAAGCAATGACCTATCTTCTTCCGCAGCAATAGGGCGATTTTTTGCCACACGTTGGAGTTCAAAATCTAAATCGATTTGCGAACACAAACCAAGTCCTACAGGATCAAGAGGGACCAAATTAGCGCTATTCCAGTGGGTTCTAAGGCGGATTTGTTCAATCGTTGCTTTTGTTGTTCCAATCAACCGTGCAATTTGTGCATCTTTCAATTCGGGATGGTTAGTGACCAACCATAGAATACCATTGGGACGATCTTGACGTCGAGAAAGAGGGATATAGCGCGCCCCTTTACGTTTTTTTTCAGGAATGTGCACCCTAGATTGAGAAATTTTTAAGCGTGCGTTTTGATCTGCTTCCACCCGTGCAATTTCACTGCGTGTCAATTGCCCAGAACTAATTGGATCTAAACCTTTAATACCATAAGCCGCCTCACCATCGGCAATAGCTTTTACTTCCAAGACATGCAATTTACAAAATTCTGCAATCTGATCAAAAGAAAGAGCTGTATTATCAACCAACCAAACAGCTGTTGCTTTGGGCATCAAAAGTTGCGTTGCCATTTTTATAAATCCTCTTCTGCGCCTAGGTTACCCGCTCACTTAAGAGCACTGAAACTTTATTACATAATTACATATCAGGTTTTCCCCACCCACTCTTAAAACAAAGCGTGGCATGGAATAAACCATTTTGCCATGAAACTGCCTTCTGTTATAGCGTGATTTTTGCTCAACGACAAGAGAGCTCTCTTGTAATGATCCTCAACAAGGTATCTTTACCTTTAAGATGAATTTTTTTATAAAGGCTTTATTCGATTATTTCACCTCACGTTGTGGCACATTTACTCTGGTGGGATGCACGTTTTATCGCCTTGAAATTCTAAAAAGTATCCAACTGGAAAGAAAGCCCTCAAACAGGAAAGAAAACTATGGCAGGCCATTCACAATTTAAAAATATTATGCACCGCAAAGGGCGTCAAGATGCAATGCGCTCGAAAATATTCTCTAAGCTTGCACGCGAAATTACTGTAGCAGCAAAACAAGGTGCTCCTGATCCAGCCATGAATCCACGTTTAAGACTTGCTATTCAAAATGCTAAAGCACAGTCAATGCCGAAAGATAATATTGAACGCGCGATTAAAAAAGCTTCAGGCACCGATGTCGAAAATTATGATGAAGTGCGCTATGAGGGCTATGGACCAGGGGGTGTTGCGGTCATTGTTGAAGCTTTAACCGATAACCGCAACCGCACCGCTTCAAACGTGCGAGCAGCCTTCACCAAATCAGGAGGAGCCTTGGGGGAAACAGGTTCTGTAAGCTTCATGTTCAATCGAATTGGTGAAATAATTTATAAGCCAGAAGCAGGAACAGCAGATAACATCATGGATGCAGCAATTGAAGCTGGGGCCGAAGATGTACAATCAGAAGAAACCGGACATCATATTACCTGCGCATTTGAAGATATTGGTGAAGTTTCAAAAACACTTGAAGCAAAACTTGGGGAAGCAGAATCGATTAAAACGATTTGGAAAGCCACCACCCTTGCACCAATAGATGAAGAAAAAGCTTTATCCGTTTTACGGTTGATTTCAACATTAGAAGAAGATGATGATGTGCAAAATGTTTATGCCAATTTTGATGTCAGTGATGAGATTTTAGCAAAACTGTCTGTATAATTCCCATCATTAGCATAGGCACTCTCTTCATCTATGAGAGACGCAAAAGTATCTATCATCCTTCTTCTTTATCCGCAGATATAAAAGCCCCGCGTCGATAGCGGGGTCAACCATTGGTGCAAAACCCAAGGCATCATCACACACTTTACCAACTCATAGAGGTTATGCAACAGCCCTTGGCACTTGAGGCGGTTCATAAGAGCTGTTTTTATTCCTTATCTTATACAGTTTCACTCCACACGGCTCTCCCTGTTTGTAACGTGCACACAAATGGTTTTGGTTGATTCAATATGAAATAGGTTTGGAATGAAAGAATCCTAGGATAGTCGAGACTCTCATTCAATATACAAAACAATAAATTATTATAAAGCCAAGCTTTGTAGTAATAAAACCGCAATCAATCGCAGAAAAAAGAAAGCATTGCAAAAAAGCATGCACCCTTGAACGCCCAAACACTTCTGATAATAAAGCACACAAAACTCTATAGCATCACCTTGTGTTACATACCCCAAGAATTATCCATAAATCCCCTTTCTATTTGATCTTTTTATTCTTTAAGATTAACCTTTCCTCCTTGCTCTCAAGTGATGAAGATTTTACCCCGATCTGATCTGTAAACAGTTTTGATTTTCTTGACGTATTCCTATGACGAATCACTTTACGCATCACGCATGAGATTTGTTTGTACCTTAAGTCCTGTCAAACAAGCCCTCCTCTAAATATTCACCACCCACTAAAAAACACGCTGAAAATATATCAAGGAGATTTACATATCTTATATCACCACACCTCAAAGACAGTGTTTCTCGTTTATGAAGGAACAAACCACCCCCATCATACACTTTGCCAACACCTAATGTTGCTGATAAGTCTTAGCCTCTGAGACAGTTTAAGAGGCATTTTTACTCCTTTGAAGTGTTTTTCTCCACACGGCTCTCCTCGCTTATGACGTACAAGAAATATGGATTTTGATTGATTCAAAAGAGAACAGATTTAAAATGGGAAAATCTTACGATATTCAGGGCTCTTATTAAAGTTTAAAAATACTACACTATCATTACAAATCAATATATTATAATGATATAACAGAATAAGTAATTATAAAGCCAGAGCGGGCTGTTTGGCAAAGTATTTTATAAAAAACCGGTATATCTCTCTAATCTATTGCAGATAAATTTTTGACTTTATAGCATTAATTTATGGCATTGTATGCTTCCTAAAAATAGCGTCATTGATCTTATAAAATCTGTCCTTTTTCTGTTACCTATCCCTCAATATTCAAACCGAAAACCACAATATACTTGAGATAAAGAGTAAAACGATTGAGCACTTTGGAGACTGTTATAAACTTTTATTAAAGAGACATGTCTGAACGCTCCCAAGCCCATTTCACGGCAGCGCCCGTGAATGATATAACAATAAAGTCACTGAACACCTGCATCTTTAGGTTTGTGGAGAAGCAAGCCGGAACCATCATTATATATTTTGCCAGCTCGTGGGTGTTGCGACAGCCCTGAGTACTTAAGACAGTTCATAAGAGCCATTTTTAGTTCTTTTTTGTACAGTTTTATCCACGCACTTATCCCGCTTTTGACGTTCAAGAGATATGATTTTGATTGATTCAAAGAGAACAGATTTGAAATGAGAGAATTTTGCGATATTCACGGTTCTTATTCAAGGTGCATAACGCTAAATTATCATTATAAATCAATGTATTGTATAAACCAGAAGAGGTCAACAGTATCAGGTATGTTCGAAACGAAAAAACAATCTTATTTGGTCAAAACAATAAAACCGTATAAAAACTAATACCCATATCACCACCTTTCATACGAGTTTACGGCTTTTTAACTTTACAGCTTTTTAAAAGTATCTAAAGCAATATCTTTTAAAGAATGGAGATTCCACATTTGCCTCACACTTTTATTTCTCTTGTTCGTTAATGAGAAGAAACTCCTTACAAAACAAAAAACCCAAAACACGACACGATAAAATGCCACGCGCAATATCCCCCAATGGCCTCCACGCAATCTCCCTACGTAATATTATTGTATTGCGAATTCATGCTCTGGTTCTGTTTTTGTTAAAGAAAAATCTCTCAATGCGCATGCCTTTCATTTCATGAAAGCAGCCATAGTATAACGTAAGTTCCCCGTAGGGTATAAAAGCCTCTCTACCATCTTTACTTCGTAAAGCGATAAGCCGGCATCATTATGCTCTTTTCTAGCTTCTAATGTTGTAAACTCTCAGCCCTTGAAATGATTCATGAAAAACATTTTAGTTCCCTTTTGAAAGAACTTTATTCATACATCAACGCTGGTATCAATGTTTCCATCAATGTCGCTTGTGACCTGTAACAGAATAATTTGATAAGAAAAAATCTTATAATATTGAGAGCTCTTATGATGCAAAACAATGAATTATCCTTTTATGGAGTAAAATACCGTCATCTACGGTATGATAGTATAAGGTTATCAACATATTGATTTATAATGATAATTTAGCATTATATACCTTGAATAAAAACCGTGAATCGTAAATTTTTCTTATTTCAAATCTGTTCTCTTTTGAATCAATCAAAATCATATCTCTTACACGTTATAAGCGGGGAGAGCTATGTAGCGTAAAACACTTCAAAAGAATAAAAAAGCTTCTTATGAACCGTTTCAAGGGAAAAGGGCTGTTGCAACATTAGACGCTAAACATATGATGGTGCCGACTTACTCTATTTTATTAAGCATCTAGAATTCATTGACACATTCAATATTTTTTAAAGGCCGTGACCAATATTCTTAAAGCTTCCTTTAATTACAGAAAACGCATGAAGAGCCAGCAGAGAAAACATCCTCGACAAAAATCCGGATTCTTCACAAACTAAATCGGAAAGAAAATCAAAAAAAATATATCTAGCAGCACTTTGCATAAAAAGTTGAAATCTAGAAACCTCAAAACTTTCGGTTATACTTTTTAAGGTATTGTTTTTTAAAACCCTTTCCCCAAGGAAACTTCACTATTTACAAATAACCGTAGATGATAGGTGAAATATACATAACTCCCCATGCCCACTATAATCAATTCCTTCTTTTAAATAATTAAAGACAATTGAGATTGTGTAAACTTGAAACTGTATAGACTATATTCCCTCTATGTTCTGTTTTTAAGCACTTTGTTTTATTGTATAGTAAGCAATGGCGACCATGCTGGATCAGAAGCATCATTGGGTGTGGGGAGTTGACGTTCATTGCGTCCCGTAATGTCAATGGTATAAATTTTTGGTCCCATACCCGGATTTTTGCGAAAAAACATTAGCACACGACCATTTGGCGCCCAAGTTGGTCCTTCATTGTGAAAACCCGTGGTTAAAATTCGTTCTCCTTGTCCATCTGGGCGCATAACACCGATAGAAAATTGTCCGCTTAATTGTTTTGTAAAGGCGATATAGTCACCCCGTGGAGACCAAATAGGTGTTGAATAACTCCCCTCGTTTGAAGAAATACGTTGAATATCACTCCCATCTGCATTCATTTTATAGATTTGCGGCTTTCCGCTACGATCTGAAGAAAAAACAATTTGTTTGCCATCCGGTGAATAAGAAGCAGAAGTATCAATAGCAGAAGTTGTTGTAAGTCGCGTCATCGTACGGGTTCGTAAATCCATGGTGTAAAGATTGGCACTCCCATCATTTTGTAACAAACTCATGATGACTTTTTGTCCATCAGAAGAAAAACGCGGAGCAATTGTCATGTTATTAAACGTTCCAATCAACTCTCTTTGCCCCATTTCAATTTGTTGGAGATAAACATGAGGTACTTGATTTTCCTCATAAGCCATATAGGTCAATTCTTGTCTTTTTGGGGAAAAACGCGGTGTAAGCACCAATTCACTTCCATCGGACATATAAATCAAATTTGCTCCATCTTGATCCATCATGGCTAAGCGTTTAATGCGTGCATTTTGAGGTCCTGTTTCATCGATAAAAACAATTCTTGTATCAAAATAACCACTTTCTCCTGTCATCTCACTATAGATCTCATCTGCAATTATATGGGCCACACGCCGCCACCGTTCTGTCGCGGTATAAAAACGCCGTCCTTTCAGTTGTCGCTCTCCAAAAACATCCCATAAACGAAAATCGACTCTCAATCGTCCATCGATTTCTCTCATGACTTGCCCCGTTACCAAACCTTGCGCTTTTATTTTCTGCCAATAAGCAAAATGCGGTTGTTTATTAGGACTAGAAGTGTTTTCAACAAAATTTGCTTTATCAAGCGGTAAAAAAAGCCCCGACCGTTCCAGATCGGCTGTCACCACAGCCGTTATTTTAGATCCAATCGAATCATTGGAAATAAAGTCTGTAATTGCAATGGGAATGGGATTAAAATCAGCGCTTGAAATCGTCCCTTTCAATTGCGCATAAACCAATGAAATATTTGAAAGCCACAACCCACAAGTGACAATAAACCAAGCAAAAACTTTATATCTCGTTATAGTCATCATGGAATGCGTCCTTTCGTTAAGCGATTTTTTTATCATCTTATTTCTTGGAGGGGATCAACATTAAAGTCAAAACCTTGCCCCCACAGGCCATATTGATCACGTGGGAGATCTGCATAAGGTTGGCATGAAAAAACAGCCGCGTATACCTGCCTTATCATAATAGCTTGTTGACTCTCAAGACCGCTTACAGGATCAATGATAGGATCACCCACAACCATTCCTTCACGGTCCAAATAAAATCGCAACCGCACGACCGGACGGTTTTTTAAATCGCCACCAAGCGCTACAAGTTTAAGCTTCTGTTGAATACACCCCCCAACAATATTGACCAATGTTTGTGCCATTTTTGTGGTATCACTAATATTTTTTCTTGCCCCCAAAGCTTCTGGTGTATGAGAACGTTTTGCTCCTCCTCCTTGTGACCGCGCACGATTGAGCAAATTATTTTCCTCCATGGCCAGAATATCTTCAATGGTCTGTTTCTCTTGGTGTTTCTTGCTAAGCTTTGGCGTATTTTGATTCAATGCCGCCTTATTTTTCATTGTAGATTCTTCGTCAAATTTTGGTTTCAACTGTGGAAGAAGAATTTTTTCTGGAAGCACAATTTTGGGCACTTGATGAACCACCTGCTCTGTCGGTACTTTTTGTACCGTTGGAGTCAATTCTTTTGGCGATACCATCTCTTCATTTTTGTGCAAAGGCTTAAGCGCAGTCTCGGGTGCATCCTCCGATACTTTCAAAGGCACCTCAGGCGCAACCTTGGGCGCATCTTCCGGTACTCTCACAGACATCTCAGGTGCAACCTTGGGCGCATCTTCCGGTGCTTCCAAAGGCATCTCAGGTGCAACCTTGGGCGCATCCTCCGGTACTCTCACAGGCATCTCAGGCGCAACCTTAGGCGCATCTTCCGGTGCTTCCAAAGGCATCTCAGGCGCAAGCTTTGGCGCATCTTCCGGTACTCTCACAGGCACCTCAGGTACAGCCTTAGGCGCGTCCTCCGGTACTCTCAAAGGCACCTCAGGCGCAAGCTTTGGCGCATCTTCCGGTGCTTCCAAAGGCATCTCAGGTGCAAGCTTTGGCGCATCTTCCGGTACTTTCAAAGGCATCTCAGGCGCAACCTTAGGCTCATTCTCTGGTTCTTTTGAAATCTCTTCTGTTTTTGCTTCTAATAATTCTGGTTGTGTAAGTTCGGATGTGGATGTTTCCGACGTACTTTCGCTTGTTGGCGGCGGTGTTGTCTCAACGGGGAGCAACTTTTCTTTTGGTTTAAAAGGCGCAAGACGATCTATTTGTCCCTCCCCAATATGGCGTGCATCCTCTTTTTCTTGTGGTTGCATGGTTGGTTTAATGGCAGGAATCGCACGGATAGGAGCCTTCACAGCTCCTTGTTGAGAGGAAAGCTCTTCCATCAAAGGAGCCAGAGTGATAGGAATTGCTTCCAATTGTTGTGGTAAAGAGACAAAGCTTGCAAACTGAACGGCTCCCCAACCAAGAAAAATGACATGGACCATAAGGGATAAAGCCAAGCCTCGTTTCATGCTATGATAGGAGTCTTTGTTCATTCTTTATGCCTTATTTACGCCTTACATTTTTTCATTTTTAATCACTCTATGCTCTTTTTAAAAACAACCATTTATGCGCAATTTATCATTTATTGCGCTAAACTTGCTAATGCAACTTGAGAAAAACCTGCCTTTTGAATATCGGCCAAGAGTTTTAATACTTGTTGATATTCAACAGTTTTAGCAACCCGCACAAAAATCCGTTGATCTTTTTGGGCAGCATCCGCTTCCAGAAGCGTTTTTAGGTGTGCAATCAGCGCTTGTGACGTTTCATAATAATCTTGATTAATGGCCAAGCGCCCTTGCGCATCAAGTGAAACCGTAAGGGGCGTTTTTTGCGCGTGTACGGGCCCCGCTTGACTACGAGGCAAATCCAAAGGAACCCCATTCACCAAAAGAGGTGCAGAAACCATAAAAATAATGAGCAAGACCAGCATGACATCCACAAAAGGTGTGATATTGATTTCACTCATCAGTTGGCTTCGTGAATGACGCCGCCCACGTGTATTTTTGCGAGAAGAAGAAGCAACAGAAATTCCCATGGGATAAGCTCCTTTTTATAAAGGGGAAGGTGCTGTGCGTGTTTCATCAATACGTCGCGATACAATTGTTGAAAATTCATCGGCAAAATTTTCTATTTGTGCAATGATGCGCGCACTTTCATGGGTCAACTTGTTATAAGCAATAACAGCTGGAATTGCTGCAAACAAACCAATCGCGGTTGCCAAAAGCGCTTCTGCAATCCCTGGCGCTACAATGGCAAGTGACGTATTTTGAGAAACTGAAATAGAAAGAAAAGACTCCATAATACCAATAACTGTTCCAAAAAGTCCGATAAAAGGTCCCGCAGACCCCAGTGTCGCAAGAAAACTTAATTTTGATTCTATTTTTTCACTTTCACGTCCCAGCGTCAAATCCATAGCCTTATCAATTCTGCTCTGCAAACTTTTCGATGTATGGGTCCCTTTTTCAAGAGATTTTTTCCATTCAACCATTGCCGCCATAAAAACAGCAGATATGCTATTGGTGCGTTGACTTTTACATGATGTATAAAGATCTTCTAGCGCTTTGCCTGACCAAAATATCCGTTCAAACTGCTTTATTTCACGCTGCATTCTCCGATAAGTAAAAATTTTATCAAAAATAATGGCCCAACTCCAGACGGAAGCGAGTAGCAACCCAATCATAACCCCTTTAACGATCCAACTCGCTTGCATAAACAAATGCAACATTCCCATTGTTTCCAGATTCGTTAGTTCTACCTGCGGCATAATTGTTGTCCCTCTAAATGAAAGGTGCATTGATTAAAATTCTATAAAACAGATTGTTTTACAGTTTCTAAATTTAAGTAAAAAACTTTAGACTCACATAAATCTACGTGCCAAAACAAGAGCCATTTCTTAAATTTCTTTTAAAAGTGATGATGAGAGGCATGCCTCAATGCACGTCGCCCTCATTTCACAACGGCATTTATGAAAGATATAACGATACCCCCATAAATAATATAAAATCTATTATGCGCCACCATCTTTACACTTTGAAAAAAAAGCTAAACCATCCTCCGCTTTCCCAGCTCAAAATGTTATGATCTAAATCTTGGCACTTTGAAAAAGTTCATAAGAGGCATTGTTATTCCTTTCTCAAGTGTTTTTGTCCCAATTCACCAACCCCGCTTGTGACATACAAGAAAATATTTTTGATTAATTTACAGTAAAAGAGCTTGAAAAGAAAAAATCTGACACGTCTCAGGATTTTCATTTCAAATTGCAATGCAATGAATTATCATTATAAATAAATATGTTAACATCATGATAAGATACCGCATTGCCTTAAAGCTTTTCTTTCTCTCATTTTTAATGGGATTACACCCTTGGGGCATAAAAAATAAACCACCATACCTCGCCCGACGTTCTCCACATAATGCTCCTATGTAAGTCTCATGTAATGCCATAAAATTTTATTGTTCTGTGAATTTATGTATACGATAAATACTGATTTATAAATATAATTTAGCATTACTCATATTGAATTAAAACCTTGAATGTCGTAAGATTCTTTCATTTTAAACTTGTTCCATGTTGAAGCAATAAAAATCACTTGCGTGCACGTCAAAAGCGAAGCTGGTGTGTGGGTAAAAATTGTATAAGAAAGGAGTGCCTCTAATAAACCTTTTCAAGTGCCAAGGGCTGTCGTCCCCCACGAGTTGGCAAAATGTGTGATGGTGCCGGCTTACTTCTCCATAAGCGTAAAGAGGGGGAGCTCAGTGGCTTTATCGTTAGAAAACACCTTTCAATGCTTATCATCCCTCTGATGATGGCATCATGGTATACCGTAAAAACTTCTGGGAAGTGAAAAAAGCCACGTCACCATCTTTACTTTATGAAGCAATAAACCGCCCCTTCACTTTCTTTGCACCCTTGCAATATTGGTTCGTTATTGCATTGAGGATTGTATATAAAAAGCATTTTTACATCTTTTTTCAATGGAATATATTGCGCTCTTATAATGTTTAAGCAAATGGTTTTACATGGTGCAACATGAACAGGTTTGAAATGAAAGCGTTTTACTCTCTTGGGCTTTATCGCCGTGAGAAAAAATAAATGACCGTTCCCAATCACTTTATTCTAGAGAATACTATGCTCTTGAAACTTTAAATCAAGAATGCATTTCTACCTTATATGTATTGATCTCTCACTTATTTATTGCGTTTTTATTGCGTTGAAAAATGCACATGAAAGTCATGCACTATGGATGGAGAGCTCTCTCTTGTGAGATCAAAGGACAACCCTGCAACAAAACAAACTCCTTACCTCTCAGTATTTTAAGCGGATTTTCAATCTTGCTGCTTATGATCACTTTGATTACACTATTTTGCTGAGTATGTACATTTTTTATCACAAAAATGAACTTCATTCATTTTTTTCTTTTTTATATTTTGCACTTTTCTGCTGTTTTCTGATGCAAACGAACTCTCTTCCAAGAGGAAGCAAAACATTTTGAGTTCATGGCAGAAAATGGATGGTGAGACGCTGATTTTGCACCACAACATGGATGAGGCGTAATGAGGATATTATCTTTAATTTATTGGAGCAGGGAAGCTTTTTTCTAATGTATTGTGTGACCTTATTGATGATCAAGGAAAAACATTTAAGTAGACTATGGTCGATGTATAATCTTAGATTGTAGATCAACTTATGTTTCATGAAACGGCTATGAAACCTCTGTTCCATAAAGAACACTTTTAACCAAGTATTTTTACCAAAAGCTCTTTGGGTAACCGACGCGGTTTTGCCTCCTCATTAATCAGAGCAATTTCAACTTTCGCTGTTACCAACGTGGTTTCTTCATGCAAAATAGCTTGCTCCATAAAAAAGCGTGCCCCTTGGATGTGATTAACACGTGTTTTAACGACTAAAAGATGATCAATTTTGGCTGGTCGTGCAAAATTAATTTCCATATGACGCACAATAAAAAACAGTTTTTCCCCCTCAAGCCCTGCTGCTAACATTTTATTATTAAAACCGGTATCGCGTAAAAACTCTGACCGTCCTCGTTCAAAAAACTCAAGATAACGCGCATGATAAACCACACCGGAAAAATCTGTATCCGCAACATAAACGCGAACCTGAAAATTATGAAAAGCACTTGTATGATTTCTCTTGAAAGGAGTCACTTCTGTCATCTACTTCACGTCCCATAAAATCATTGAATAGAGCAAATTATTTATAGATCAAAAGATTGAACACATTTTTGTGTTAATGTTATGAAACGCAAAAGCACAAAATCCTCAATCGTTCCAAATCTTTTTGATCAGAATCTGCTAAAAGAAATACATTTCTTGTATTTATAACCTTGCGATACAATATTCACGCAATTTTTTTTAAGAAAATGTCTTATTTTTTTAAAGAGAATGTCTTAGTCATCTTCCCCATCCCATAAAGTCGTCTGAAGTGATGAATTGTCTTGAGCATCAGAAAATTGAGCACGCCTTTGTATAGACATTGTAGAAGCAGGCGCAGAAAGCCCTAAATGGCTCCAAGCCTTTTCACTCAGAATACGTCCGCGAGCGGTTCTTTGAATAAACCCTTGTTGGAGCAAATAGGGTTCAACAATATCTTCAATGGCATCGCGTGGTTCTGATAAAGCAGCAGCAATCGTTTCAATCCCCACCGGTCCCCCTAAAAAAGTTTCCGCAATCAGGAGCAAATAGCGACGGTCAAGCGGGTCAAGCCCAAGATGATCCACTTCAAGGCGCGAAAGGGCTTCATCGGCGATTTTTCGGTCAATTTGTTTTGCCTGTTTAACCAGAGCAAAATCACAAACGCGCCGTAAAAGGCGTCCAGCAATGCGAGGCGTCCCGCGTGCTCTGCGTGCAATTTCATGGGCTCCATCATCACTGATCTTGACAGCAAAAAGTCGTGCATTACGCTGAACAATATATTCCAATTCTTCTATCGTATAAAAATTGAGACGAATTGGGATTCCAAAACGGTCTCTCAGCGGTGTGGTTAAAAGTCCCAAACGTGTGGTTGCCGCCACCAAAGTAAATTTAGCCAGATCAATTTTAACCGAGCGGGCAGCAGGCCCCTCACCAATGATAAGATCAAGTTGATAATCTTCCATTGCCGGATACAAAATTTCTTCAATTGCCGGATTTAAGCGATGAATTTCATCAATAAAAAGGACATCACGTTCTTCGAGATTGGTCAAGAGAGCTGCTAAATCTCCTGCTTTAGCAATGACCGGCCCTGAAGTAGAGCGAAAATTAACGCCTAATTCTTTTGCCATAATCTGTGAAAGCGTTGTTTTTCCCAACCCCGGTGGTCCTACAAACAAAACATGATCCAGCGCTTCTTGCCGTGTTTTTGCTGCTTCAATAAATATTTTTAAATTAGCCCGTGCCGCTTCTTGACCAATAAAATCATCGAGAACTTGTGGTCTTAAGGAACGATCTGGATCGTTAGGAAGGAGGGCGGAACCCAGAAGGCGTTTATCTTCATCTTTATGCATTGTTACCTTGATTCTAAGTAAGAGAAGAAAGCAATTTGAGACTATGGCGGATCAGCAGGGCAGAAGAAACAGTTTCCCCCTCAAGCGCATTCATCGCAAGAGCAAGAGCACGGGATGCATGCTCCCGTTCAAACCCTAGCTTCATCAACGCGGAAAGCGCATCATGCGCAGGTTGATTGGTCATCTCACGCTGAGGAACCGAAACAGTCTTGACCGCTTGTTCAAAGGGAAGTGTTTTACTTTTCAGTTCACCCACAATTCTTTCACTGACTTTTTTACCAACGCCCGGCGCTCGACTAATCATCGCAACATCATTTAAAGCGATAGCCTGAGCAAGTTCATCTGGCGATAAAGTCCCCAAGATTGCCAAAGCAACCTTTGCCCCTACTCCAGGAACATTTTGTAGAAGACAAAACCACTCCTGTTCAGCTCTTGTAGCAAAACCAAAAAGGCGAATTGCTTCTTCACGAACATGCGTTTCAATAAAAAGGCTTAACGCCTCCCCAACAGAGGGTAAAGAAGGACGCAGACGATTTGACACAAAAACAACATAACTCACACCATGAACATCAAGAAGAATATGATCATCAAAGATATGTTCAAGGGTGCCCTTTAATTTGCCAATCATGTTGCCACCCCAATCATATCGCCATCCTTGCCTGATAAGATTGGCCCATACTCTTACGATGCATACTATGACAAAGAGCAAGAGCAAGAGCATCAGCCGCATCATTACTATCAAATTCAGCCCGTGGTAGGAGAACTTTTACCATCATATGGATTTGTTCTTTAGCACCATGCCCAACACCAATAACCGATTTTTTCACTTTGTTGGGGGCATATTCAAAAACAGGAAGGTTTGCTTGGGCAGGAACCAGCAGCGCAATCGCGCGCGCTTGCCCAAGTTTTAAAGTTGCCGTAGCATCTTTGTTGACAAACACATGTTCCACAGCGGCTTCATGGGGCATAAATTGATGCATAATCTCTGAAAGACCTTTGTGGATCTGACAGAGTCTGGAAGCCAGATCACACTGTACATTAGAAGAAACCGTCCCTGCTGCAATAAACTGAAGACGATTACCTGCAAGATCGATAACACCCCACCCTGTATGCCGTAATCCGGGATCAATGCCTATAATACGAATCGTCTCTGCCATAAACTTCAGTTTATACACTTTTATCCCTCTTGGATAAAGGCTCGCCTGGAAAGAAAACAGCAGCAAAGATCAAAACAAGTAAAAAGATAGTCATACCTAAGGAATTTATACATTATACATATAACAAACAGCAGCTTTAAAGAGCACAAACGAAATCAATCAAAAACATTCACACATCACAAGAAAGCAACCTATAAATCAAAAGCAAAATATAAAATTCCCCTTCTCTATCACCTTCCATACCATAACGATTAAACATCGCAAGTGAGCAAATAGATGATACCAAATTGTACATTCATCAGTGTAAAGATGCTACTCAATGGATGGGATACACTTCACGGAAAATTTTTACATTATACCATGATGCCACCAAGATATAAGAGAATAAGGTTATTTTTAAAATATATATACATATGAATCTGCTTGGTGCTATCGAGGGGGACAAGGACTTTTGATAGAACTAGAGCTTTTGGGGAAATGGAATAAAGATGTTTATTCTTGAAGGATGCTTTGCTGGTTTCTGTTGTAATTTCTATGATTGTTTAGAATGATATTGGTCTTATTATCATCTTGATGCGCGGCATAAAGAAACTTTATTTGAAGCGTAATGATACAAGCCTCCTTGAAACGTTTAAGCGTTTTTTAAGAGGCATTGGATATTCGGGAAAGGCCTTGTTTGTTACGCTTAATGCATGTCAATCACATGACGTGCAAGCCAAGAAAAACCAGTCTTGATTAAGAATCCAACCTGTTTACAGACTGATGTGGGTTTTAGGATTTTTATTCTGTAAAGTGTGAGAGGCAAGTCAAATCTCTGGTTTATTACGCGCTGATGTACTTTTTAGAAGCCTTCCTGTTCTTGTTCTTGAATGTGTGTGCTATTTTGATCATCTTTGAGCAATTGGTTGGTGAGATTTTCAATGCGTTGTGTGGTGTCACGCATAATTTTTCCCATAGTACGATCTCTTTCATTGTGGAGTCTTAAAAGAGCATTGTAGTCTTCTTGTAATTTTTTATTTTCTCGTTTTATTTCTTCCATTTCATCGATAATCATTATGCCTGCCATAACCGATAAACGATGGTCGCCAATTTCACCAAAATTTTTCTTTAAATGTGCGATATATTGGTCCAATTGAGCCGCAAGCGCAATAAGATGACGTTCTTGTCCTTTATCACAAGCCATACGATAATTTTTACCATCAATGGTAACGGAAACAGTTTCCATACATTCAAACCTTTATCTATCAATGACGACACGAATCGTTTCCATTGCTTTAATAAGACGTTTGGAAACTTCTCTGTTTACGGACTCTAAGCGTTCAATTTGGGCTTCAGCTTTGTCAAGCGCTTGAGCAAGATGGCTGCGATCAGCATTCATTCGTTGAATTTCTTCTTCCCATTCGTTATTTTTATCAATAACGGCATTGCGATTTATTATAGTGATCTCTAAGGTTCTGAGTGCTTTTTCCAATTGTTCTAGAGCATCTTGTAGAACCGTAGTCTCTTGGTTCATTGCCTTTATCCTTTGGGTAATTATATCCTTTATCAATGCGTTATGCAAAAACGAATCACTTACACTTTTGTATTGCGTGCATTTTATTTTTAAGGAAGTAGGATATTTTAGCAAGCAAAGCAGGGGATAGATATGAATTAAAAGCTGGATTTTTTGAACATATTGGCATAAATGACATGAATATACAGGATGCGTGAGGGGAATGTTATTTAAATGTGATCAAAGTAGTGTCAAAAAGTCTCACGCTGAGGATTAGAAAATAGTATTTCTCAGGAATTTTTAAAGAGAATACGGAAAAAGCAACAGAATAACGTACTTAACGAAATGGTTTATCGTTTATGAAAAACAACCCACAACAAAATCAGATGGCCAATGCTATTCGTTTTCTTGCTATTGATGCAATCGAAAAAGCAAATTCTGGTCATCCAGGCTTACCAATGGGGGCAGCCGATATTGCTACGATTCTTTATACGAAATTCCTTGCTCATGACCCCCAAAAACCCCGTTGGCCTAACCGTGATCGTTTTGTGTTATCAGCAGGGCATGGATCTATGTTGCTTTATGCTCTCTTGTATCTTTCTGGTTATGAAGATATTGGCATTGAAGATCTCAAAAATTTTCGCCAACTAGGGGCAAAACTTGCTGGACATCCAGAATATGGGCATGTGGCAGGAATCGAAACAACCACTGGTCCCCTCGGACAAGGGTTGGCGAATGCCGTGGGGATGGCGCTTGGGGAACGTTTGCAAAATGCTCGTTTTGGTGATCTTATCGACCATTACACTTACGCGTTGGTGGGCGATGGCTGCCTTATGGAAGGGATTTCTCAAGAAGCAATTTCTCTTGCCGGTCATTTGAAACTCAACAAGCTTATTGTGTTGTGGGACGATAATAATATTTCTATCGATGGAGAGATTTCTCTTGCTGACAGTACAGATCAGATTGCGCGTTTTAAAGCGTGCGGTTGGAATACACACAAAGTGGATGGCCATGATCAAGCCGCAATTGCAAGCGCCATTGAAGCAGCACGCGAGAGTGATAAACCAACGTTAATTGCCTGTAAAACAACCATTGGCTTTGGAGCACCGAATAAGGCTGGAACCAATAAAGTTCATGGAGCCCCTTTAGGAGCACGGGAAATTGCTGAGACCCGTATCGCTTTAGGCTGGGAGGCAGAGCCTTTCGTTATTCCAGCCGATATTCTCGATAGTTGGCGCTTAGCGGGGCTTAATGCCGCTAAAAAACGGCAAAAGTGGGAAGTAAAATTGGCTGATCTCCCTGTATCAGAACGAGTGGAGTTTGAAAGATTGATGCGTGGTGATCTTGTGGGGGGATTTGATAGCGCTATCGATGCTTATAAACAGAAACTCGTTGAAGAGCGCCCTATTGTTGCTACGCGTAAAGCTTCGGAAATGGCTCTGGAAGTGATCAATGAAGTCATTACGGAAACCATTGGTGGTTCTGCCGACCTAACGGGGTCCAATAACACAAAAAGCAGCCAAATGAAAAGTATCTCTGCCGGTGATTTTTCAGGGCGCTATCTCCATTATGGTATTCGCGAACACGCAATGGGCGCTATAATGAATGGGCTTGCTCTTCATGGGGGCTTTATTCCTTATGGGGGAACATTTTTATGCTTTTCTGACTATATGCGTCCCGCTATGCGTTTGTCTTCTCTTATGGGGTTGCGGGTAATTTATGTCATGACCCATGATTCTATTGGTCTTGGGGAGGATGGTCCTACCCATCAACCTGTGGAGCATTTGGCTTGCCTGCGCGCCATGCCTAATCATCTTGTATTTCGCCCTGCTGATGCCATGGAGACAGTCGAGTGTTGGCAATTGGCTTTGAAAGCACGCGGAACACCTTCTACCTTGGCTTTGAGTCGACAAAATCTACCGCTTTTGCGTCAAGAGTATGAAGAAGAAAATCTCTGTATGCTTGGTGCTTATGAATTATTAACGGCCAGTGATGAAGCGCAAGTGACTTTATTCGCTTCCGGTTCAGAATTGCAAATTGCGGTACAAGCACATGCGGTTTTAGAAGAAAAAAATATCCCAACGCGTGTGATTTCTGTTCCTTGTTTTGAACTATTTTCTCAACAATCTTGCTCTTATCAGCGTGCTCTCATTGGAGAGGCACCGATTAAAATTGCTATTGAAGCTGCCGTCGGCCAAGGATGGGAACTTTTTATCGGCTGTGATGGTATCTTTATTGGCATGGATAGCTTTGGGGCAAGTGGAACGATTGATGCCCTTTATGCGCATTTTAATATTACGTGTGAAAATGTCGTGGCAATCGCAGAAAAAGAGCTTGGAAAGATCAAAGAGGAAAAGACAAAATGACAACTTGTGTTGTCATGAGTTGGTTTGGTCGTAGGGCGTCTATACTGTACAGTGTTGTGGATGATCTTGTGCATTATTGTGGATAAGTAAGTGATTAATCAAGATATTGACGTTATAGGAATTAATGATTTGGGATTGATGAAATACCTATTTATTGTGTTTTAAATGGTGTGCTTTTAAAAATTGATGAGGAAACATGTGAAATGACGGTTCGTGTTGCAATTAATGGGTTTGGTCGTATTGGACGCAATATTTTACGTGCGCTTGTAGAAAGTGGACGACAAGATATTAAAGTGGTTGCAATTAATGATTTAGGATCTGTGGAAACAAATGCCCATTTGTTGCGCTATGATTCAGTTCATGGGCGCTTCCCTGGAACTGTTGAGGTGGTGGGGGATGCCATTGATGTAGGGGGTAGATTAATCAAGGTATGCGCACAGCGTGACCCTGCACAATTGCCGTGGAAAGATTTGGATATCGATATTGCTTTAGAATGTACAGGCATTTTTACGGCGCGTGATAAAGCGAGTGCTCATTTAGATGCGGGAGCAAAGCGTGTTCTTGTTTCTGCTCCTTCTGAAGGCGCAGATCTTACGGTTGTCTATGGGGTTAATCATCAATCTTTAAGCAAAGAGCATCGCGTTGTTTCAAATGCTTCTTGTACCACCAATTGTTTGGCGCCTGTTGCACAAGTTTTGCATAACACAGTGGGCATTGAAAAGGGCTTTATGACAACCATCCATTCTTATACAGGTGATCAACCTGTATTGGATACAATGCATCGTGACCTTTATCGTGCACGTGCGGCAGCTCTTTCTATGATTCCTACATCAACAGGAGCAGCGAAAGCTGTAGGATTGGTTTTGCCAGAATTAAAGGGGCTGCTTGACGGTGTGTCGATTCGTGTTCCAACCCCTAATGTTTCTGTGGTTGATTTAACATTTACCGCTAAGCGTTCCACAACAATTGAAGAAATTAATACAGCTATGACTACGGCTGCACGAGGTCCTCTGAAGGGAATTTTAGACACGACAGAAGAAAAACTTGTGAGTTGTGATTTTAATCATAATCCTCATTCAGCGATTTTCCACAATGATCAAACCAAAGTAATTGATGGTCAGCTCTGTCGTGTTTTGGTTTGGTATGATAATGAATGGGGCTTTTCTAACCGTATGAGTGATACGGCTGTAGCTTTTGCTCAAACAATTTAGAAAAAAGGGAGAAAAAAGGACCTTCGGGTCCTTTTCTTATAAGAATAAGAAAAAGTCTCGTTTTTGTAAAAGTTAAGGCGCATTCTTTAAAAAAGGAGATAAAGACGATTGTTTCGTGTGTTGAAGAGAAGACGCTGTTGAGAAATGAATGGTGCAGTTTATTTTAATAACATACATGGTTTTAAACAATACAAGAGAAAACAGAATTCAAAAGAATGCGATTTAAACGAGACAAAGTTTGAAAAAAACAAAAAAAGCAGATCCTTTTCATGTATTCATGTAAAAGCAAAGAGGCATTAAGTGAGAGTAAAGTTAGGCAGATACATTTTTATGTAAAACACATGGAAAATAAAGAGGAAAAAGTGATGGGGTTTCACACACTTGATGATGTTGATGTCACTGGAAAACGTGTTCTTGTGCGGGTGGATTTTAATGTTCCTATGGCACAGGCCAAAGTTTGTGACGAGACACGTCTTGTACGACATAAAGAAACACTCGTTGAGCTACAAAAGCGTGGTGCTAAACTTATTCTGCTTTCTCATTGTGGTCGCCCTAAAGGAAAGGTAGAGCCAGAATTTTCACTCCGTCCTGTTGTACAAGTATTGGAAAAGATCATTAATCAGCCGGTTGCTTTTGCTCCCGATTGTATCGGTACAGTAGCACAGATAGCTGTTGAAGCATTACAAAATGGTAGTGTTTTACTGCTTGAAAATGTTCGTTTTCATTCAGGGGAAGAAAAAAATGATTGTTCTTTTGCTGAGGCTTTAGCCCATAATGGCGATCTCTATGTTAATGATGCTTTTTCAGTTTCTCATCGTGCTCATGCTTCGGTAGAGGGCATAACACATTTGTTGCCTTCCTATGCGGGGCGTTCTTTGCAAGGTGAGTTGCAGGCATTAGAAAAAGGATTGGGCAATCCAACACGTCCTGTAATTGCTCTTGTGGGAGGTGCCAAGGTTTCTAGTAAGCTTTTTGTGCTCAATCATTTGGTGGAAAAAGTCGACTCCTTGGTTATTGGTGGGGGCATGGCCAACAGTTTTTTAGCGGCGCAAGGTGTTCATGTTGGAAAATCACTCTGTGAACATACATTGATGGAAACGATTAAAAAAATCATTAAAAAAGCGCAAGAGTGTCAATGTAAGCTTCTGCTTCCGGTAGATGCTGTTGTTGGCTTTCGCTTTGAAAAAAATGCACCACATCGTCTCTATGATATTGAAGATATTCCACAAGATGGCATGATATTGGATATTGGTACACGTTCTATTGTGCATATCAATGCTGCAATTGATGAAGCTGCTACCCTCGTGTGGAATGGACCCCTTGGTGTTTTTGAGATGCCTCCCTTTGATAAAGGAACGATTGCCGTGGCACGCCACGCAGCAGAACGTAGTCAAAAAGGAAAATTGGTTTCAATTGCGGGAGGAGGCGATACGGTTTTCGCCCTTAATCATGCTGGTGTTGCCAATGATTTTACTTATCTCTCGACTGCTGGAGGAGCTTTTTTGGAATGGATGGAAGGTAAGATTTTACCTGGCATTTTTGCCCTTATGCAAGCTTAAATGTCTATTTAAAGAGCAGCTAAAAAAAGAACTGTGTGTTGTTGTGTAGAGTATATCGCGCGTGGTGCGCACTTTTGGAAAATTTAAAGACAAAATTAAAGAGGATTTTTTTATGAACGAACGGCTTGAAGATATTGCACTTTCTTTGGTGTATGCAGGTAAAGGTATTTTAGCAGCAGATGAAAGTACGGCAACCATTGGCAAGCGTTTTGAAAGCATTGGTGTTGAATCTCATGAAGATAGTCGCCGTGCTTATCGTGAAATGCTTTTTAGCGCAAAAGAAGCTATGGAAAATGCCATTTCTGGAGTCATTTTATTTGATGAAACCATTCGGCAAAAAGCATCAACTGGACAAATGTTGACGGATCTTATTCGGGATTCAGGCGCTTTGCCAGGCATTAAAGTTGATACGGGAGCCAAACCATTGGCTGCTTTTCCCCAAGAGACAATTACCGAAGGGTTGGATGGTCTTCGTGAGCGGCTAAAAGATTATTATGCTTTGGGAGCACGTTTTGCTAAATGGCGTGCGGTAATTGCTATTAATGCCGATACTTTGCCAACAAGAGGGGCCATCAACCAAAATGCACAAGCTCTCGCACGCTATGCTGCTTTGTGTCAGGAGTTGAATATTGTGCCAATTGTTGAACCGGAAGTGTTAATGGATGGACCGTCGTGTGGGCATTCCATTACGCGTTGCTTTGAGGTGACACGCGCTGTTTTACAGGCTGTCTTTAAAGAATTGTTTGAAGCCCGTATTCTTTTGGAGGGGATGATTTTAAAGCCCAATATGGTGATTGATGGCAAGGATGCACGCAAGGCTAGTGTTGAAGAAGTTGCTGAAAAGACCGTCCAGGTGCTTAAACAAACGGTTCCTGCTGCTGTTCCTGGAATTGCTTTTCTTTCTGGAGGACAGTCTGATCAGGAAGCAACAGCGCATTTATCTGCCATGAATTCTTTAGGCTCATTGCCTTGGAAATTGACCTTTTCCTATGGACGCGCATTGCAAGCAGCTGCCTTAAAAGCATGGGCTGGAAAAAATGAAAATATTGCTGTTGCACAGAAAGCCTTTAGTCATCGGGCTCGGATGAATCATCTTGCGGCTTTAGGACAATGGACCAAAGAACAGGAAAAAGCGTGCAATTGAAGCACAAGCTCTGTTTTTAAATGCGGAGAGATTTTTCATGTTTCTGCGTGATTTGGGGTGCCCTCACCATAGATAAAATGGCGGGGGCGTTTTAGGCTTGAAAGCTTCTCAGAAAATTGTTTCCTTGGATATTTTAAAAGTCTTTAATGGGTGCTACCTGAGAGATAAGATTGCGGGAAAGGTGCAATTTTGAGAAGGGGAGATAATGCTAGGAAATTTGTGAATGCACAGCACTTTAGTATGGTGTCGTTCATGGATGGGCACTTGCTTTTTGAGTGAAAATCATAAAGCAAATACTGTATTGAAGAGTTTTATAGTGTGATGTTTTTTCATGTTATCATTACTTATCATCAGCAGAATCCATTTGAGTGTAGTTGCAAAAGTGGATAAGCTGATAGATTGAAGAATTACGATTTCTGAATTGATTAGACATACAGCTTATGAAATTTTTGTGCATCAGGATAGTTTCCTGTTCAATGGGGGTAGACTTTCTATTGACGAACGGATTGAATAATTTTTGCAAAAGAAAATAGATTTGCCCCTCAATAAAACACCTATTTTTTCGTTAAAATGAATAAATTTTTCTTGTCTTTTGTGATGATATAATTATAAGCGACTAGATTTATAGCGTTTTTGCTTTAAAACGGGGGGAATTCTGGACGGCATATCTTCTAAGAATACAAGCATCAAAAGAAAAAATCGATACGCAGAACAGAGCTTTTCTGCAATTATGATGCGAAAATTGTGCAATATGGTGCGTGGGGTATTCGAAGGGATCTTTACAGTATTTACTTTCATAATTTTTCTTATCCTGTTCCGTCTTCGTGGACCGGTTCATGCCGTATTAAGCTTCTTTGCAGGTGCGAGTGGATTAGCGTGCTTTTTATTTTTTTTCGGATATCTTATAGAATGCCGCGAAGCCACAGATGAAGCCGCTATATCGTCCGCATTGATGTTAATAATTGGTGAAGGCGTTTTTTCTGTTGTATGCATGTCTGCTGCGTGGGGTTACGACGCTCTCTTATTCCGTTTAGCCCCTTCTGGATATGTTCTTATTCTCCCTGAATAAAAAAAGCGCCCTTCGTTTATACATAACTTAATCCAAAATAAGAGGCCGACAGCCTCTCAAATTCTTCATAATTGCTCTCCAAAATCATGACATCAGACCCGCTTTTAACGAAGGGACTAACAAGCCTTGGTTCCTCAAGCTCAAGGAAAACCTTACAGAGGCGCCTAACGGCATCCTTGATTAAGACACCCAAACGGCTTATGAACAAACTCTCTTATTAAGCCACATCATCTTTTATTCTTCTCATGCAGCTCTGAAATCATGATATAAGGGGAAAGCTTCTCATCGTGCCTAAATGGTACCTTATCGTGTGTTAAATGAAAAAATCAAAAAAAGCATCTTTATGCAATATAATCCAATTATGATTTTTTGATTTAAACATAAAAGACTTAAAGCCTTCGACAAGACTGATACGATAAAAGGGAGTAAATCGCCTATACTTAGAAACTAAGACATATTCTCGGTGCTCTTGATATAGTTATATCACCAAATGATTTTTGAATGACTCATCCTTTTGGCTCTATCCGCTAAAAGGTCATTTTGAGGGTTCTTGGTTAATGAATGTAAAGAAAAATTAGCACATAATATTTCGCTTTGCTGGTATAGATGCTGAATGAGTTAATTATCTAGAGGATTACTGAAGAGGGAGCGCTAACAAATGATGAAAATCCGCTGCACTTCGATGAATTTGTGATTGAAGATATAATCGTAGAACTTGGCTTATCTGTTCTTGAAACAGCTGAATGATTTGAAATGGTTAGGGTGTGTATTTTACACACACTTGGCTCGCTATACAAAAAAATTATGATTTTGTGCAAGCTTTAAAACATAAAGACCCTAAAGATATATCATATTTGCACAATGCATTGATTTATAATGATAATTTAGCATTATTTATATTGAATTAGTTTCCCGAATAACGTAAGATTTTCTCATTTCAAATCTGTTTATCTTGGATCAATCAAAACCATTCCCTTGCACATCACAAGCGGGGAAAGCTCGCATGAATAAAAAAACTATTAAGAAAAGATTAAAATCCCTCCTATGACCCCTCTCTAGTGCCAAAGGCTGTCGCAACATCCACGAGCTAGCAAAGAGTGTGATGGTGCCGTCTTTCTTCTTCACAAATGTAAAGATGAAGGTGCTCAATAGCTTTACCGTTATAGCATTCATGGACGCCGTCGCGAAATGGACTTGGGTGCTCTTTGAGAGATATATCTTTAAAACAAGCCCATGAAACTGCAACAAAAGGGCGTTCTGTTTTCCGTGAGGAACAAAATCCCATTAAAAACGGAATAAACAAAAGTGTGAAGCAATAAGCAATCTCCATTATTTAAAAAATATTGCTCTAGATACTTTTGTACACGTTCCTATCATCGTTAAAATGCCTTCTTAAAGCACGACAGGAGGTGCTATAAATGAGGGCTGTAAATATAAATGATGGGATTGTGGGTCTTGGGGATGAGAAGATGGTGTCCAATCAAAGCACTCTATCCTTACTTTTATAGGCTATGACTGGAAGAGAGAGTTGGAGAGACGATTTGTGAGCAAAGAGAAAGTGTTTTGAGGTTGTTGTGTCTGCAAGAGAAGAACAGTGGTCGTGGTGATATTTACAAACAATAAATTTGATAAAATTTTACAATTTTGCCAAAAGCGGGTTTATTACAAAAGCTGTTGCTCATACGCGCTCACACAAAAATTATAGAGACACCCAAAAACGCTAAAAAAATCTTTGCTCTTTTTCAATAATAAGAATCTGCAAACAATGTTCGTTTTTTAAAAGAGAATAAAAGGATACTTTTACAGATGAGAGAAGCGTATTTATAAATTACAGCTTGTCATGATTTTCGGTAAACACTATTGTTTAGAGCGCTGAGATAGAGGGCATGAAAAATTTTTCATATTAATTTTTTTTAAAGAGTGGGGTAAGTTTTTAGGGTAGAATCTATCAAGTAAGCTGCATAAGGGACTCAAGCAAGCGAGCACCATTATTAATCTTTGCCAGCGTATATTCTTTTGTCAGCGCTCCAATGTTGTGACAGTTCTTGGAACTTAAAGGGGCAAGAGAGGTTCTTGCTCCTTTCTTGTACAGTTTCACTCCACACGCCAACCCCACTTGTGATGCGCAAGCAAAAGATTTTGTTTGATTCACTATGAGAGTTCAGCATAAGAAAATCCTATGGTATTAGGATTTCTCACGAAAAATAATAAATTATCTTTATAATAAACAACATGACGGTTTTATTATGAAGAGAGTTCTTTATACACCTTAATCATAGAGATTAACTTGGCATCGTTTTATATTCTGTACATAGAAGCGTTTTTATAAAAATGATCTAACTTATGCAGAAAAAAGAACAACCTGTAATTCAAAAAGAAACTGCCTCAATTCTTGCTCCTCTTTTTCATCTTAATTCTTATCCCTCTTTTTTCCATGAGCCCTTAAATTAATAATCCTCTGCCTGTAAAGCGCGGTATTCACGCCCAAGTACTGCTGCCCAAGTACTGCTCTTGTATCAAGATCACTCACTCAGGTGAAAATTGGAGTTTTGCGAGATAGGCATAAACGCCATTTTTTGCCACAAGTTCGGCATGGGTTCCTTCTTCCACAAGAGCGCCTTTATCCATCACAAGAATACGATCTGCTTTTAAAATTGTTGCCAAACGGTGCGCAATGACCAATGTTGTTCGATTTTGCATCAACCCGTCTAAGGCGTCTTGCACCAACTTTTCACTGTTTGCATCCAAAGCAGATGTTGCTTCATCAAGCAGCAAGAGGGGTGCATTTCTTAAAATTGCCCGCGCAATACCAATGCGTTGTTTTTGCCCCCCAGAAAGCATGGTACCGCGTTCTCCTACTTGCGTATCCAAGCCATCTGGTAAAGCTTGAATAAATTCAAGTGCATTAGCCGCTTTAGCAGCAGCAAGGATTTCCTCTTCATGGGTATTTTCAGTTCCAAAAATAATATTATCACGCAATGTTCCATCAAAAATGGCGACATCTTGTGGAACATAGGAAATTGCACTGCGTAAATCTTGTAAAAAAAGGCGATTAATTTCCATGCCATCCAACCGAATTGTTCCACTTATTGGATCATAAAAACGAAGGATCAAAGAAAAAATGCTGCTTTTTCCTGCTCCGGAAGCCCCAACAAAAGCAACCGTTTCGCCTGCTTTTACAGAAAATGAAAGTGAGCGTAAAACCTTCTCTTGTGGTCTAGAGGGATAGGTAAAATCAACCTGATCAAAAACAAGTTCACCTCGAACAGGTTGCTCTAATGATAAAGCATTTTTAGGAGCTACAATAGTAGGTTTTTCTTGTAACAATTCGGCAAGCCGTTCAGCAGCGCCTGCTGCTTGGATTAATTCTGCTCCCAGTTCCGATAATTGCGCAAAAGTAGAAGCTCCAAAAACCGCATAAAGGACAAATTGTCCTAAGGTCCCTCCTGTCATCGTTCCATTCAAAACATCACGCGATCCAATCCATAAAACAGCAACCACACTGCTAAAAACCAAAAAAATTGCAAACCCCGTAAAAAAGGAGCGCAAGATTACAGAAGCACGTGCTGTTTGAAAAGCACGTTCTATCAATTGTGAAAAACGTATTGTAACGAGTTTTTCAGCGGTAAAAGCTTGCACAGTGCGAATAGCACTTACCTGCTCTGTAGCAACAGCATTGGCATCTGCGAGACGATCTTGCGCGGCACGTGTACGCGTACGAACTTTACGTCCAAAGACTACCAAGGGAATGGCCACAATAGGAATAGCAGCCAGAACCAGCAAAGATAATTTAGCATTGGTGATCACCATCATCACGACGGCTCCGATCACGATAATCAACTGACGCAAAGCGGTAGAAGCAGTTGAACCAACGGCTAATTTTATTTGTGTTGTATCGGTTAGAAGCCTTGAAACAATCTCTCCTGAATGTGACCGATCAAAAAAAGCAGGAGAGAGTCTCATAATATGAACAAACACATCACGCCGTAAATCGGCAACAATCCGTTCTCCCAAGGTGATAACACAGTAATAACGGGCTGCTGAAGCAAATGCGAGAAACAAAGCTAAGATAAATAAAATTCCGAAGTAAAAATTGATATGTCCATGGCTTGAAGTAGAAAACCCATGATCAAACATTTGTCGGATAGCCACTGGCAAAGCTAATGTGATCAGAGCAGCAACAGACAAAGCAATAAAGGCAAAGATAAACAACCAACGATAGCGCAAAAGATAAGGAACAAAAATTGCAAGCGAAGAGAATGAAGATTTTTTATGGGAAGATTTCGTAGATTTTTCTGAATGATAATGTAACATTATAAAATTTCGCTCACTCTATTAAATGATTTATAACACTTGATACAATGATGTATCTTGAACACTTGTTTTTTGATGCGTGCTCAGCTATAGAAATAAATACTTTAAATCAGTGTATCAAAAAGACAAAGGAAGCGCACTTAAAAAAATGAGTAAGTGTTCTTTCATTCTATAAACGCAAAAGGTTTGACGCATGAAAGCGAATATTCATCCCAACTATCACAAAATTACCGTTGTAATGACGGATGGAACCCAATATACGACGCGTTCCACTTGGGGAAAAGAAGGTGATACCCTTAATCTAGATATTGACCCAAGAACGCATCCAGCATGGACAGGTGGATCCCAAACACTTGTAGACCGTGGTGGTCGTCTTTCTAAGTTCAAAAATCGTTTTGGTAATATTGGCATGTAAAAGCCTCCTTCTTATGGGGTACAAAAATTTTAAACAAAACGATTGCAAACGATGGTTTTTTTATCCTGTCAAAGAGTGCACTTTAAATTTAATTCAAAAACGCATCCAACAGAAAAAGATAGGTCTTAAACCCTTATAAATCGTAGTGGTTGCGTTTTTTAAATTCAAAAATCATTTTGAAATACACGCATACACCTCTTCTCATAGCGTATAAAAATCTCAGATAAAACGATTGCAAACAGTTCATCTTTTTTGAATTGAAAATACCCATGAAGAAGAAATTCTTGCTGCCGCTAAAGCGGACAATGCACTTGAATTTATTCAAGCTTTACCAAACGACTTTGATACGCAAGGAGGAGAACGCAGTACCATGCTTTCTGGAGGGCAAAGACAACGCATTGGTATTGCATAGGCGATTTTAAGAAATGCAGCCCTCTTACTGCAAGCCAGCACCATCACACACTTTGCCAGCTCAGAGCAATATCTTTTAAATAATGGAGATTGCTTATTGCCTCACACTTTTGTTTATTCCGTTTTTTAATGGGATTTTGTTCCTCACGGAAAACAGAACGCCGTTTTGTTACAGTTTCACAGGCTTATTTTAAAGATATATCTCTCAAAGAGCATCCAAGCTTATTTCGCGACGGCATCCATGAATGCTATAACGGTAAAGCTATTGTGCACCTGCATATTTACGCTTATGAAAAAGCAAGCCAGCACCATCATTATATTTGCCAACTCGTGGATGTTGTTACAGCCCTTAGCACTTGAGACGATTCATGAGAGGCATTTTAAATCTTTTCTTAATAGTTTTTTTATTCACGCGGACTCTCCCCGCTTGGTACGTGCAAGAAACATAGTTTTGATTGATTCACCATGGAACCGATTTGAAATGAGAGAATCCTACGGTATTCGAGATTCTCATTCAACATACAAGACAATGAATTATTATTATAAATCAAAGTATTACTACTTTATGAAACAACATTTTCTTTAGATGCAAACAGTGAAAAGTTGGTGCAAGATGCCTTAGAAGGGTTGATGCAAAATCGTACAACCTTGGTCATTGCACATCGTTTTGCAACAATTTTAAAAGCGGATCGTATTCTCGTGATGGATAAAGGCTCTCTTGTGGAAGAAGGAACACACAAAACTCATTATAAAAAATAATGTTTATGCGCATTTGGCTAAACTGCAATTCTCATCTGAGTAAGTGATCTTGATACAAGAGCAGTATCTTTAAAGGCATAAACAGCACTCTTTTCAGACAGGCTTATCAATTTGAAACTCTCATGGAAAAAAGAAAGGCAAGCTTTAAGGTGTTTTTCTTTTTTAACGGGCTGTTCTTTTTTCTGCCTGAGATGAAGCATTTTTATAAAAATACTTCATTTGTGTACAGAATATAAAATAATATCCAGTTAAATCGCTATGGACTATTAAGATGTGCAAGGAGTTCTCTTCATAACAGCACTGTCACGTTGATTTATAATGATAACGCATTGTTTTTCATGAGAGATCATGAATACCATAGGATTTTCGTATTTCAAATTTGGTTATGTTAAATCAGTTAAAACCATGTCTCTTGCATATACCAAGCAGGGAAGATTGCGTGAGGTAAACACTTTAGAAAGAATAAGTCCTCTTCATGAAGCGTCTCAAGTTTTAGGGGCTTTAGGCGTTTGAGTACTTTGAACCAATATTATGGGAGTGCATTTTAAGAATTATAAGGCTTTTCTTTAAAGTGCATAAAGCATAAGAGCAATACAATTAAATACAAATTGTTTTATTTTACCAATAAAAATATCTATATTTTGTGTATTATTTTTATTAAAATATAATATGTAGTGATTTTCAAATCAGATATACACGTAATGACACAATATCGAGGGATCGATAAAAGAGCTGCGTTAAATGTTGGTGAGAATAAAAGAAGGCAAGAATGAGTGAATTGGGCGAAGTGGTAATGGGCTTCATATTACTGATAGTCATAGGGGCAATCGCTATCATAGGAATGGTTATATTAAACTATCTTTTTGAGGTTGTGGCAGAGGTTTTTGTGGAGGTTATGAAAAAGGTGTGGAAAGGATTCGGAGATACAATTTTATTCATTATCATACTCGGTGTGCTTTGGTTTTGCGAATTTTCAATGGAGACTTTGTTAAGTGTGGCAGTTATAGCCTATTTTGTGGAAAGTTTGATGCTGGCGTTCGCAAATAGCCATAAAAAGCAATTAATTGAACAACTTGAACAGTTTGAGAAATTACTGCAGCTAAAAGATCGAGAGTGCGCGATATACCACGATATTATTGCACAATGGGAACAAAGGCTTGTTAAAAAAACTCAAAAAATATCGCCAAAATGGATTAAACAATGGGATGAAGAAGCAAAGCATTGGGAAAGAGATTTACTGGAGATAAAAAATCCTGAACATTGGCTATCTTCTGAATCGAGCGGACAATGGCCTTTGATGGTAAAAGATATTTGTATGCAAGGATATGGAGAAGCGTGGTTTTTGTATGAAAAGGCGCTGACAAAAGAACTGACTGATGAACATATCAAAAAAATAAATGCATTCATAATCACTTTTAAGAAAACTTATCTCAAAGCAGTGCGATTGATGAGAAAGAATAGGATCACTTTGCAAAAGTTTGTAGATCCTCTTACGAAAAAAAACGATATAAACATACAATGTTGTCGCTTCATTGGTGTTTATATATGGTTGATAATATGATTACGGCTGAATATGAACAGCAACTACAAAAAAAGGCTTCAGGATACTATGAAGAGTTAAAGTCTTTGGAAATTTATTATGAAGATATACCTAAATATACAGAATATGAAACGCTAGAAGAGATACTGTCTTGTTGGTATCTTAGTCTGCCTAGAGATGCTAAATTACTATGCATTCGTAAAAGAGAGCTTCTAGCATTATTGTATGATATTTCCAGTGCTTATAAAGCGGCAAGAAAAACTTTTATTTACTATAAGCAGCTTATTGATACGGTAAAAGAAGGATATATGGCCTTTGATAAGGATTGTTGTTACTCCACGGTTAAAAGGGCAATGGAGGTTTGTAGAGAGAAAGATAAAGAAAAGAAAAAGGGGTTGCGTATTGCTAAAGAGACTCCAACATATGAAAAAGCCTATAAATTAGGAGTCATAGAATGGATGAAGTGGTCAAGTAAGAAATGTGATAATCAATGGATTTTTTGGAAAATGCTTGTCAAAATAGGAAATTCAAAAGAAAAATTAAAAATCATTTTTGGTGATAAAAAGGTAAATGCACTGGAAGAGGCTATCAAAAAAGATCAAGAACAGTTCGTGAGCGAATTTCAAGAAGCAATTCTCGAGAACAAAAATGTGCATTTTTATAAATCTTATGCCTATTTGATACATACTTTAGAATAATGCTGAAAAGAAGAAGAAGCTGATAACAATTGTATGAATCGGTGAATTTACTGAAACCTCTGTTATCACACGCGGTGGTGAAACATATTGATAAGCAGTGAGAGTAATGTACAGCAGTTCTTACCAAAAAGGAGAGAGTGGGCTCTTCTAGAGTCAATTTTTTTGCGCGCAGTATAAGAGTGATCTCTCAAGAGAAGTAGGAGAGGTTTTTGCCTCAGGTGCGATAATTGCTTTTTGGGGCGTTTGGTTATGATGTTTTTTTGTTTATTGCCTTTTTCAGTTTGTTTGCAGGGGAATTTGAATAACAGAAACGTCAATAAGGTAAGCTATTGGGGATTGCTTTTGTGGGGGCTTATAGCAAGTACATTTTTTGTTCGTGGTGATGTTTTTTGTCACTATCTCATTCGCGAGTTTCTATCGTTTTCTGTAAGAAAATTAAAAACTCTCTCTTCATGTGGTTTTTTAAGATTCTAAGGGTTTTGTAAAAAACTGTAAGAATTAAATGCCTTTTTTGAGGGTTTTTTATAGTTTAATGCGAATGTGTTTATTGCCGGCAATGATATTTTTTTTGCGAAATATATCGCTACCGCCTTCTTTATCGGTGACAAAACCACCGGTTTTGCGAACCATCAGTATTCCAGCAGCCATATCCCAAATTTGCAAGTTATCTTCCCAAAAGCCATCGGTTCTGCCAGAAGCAACATAAGCTAAATCAAGAGCAGCAGCGCCAAAACGGCGCAATCCAGCAACTTCCATCATCACATTACGTAATTCAATAAGATAGGTTCCATGATTTGGGCGACCAAAATGAGGCATGCCTGTGGCAATGACACAACCTTCTAGTCTGCGTCGAGCAGAAACGCGACAGCGCCGGTCGTTAAAAAAAGCACCACACCCACGTTCTGCGGTGAAGAGTTCATCACTCACGGGATTGTAAATGACACCAGCAACGATTTTTCCTTGGCTTTCTAAGGCAATGGAAACAGCAAAAAAAGGAATGCCATGGAGAAAATTTGTAGTACCATCTAAAGGATCAACAATAAAACGATGTTGTGAATCTTCGCCAATGATTTCCTCAGACTCTTCCATCAGAAAACCAAATTTGGGGTGTGCTTTGCTTCATTCATTGATAATATTGTTTCCGCTTTGCGATCTGCTTGGCTGAGGTAATCTGTTGGATTTTCTTTAAGGCTTAAATGCCTTTTTTGAGAACTCTTTCTAATTTTAGGCGAATGTGTTCATTGCCGGCGATAATATTTTTTTTACGGAATATATTGTTGCCGCCTTCTTTATCAGTGACAAAACCACCGGCTTCACGAACCATCAGTATTCCAGCAGCCATATCCCAAATTTGCAGGTTATCTTCCCAAAAGCCATCGGTTCTGCCAGAAGCAACATAAGCTAAATCAAGAGCAGCAGCGCCAAAACGGCGCAATCCAGCAACTTCCATCATCACATTACGTAATTCAATAAGATAGGTTCCATGATTTGGGCGACCAAAATGAGGCATGCCTGTGGCAATGACACAACCTTCTAGTCTGCGTCGAGCAGAAACGCGACAGCGCCGGTCGTTAAAAAAAGCACCACACCCACGTTCTGCGGTGAAGAGTTCATCACTCACGGGATTGTAAATGACACCAGCAACGATTTTTCCTTGGCTTTCTAAGGCAATGGAAACAGCAAAAAAAGGAATGCCATGGAGAAAATTTGTAGTACCATCTAAAGGATCAACAATAAAACGATGTTGTGAATCTTCGCCAATGATTTCCTCAGACTCTTCCATCAGAAAACCAAATTTGGGACGTGCTTTGCTTAGTTCATTGAAAATAATTTTTTCCGCTTTGCGATCTGCTTGGCTGACATAATCTGCAGGTCCTTTCAAAGACACTTGCAAATTTTGCACTTCACCGTAATCACGTACCAACGAGCGTCCTGCTTTCATTGCAGCTTGCACCATGACATTCATGACTGCAGAATGGGCCATTGTTTATTCCTTTATTTATCTTTTTCATTTGCACGACGCAAATAAATCAACTCATTGGTGTCTACAATGATACGTTCACCAGCATTCATAAAGGGAGGAACAAGAATCCGAATCCCATTTTCAAGAATAGCGGGTTTATAAGAAGCTGTAACTGTTTGTCCTTTAAGTGCAGGATCGGCTTCAGCAATCGTGACAGCAACCTGATCAGGAAGTGAGATGCCGATAGGCTTTTCTTGATAAAGTTCAACTGTGACAGTCATCCCATCTTGGAGAAAAGCGGCACGTTCACCAACAAAATCCTTTTGGAGTTCAAGTTGTTCATAAGATTCTGAATCCATAAAGACCAAAGCATCCCCTTGTTGATAAAGAAAGGTGAAATCTTTTTGTTCAAGGCGCACGCGTTCAACTGTCTCAGCAGCACGAAATCGTTCATTAAGTTTTGTACCATCAATCAAATTTTTCATTTCAACTTGGTTAAATGCACCACCTTTTCCTGGTTTTACAGCGTTACATTTAACAGCAACCCATAAGCTCCCTTGATGTTCGATCACATTACCAGGACGAATTTCATTGCCATTAATTTTCATCGTTTCTATCCAATTCTATTCTTGCAAAAAGAACTCTCTTGTTGTCTTTATGGCACTTTTCTTTGCTGCCTTTAACAGTCAAGCTCTTTTTTTATTTTCGGGTTTACCCCCCCTTGTTAGCCTTGCGGCTCTCTCCATAATCCTTGTATGCTCTTCATTGTCTTTGCTTATGGGCGTTGCAGAAAAAAGTACAAAAGGACCTTTATGTATTTTTGCTTTTCAGTTCTTTGCAAGACCATAAAAAGTGCTCAGACGCAAGCTTTTTAAAAATTTACACAAACATTTTTTGGGATTTTGGGAAAATTTATCCCGTTGTGTCGTAAAATATCATCATTGATGGCAATAATATAAGTTCCGTAAACATGAGGTATTTTTAATTGAGAGCATGTGAATACGGAGTTTATTATAGTGCCTCATGGGATAGAGCGTGGTGTGCACTATCGTGTGATGTTAGCTTGCATTTTAATCAGAGATCAGCTGTAAAATGGCTTTCTGTTTTATCGAGGTTAGGACTCTAAATTTTTTAAGCAGCAGATATTCCTCTGTACTTGATATAACTTCATCATAAGGGTACGGAGGCTGTGGTTTTGTTAAGATATCCGCATAGAAAAAGGAAACTGGAACATTGAGAATATCGGCAATTTCTTTTAAACGCCCTGCGCTGACACGATTTAAGCCGTTTTCATATTTCTGGATTTGTTGGAAGGTGACACCTAAATGTTGACCTAATGTTTTTTGAGATATCTTCAACATTTTTCGTTTCAAACGAATTTTTTTGCCAATGAAAATTTCATTATCAAGATTTTTGGCTCGCATTTTAAAGCCCCCTCCGAGTGCGAGCGCCCTCGCATTGGTATTCCGGGAGTTAAAAACACTGAGTCCGAATCAGCATTTTGCTTTTAGTGCTGAAAGCACCTGGACATAGCAAAATCTCCCGGAATCCCGGGATACCCACAGAGTGGGTTCATTTTTATGTATCGGACCTTAGGGTTTTTAATCCCCGTTGATCGTTGCGTATACGATCAAAAATACCTTTTAATATGTAAAGTAATTTCGGGGGCTTGGCAATAAAAAATAGTTTTTTAATAAGAGTCGGCGTGTTTTTCATCCAAGCAAAAAAATAAAAAATAGAGCTTTCGGAATTTTCGGAATAGCCTAGCTCTTTTGCTTATTGGATATCGTTTGCTTAAGCAAATGTTACCAGTGCGTTTTCTTTACCAATGAAAATGTCGTTATCAAGATTTTGGGCTTGCATTTTCAAGCCCCCTCCGAGTGCGAGCACCCTCGCATGAGTATTCTGGAAGTCTAAAACACTGAACCCAAATCAGCCATTTTGCTTTTAGTGCTGAGAGCACCTAGACAGTGCAAAAACTCCCGGAATTTCTATAAATTTTGTCTTTTTGCAGCAGAGAGGAGTATTTTAAAAAACAGGAAGGAGCTTTATTGCTTCTTTGTGCGCTTTTTCTAGTTGTGTTTTGTCCATGCCTTGGAGCATTATTTCAAGATCAGGGGCTTGCATTTTTGCTTCCTTTGCGAGCATATACCATGCTGCTGCCATGATTATATCGCCTTTTGTTCCTGTGCCATCTCGATAAAGTCTTGCAAGGGAAATTTGTGCCGGCGCAATCATGTTGACGGCATTTCTTTGAAGTAAATGAAAAGCACGGTGAAAATCTGTTTCTCCTCCACGTCCCTGTACAAGCCATTGCGCTAAAAGAAGTTGAGCTTCTAAGTGGTTGTTTTGAGCCGCTACCTCTATGAGCTTACGGGCATTACGATCATCCTTTGGTCGATTTAATGTGCCTAAAGACAGAATTTTGGCAGCAGAAACAGCAGCTTCAGCATCCCCAAGAGCAGCACCTTTTAAGTACCATTTTAAGGCTTGCTCGATTGCTTCATTTTCACGACTTTGGGAAGAAACACCAGGGAGAGCTTGTTTTTCACGTGAGGCTTTATAAAGAAGCAGTTGTCCATAATAAAAATAGGCTTCCTTGACGCCTGCATTGACAGCTTTTCGAATAAACTGTTCACCAAGATCTTGATTTTGTTTCATAAAATGACCATCAAACAACATAAGCCCATAGCGTAATTGTGCTTGAGGTTCCCCCTGTTTTGCTGCACGCTCAAACCATAAAGCAGCACGCGCACCGTCAACAGGAACAGCGCATCCTTCCATATAAATTCGGGCAAGAAGAGTTTGTGCAAAAGGATCATTTTTTTCAGCACGTCGGAGTGCTTCACGAAAAGCTTTTAAATAATAACCTTGAATGTAATAGTCATAGGCTTGGTCATAATCTCCAGCTTTTAAAGGCTGAAAAGGTTTTTGTGTGTTTGACGCATCTTGAACCGTATTGAAAGAACGTTCAAAACTTGAGAATTCTTCAGTATTTCCAGAAGAATTTACAACAGAATTTGCAAGCCCAATCATTCCTAAGATAAGCAGCTTAACGCTTCTCTTGATCATGGTGTTTTCTCCTCATTACCGAACAGAATTTTCACATTTTTCTTTCATCATATCAAGTATGAGCAAAGAATTATCTTGCGTAAAAATACTTATCTTCAAGGACATAAATTTATATTGCGGTTTTCTCTCCCGCATTAAAGTTGTAAAAGGCTGAGAAATCGCTCCCCATTTGAACAACAGCAAAAATTTCCATAGATCTCTGTCCACCACCTTGCTCATTGGAGATTACGAGGGTGAGAGTGTGGCTTTTTATCAGCTTTGCTACAATGACTTATTAAGTGAGAGGTTGTATATCTTGTTTTTGCCTAAAACACTGTTCTTTAGGACAGTGATATAAGGCGTAGTAAATTTACTATATCAAGTGTTTTGGGTAAGTGTGATAAATCTTCAAGGTAGCTTATCCATAAAACCCTATGAAGTGAACCGCATGAGGGATCAAGCAGTGAAAACTAGTCCTAAGAGACGCTGAACTTTTTACAGATCGGCAACTGTAGGAGCTTTTTTCCTTTGAGGAGTGAAAGGCAAGTATGTGCATACCATTGTTTATGAGAAAAACGACGATTTAGCATCCATTTTAAAAGTTTAAAAGCCCAATGGCTTTTTCAAGTTTAACGGAGGATATTTTTAAAGTGCTCCAATAACAGCCATAATTTTCTTTACACAAGCGCAAAGCATTGCAATAGCTGTTGTAAACTCTGTTCGTTCATCATAGTACCATAACAATTAGCAATGAAAACCACAAAACCTCCGAATTGTGGTATGCTAGAATTATGGTACACTAAATGAGAAGCAAAAAACGTTAAAAATATCCTATTTCTACAAAATTTCTTTTGAATAAACCACCGTGGATAAATTACATTGGAAACTATCCATTTTTTATTACTATGATATTTTAAAAGGTTCTTCTATTAGTGCAGTTGGACAGTGTTTTTTGCCATTGTCTTTCCTTTTATTTTTAAAAAACTCATTTTTTGCAAACAGCGGACTATTCAACTGCTTGAATCACTAAATAAACTAAGTTTTGCACTTAAATCTTCGCACAATAATTCACTAGAGTGTGGAGGATTTTTCATTATTTTTTAATACTCTTCTTTCCCTTATACTTAAACCTAAAATCATAACTTATTTTCTCGTACGTATTGTTTCTCATATCGTGATGAAATACAGAAAAATTTGTTCACTCTGGCTAAAAAACAAGAGTTTTTATTGAGGTGCAAACCTCTTTTCTTTAACAAGAGCTTTTAAGTCTTTACGTGTAAAATATAGAGAATGTTTACATTAAATAGCGGGTTCATTTGGGCTGAGTACTTATATGAGCACGTAGTTCTCCGTTCACGTTATACTGAAAAAGAGACACTATAGTGCTACTATTTAATCTTATTCTATACCTCAAATTCACACCCATGTTTTGTTGCTTTTGAGGTTGATCTGTATAGATCACATTATATCCATTTTGTCGCAACAGATTGATAAATACAGGAGTAAAGTTGTCTGCTGTATTATTTTTCTTTATAAGAAGTGTGGTTGTAGCTGGTGGTAGAGGTCTCTTGATATCGCTAATAAATTTGTTAGCGACTAATTGTGCCTGACGCTTTGTAAGACTTTGATCAACATAATTTGATGAATAACTCCCTACAGATGCGCAACCAGCCACCAACACAACTGGTGACAACAATAAATATTTTAACATCTTTAATTCCCCTTACTTATTGTTGCTCTTTTTTGCAAAGCTCTTACATTGAAATAACAGCAATTCTGTCCATAACTTTATTAACAACATATCGGTTTTCACTCAAGCGGTAATTCATCAATAAATAATGGTTCCAGCCTTAACTTAAGGCTTCTTGTAGTGCCTCTTGCAGCGCCTATTTTAAATAAACTTTTACTTTTAGTGATTGCGATAAAAAGGCGATCTTTTGCACCTACATGTTAAGATTACATCCTTCATCATCCTTATAAAATGATGCGTATACTGCTCCAGATCAACCAAATAAATTTTCAAGCATTGCTTTTGAGGGGCGCTTTTTGAAAAATACACATGAGTGCTTATCCTGTTGTACTATAAAATGCTATTGTTCGAGCTGTAGTACTGTAAGGTGTAAAATTTACCATATAGTGTTTTTATAAGAGTATGTGGTAAATCTTCAAAAGAGGGCTTGTCCATACAATCTTGTGAAACGAACCATATGAAATGGGAAGCTAAGAAGAAGCAGTTCTTGAGAAACAGGATTGTTTACCAACCGGATAGGAAAGGGATTTTCGTCCTTTGAAGTGTGGAAAGAAAGCCAAGAACAGAGAGTATAGTGCTCTGTATCATGATGTTAAAAGTTCTCATTCCGATCAGCGAGTAACTGTAAAATGGCTTTCTGTTTTATCGAGGTTAGAACTCTAAATCTTTTGAGTAGCAGATATTCTTCTGTGCTTGATGCGATTTCATCATGAAGGTATGGGGGCTGTTGTTTTGTTAAGATATCCGCATAAAAAAAGGCAATGGGAACATCCAAGATATCAGAAATTCTCTTTAATCGTCCTGCACTGACACGATTTAAGCCGTTTTCATATTTCTGGATTTGTTGGAAAGTGACACCTAAGTGCTGACCTAATGTTTTTTGAGACATTTTTAGCATTTTTCGTCTCAAACGAATTTTTTTGCCAATGAAAATGTCGTTATCAAGATCTTTGGTTTGCATTTTAAAGCCCCCCGCCGGTCGCGAGCGCCCTCGCATGAGTATTCCGGGAGCTTGAAAATACTGAACTCAAATCAGCCTTTTTGCTTTTAGTGCTGAGAGCACCTGGACATAGCAAAAACTCCCGGAATTCCGGGATACCCACAAAGTGGGATAAATTCATGTTTGAGTTTTCGGGTTTTCAAGGCCCTATTGGTCGTTGCGTATGCGACCAAAACATCTTTTAATTCATAAAGTAATTTCAAGAAATTTACAATAAAAATTAAAATAGTGTCTCTTAACGTGTCGTTTCTTAAAACAGAGAGGTGGCATGTTTTTCCTTCAAGCAATAAAGTATTCACAAAGGGGGATTATGAATAGCGCATGCTATCGCGTGATATTAGCTTGCATTCTCATCAGAGATCAGCTGTAAAAAAGCTTTCTTTTTTACCGTTGGTAAAACTCTAAATCTTTTGAGTAGCAGATATTCTTCTGTGCTTGATGCGATTTCATCATGAAGGTATGGGGGCTGTTGTTTTGTTAAGATATCCGCATAAAAAAAGGCAATGGGAACATCCAAGATATCAGAAATTCTCTTTAATCGTCCTGCACTGACACGATTTAAGCCGTTTTCATATTTCTGGATTTGTTGAAAAGTGATACCTAAGTGCTGACCTAATGTTTTTGAGACATCTTCAACATTTTTCGTCTCAAACGAATTTTTTTGCCAATGAAAATGTCGTTATCAAGATCTCTGGTTTGCATTTTAAAGCCCCCCGCCGGTCGCGAGCGCCCTCGCATGAGTATTCCGGGAGCTTGAAAGTACTGAAATCTAATCAGCTTTTTTTGCTTTTAGTGCTTAAAGCACCTGGACATAGCAAAAACTCCCGGAATTCCGGGATACCCACAGGAGTGGGTTTATTTTTACGCCCGGATCTAGGGTTTTCAGTTCCCTCTTGGTCGTTGCGTATGCGACCAAAACATCTTTTAATTCATAAAGTAATTTCAGGAAATTTACAATAAAAATAGTTTTTTACTTACAAAATTTGTTTTTTTATGAGAGGCTATCTGCCTCTTAAACCTTTCTGGAATAATTACCAAAATCATGACAACAGCCCCGTGTTTTTTGAGAGGGTTAAAAAGCCTTAAGTTTCAAGATCAAAAGAACTTTGGACGCTTAAAAGTTAAACATTTTCAATTCGCTAGTATTGACAACATAGCCAAGAGTAATTATCTTCAATATTCAGGAATAGAAAGGACATATATACATATATTATGAAGACCACCCTTTCTCCGCTAATTTCAGAGTTCGAAACCGTTGAACAGGAAAGCAGCTACACTGCATGGCTGCGCGATAAGGTAGCGAGAAGTCTTGCAAATCCATATCCTCCTATTCCGCATGATGAGGTTATGGCTGAAATGGAAGTTATAATCAGTCAGCTTGAAGCTGAACAGAAAAAGTGATGCTTCCGGTTGTTTGGTTGTCTTCGGTGCGCGACGATTTGCGTCAGATTTTACTCACATTTCTCGCGAAAATCCATTCGCTGGCGTGCCGAATGAAAAGGTTTTTGGAAGCATCCGTACTGCCATTGGCTGAACATCCATATTTATACAAAAAAAGCGGGAAGGTATCAGGATTACGAGAAATTGTAGCGCATCCAAATTACCTTATATTGTATCGAGTAGCTGCAAATCAAATCGAAATTGTAGCTGTAGTACATGCCCGACGTGAATTTCCTATTTTTCTTTAATCTAATGAGAGTCTATCTGCCTCTTAAACTTTGCAAGTGCATCAAAATTATGACAACAGCCCCGCGTTTATCAAAGAGACTAAAATGATTTCTTCCACGGTAATGAATTGCTGTTCCTTCATTAAAATTTGCACAATCGCTTGCTGTTTGAAGAAGGGTGGGGGTAATCATTTCTTTGAGCCTATAGGATGAGTGTGTCTGTGGCATGTGGTGGGGTGCCTTGTAGTTTTAGGTGTGCACTTAAAAAATAAACATAAGCATTATTCAAATTTACTTTAATGCATGAATTGTATCTGTATTAAAAGAGAAATCAGCTTCTTGTAAGCGCTCTATAAGTTTGGGAAATGTTTCTTTTACGTGTTCTTTAAAAGAAAGGTAGTAAACTCCACCAACATCTGAAAGCATTTCAATACCTTCTTTTTGTAGAATAGCAATCCTCTCAAGAGGAAGTGTGGCAGCTAACATGCCCATTTCGAAAATAACGTTTTGTCGTGCACGGGGTTGAATTTTTTCTGCACCTTGAGATATAGCATAACCCATGTCATCATGCGTGAGGAGTACAATACCAAAACTTATAGAACTGTCACAAATTTCTTTTTTCAAAGTTTGAATGATGGGTAAACCATTGCCACTCGTATTTTGTAAGATGTATGGTTTGAGACCAAGCTTGAGAAGAACATTTTCAAGCTCCGTTAAGGCATAACAATCATGGCCATGAACGATAAAGATTTTTTTATTTGAAGGATTGGAAGCAGTTTTTGAGGAAGGAATCGTTGATGTTTCTTCTAGATGCTTTGCTAAATCTTCTATTAACTTTTGTTTTATGTTTTCTTTGCCTTGAACGTTGATTGTTCCTGTGCTTTCATACCAATTAATAACGCCTCCTTCGGAGGTTTTGATCTGATATCCTCTAGAAGAATTAAGTGATAGAGACTTAATTTCTATGATTTTATATCCAGCTGTTTTAACTATATTTTTAAGGTCTTCGACGGTTCCGCTATATTTCACTGTTTGTATTCTTTCAATATTGCTGGCTGTTAATATAAAATGGTGGTTTATTTTTATAACTATTTGAATTTAAAGAGCGCTATGATTTCATTTTCTTATACTATGCACAAAAAGAGACAGTCACCTTCCATTCAATTGATTGAAACGTGGGAAAACTTAACTAAATGATGGGAAATTTTACTGCGTGATGAAGCGATCTGATTGAATTATGAATAAACGAAAAGAATTTTTCTCCTATTTTTATATATCATTATGTTCTCTATAAGAAACACAAAAGTTAACGCTTTATTTATAAATTCTCCTCCTATATTACAAGGGGGTTTTCTCACATTTTTCTTGCATTGTTTTAAGCAGTATTAAGGGGTTGTCGTTCCCAAAAATCACTTCTTCTACAGCAATGAATTCACATCCAGTCTTTAAGGCTTCATCAAAGGTTGAAAAATCGCTTCCTGCTTGCACAACAGCAGGGATTTCCATAATTTCTGCCCACCATGTTGCTAACTGGAGATTGCGGGGGTGAGCATGGGGTTTTTTATCAGCCCCTAATTTGCCAAAAAATAGATAATCAACACCTGTTTCCGCTGCAAGCATAGCACTATGGCGATTGCGTAAATTGCCAAAGCCTATGATTTTTTGTTCCTTTTGCTGATTTTTGAAGCTTTCAAGAGCGTTAAGATCATCTTCTATGTGCAATCCATCAGCCTTTATGCGCCCAGCAATGCGGCTGTCATCAGCGATGAGAAGGGCTGCGTCATGATGTTGAATATCTTCTGCGTAAATTTGCGCTTGTTGTTGTAAAAAAGAGCTATCATCTTTCAACTTTTCAGAATCATAGAGGATGACGCATGCAAAAGACTTTGTTTGTAAAATTTGCTGCAAAAATGTTTGTGGGGTGTTGCGCCGAACATCAAGTGTTAAAATCAACTGAGGGAAAAGAGGTGGATCAATTGGTTTATTTTTTTGTTGTGTCATGTCAAATCCCTGTTTCTTAGAAAAAATAACGCTTAAAAATTAAAGTTTCATTCTATTATGCTTATTTGCGATGAAAGTGACCACCATTTTCACGTAATTTAAAGGATTTGTGGGTGTGTGGAGGCCTGCTTATGAGAAATGAGAGTGTTTTTAAGCATAATATGTTGCCTTTTTGCTGTGATACACGTATGGACGCTTTTCGTTCTTTTGCCTTTAAAAAACTTTTGCCTTTTAAAAAATAAACGCTTAAAATGAAACTTGACACTTAAAAATTAAAATTTCATCCTGTTCATGCTTGTTGGCAATAAGGGTAAGCACCATTTTTATGGGACTTCAAGGGGTTTGCAACGTGTGGGAGTCCACTGATGAAATACCAAGGTGTTCTTGAGTATAATACACAATCTTCTCATCGAGATACACGTATTGATGTTTTTCGTTCTTTAGCCTTATTGACGATTTTCATTAACCATATTCCCGGAACGATCTATGAGTCTTTTACTCATAGAAATTTCGGTTTTTCTGATTGTGCAGAAATATTTGTTTTGCTTTCAGGGGTTTCTCTGGGGTTAAGCTTTCATGCGCGGTTACAGCAAAAATCCTTTGCTTTTATTATCCGAAAACTTTGGTACAGAGCTCTGCAGCTCTATGGTGCATATCTTTTTACGACTTTTGTAACTTTAAGCCTTTTTTTAGGGGCATTTTTCTTATGGCGAACAGAAAAACTTTTATCAATGAACAATGTAGGACTCTTTTTTAAAGAGCCTGTTATCGCATTTTTGAGTACCTTAAGCTTTGGCCATCAATTGGGATATAATAATATTCTTCCTCTTTATATCGTTTTGATGTTTTTTGCGCCTTTTATCCTTTATTTGAGTTGTAAACAGACAAAATGGCTGCTTTTGGGCTCCTTTACACTGTATCTTATCTGCGGATTTTATAAAATTGCTCCTCCTTCTTATCCTTTAGAGGGAAAGTGGTTTTTAAATCCTTTGTCTTGGCAATTCTTATTTGTCATAGGATTGACCAGTACTTTAGCGCTTAAACAAGGAAAAAAAATCGCGTTTCAGTCTTTTTGGATTGTTTGTGCGGCAGCGTATCTCTTGTTGGCGCTGTTATGGGTTCGCTTAAACTGGTGGGGCATTTTGGGCTGGCTTGGCTGGTCTTCCCCGTTGATGAACTTTAATAAAACCTTTTTAAGCTTGCCACGTTTACTTCATGTTCTTGCATTAACCTTTCTCATTTTTTCTTTGCCACATGTCAATAAATGGTTTTATGTCTCTCCAAAACATCCTTTAGCAATTTTAGGAAAACATAGTTTACCGGTCTTTGTAACGGGAACCATTTTTGCGATGTTTGGACAAATTGTAAAAACAGTGATGACAGAAACGGTTTTTTCCGATACCTTCTTAATAATAACGGGTATTGCTTTGCAATTTGGAGTCGCTTATTATTGTGAAAAACGGCAATCTTGGCAGTGGTCCTTTTCAAGGAAAATGATCCGTTTATAAAAAACATTCCTATAGTGTTTGTTTGGCGCGTTAACCTTAGTATAAAAAGCGCGTTGCGCAAAAGATTTAAAAGAGGTAGCAATTTTAAAAAAAAAGCATTCTATACAGCAATAAAAGAAACTTTTTAATCCTCTGTTCGTTAAGGGGTATGATTTTGTGCTGATACTTGGAGTATAAAAGCGTGAGCGTACATAAACGTCCATATGATGAACCTATTATCATGATTGAGCATAATGCTTTTGAAAATGCTTTTAATCGTCTCTATGAAGAAACAATGGCGCTGATTGAAAAAACTGCAGCATACATTGACTCAGAAGGGAAATTAGTGGCACGTTCCCTTTCAACAGAAGTTTCTGCAATCTATGCGAAAGAGGCTATGTATTTAAGTACACGACTTATGCAAATCGCTTCTCAACTCCTTCTTCTTCGAGCAGAGCGCGAAGGGGAAATGTCATCAGAACAAATAAAAAAGGAAATTGTAAAAGTATCTCTTCATACACCGACATTGGAACTTGAAACCCATCATTGGCATGAATTGCCAGAAACTTTTCGCCAATTTGTTTCTCATTCATTGCGTTTAGAAGCGCGCATAACCTATTTGCGTGCTGGGTGGGAAACTGCGGCCTCCTGTACCTTAGAAGATGATAATCCAGTAGGAAAACAAATCGAATTGCTCAAAACAGCCTTTGGGCGTTCTTAGAGGTACTCCCCTTGTTTTGCGCGAAGGGAAAATATCATCAGAACAAATAAAAAAGGAAATTGTAAAAGTGTCACTTCATACACCGACATTGGAATTTTTCCCTTTTATTGGCATGAATTGCCAGAAACTTTCCGCCAATTTATTTCTCATTCATTGCGTTTAGAAGCGTGCATTTTGTTTCATTTAGAGATGCTGCTGTAGTTTAAGCGCTTTGGTCAATAAGCGGCCGCTGTATCTTGAACGATGATAATCCAGTGGAAAAATAAATCGAATTACTGAAAACAGCTTTTGGGCATTCTGAGAAAAATAGCTCCTTGCTTCTTTCTTGAGATATTTAGAGCAGTATATCCATTTTTTACAACCAAAATTTCACAACGAAAACCAATCTAGAGTGCTTTTCCCCCCTCATTTCTACTTGAGTCTAGAAAAAGATCTTAAGCTTATGGCAAAAAGGTTTTGTTTTCAAACGATGGAATGGGATGTAATTGATCTTTTAGAGAATCGGCTCCAATTTATTGCAGCTGGAACACTTTCTTTTGATATATCGTGTGGTTTTGTTTTGGCTATGAAAATAATCAGACTATGCCAAATATCGCAAGGTCCTATAAATCAATTTATACTCTATAATTTATGCCTATAAAGTTGCTGTAAAGCGTGTGTTAATGAGAGACGTATTGTTTCAATTTTTGGGTTTTTCTTGTTTTTAATGGACGCTATATCTCTCACATAAAATAAAATATCCAGAATAAAGTGCCATACAATGCCCCATATAGTCCATGTAAGATCATGGGATTGTGATAGACATATTAAAAAATACTTCCCAATTATTATTCACCTCCATACTATAAAACTCCGTCATTTGACGATATAGTTTTTGCACCTGAACTACCTAGAAAATGAAACTCGTCGAGAAGAGCCGTATCATTTACAAACCAGCGTAAGTTAAGAATTTTCATTCCTTAAGACAGGAAAAAAGCCCACCCCAAAGATTATATTCATCTCCCACAATTTCAAACATCATCAACAACAATAATAACGCTTGAAAATATCCCCTACCACCATTTTTATCCTTATAACACAACAATACGCCCCTCTTCCCAACTCTCAAAAATCTCTACGCTTAATAAAAGAGAAAGCCAGCACCATCACACACTTTGCCAACCCTCATTGTTGCGATAAGCTCTTAGAACTTAAAACGATTTATAAGAAGTATTTTTAGTCTTTTCTTATACAGTTTTTACCCACATGGCCCACCCGCTTGTGACATTCAAACAAATAGTTATGATTGACTCAACATAAACAAATTTCAAATAAGGAAAATTTACAGTTTTAGAGATTCTAATTCAAGACAAATAACGCTATATTATCATTATAAATCAATATATTGCCTATTGATTATGACAATGCATAAAGCCAATGCCATTTGCATAAAAACCGCGCATAAGAACACGAAACACATTCACCCATCACTTTGTTTATGACATCTAAATAACTCACTTTTTAGGGATACAATCTTATTCGATTCTACTGGCAATTTTCCCATCAATGCCGCACTATAACCACAACTTTTTCAAGATAACGACCAAAAGCAGATTTAACAGACAACATCACCACATCCCGCTCCCAAATCTGATGTCCAAATACCGTGCTGTTTCCACAATAGGCGATAAGCAGTAACAGGTCGATTGGAGCCTTCACGAAAAGCACACACTCCTAGTTCCCTAAACAGCTTAAATCCCCTTCGTTCCATCCTGAGAAACAGAAGCAATACGTAAAAGGTTTGTGGCCCCAGGCGTTCCAAGGGGAACACCAGCTGTTACAAGGAAACGATCCCCTCCTTGGCAAAAACCTTCCTGAAACGCAATGGCTGCTGCTCGATCAACCATATCTTCTAAATTGCGAGCATCTTCACTCACAACACAATGAAGCCCCCAAACGAGAGCCAAACGCCGTGCTGTTTCTACAATGGGCGATAAAGCAATAATAGGTCGATTGGGACGTTCACGAGAAGCGCGCACCCCGGTTGTTCCTGAAGTCGTATAGGCAACAATAGCTGATAATGCAAGCGTTTCAGAAATCTGACGTGCTGCAAGAGAAATTGCATCCGTTCCTGTTGATTCTGGTGCAGGATGTTGTGCTCCAACCTGAGCAGCATAAGTATGATCTTGTTCGATTTGCCGTGCGATTCGATCCATCATAAGCACGGCTTCTTCAGGATAACGACCAGAAGCAGATTCAGCAGACAACATCACCGCATCTGTTCCAGCATAAACGGCTGTCGCAACATCTGACACCTCTGCGCGTGTCGGAACTGGAGATGTGATCATTGATTCGAGCATTTGTGTTGCCACCACAACAGGCTTTCCTGCTAAACGACAAGCTTTTATGAGCTCCATCTGAAGTGCAGGAACCTTTTCCAAAGGCATTTCCACTCCAAGATCTCCCCGTGCAATCATAATACCATCAGATACATCAATAATCTTCTCTATATGCTCCAAGGCCTGAGGTTTTTCGATTTTAGCCATCAAAGACACCTTGCTTTTCGTCAACTGACGCACCGCTATAATATCTTCCGGACGCTGAATAAAAGAAAGAGCAACCCAATCAACAGGCTGCTGTAAAAGAGCCTGAAGATCCTCTTTATCTTTTGACGTCATCGCATCAAAAGGCAAAATGGTATCGGGAAAACTCACACCTTTTCGATCAGAAATACGGGATCCAGCAACCACACGACACTGGACAGAATAACCATCACATAACTCTGCACGTAGTTCCAGTTTTCCATCATCAATCAACAACCGGTCGCCTGGTTTAACAGCCGAAAATACATCCTCATGAGGGAAAAAAACACGCTGCGCATCACCAAGAACATCGTGATTATCTAATGTAAAGCTTTGCCCAACACGCAAATCCTCTTGACCTTTGGCAAAAGAACCAACACGTAGTTTTGGCCCCTGAAGATCCACTAAAATACCAATGGGTCTCTGAACCGTTTTTTCAACTTTTCGTATGGACTTAACCAAATCACCCATTGTGTCACGATCAGTATGACTCATATTAAGACGAAAAACGTCTGTTCCTGCCCTAAAAAGCTTTTCAATCATCGAACGAGAAAAAGAAGAAGGACCAAGAGTCGCAATAATTTTTACTTTACGTGCACGTTTCACGGTGGAGAATTTCCTGAAAGAGAAGGTATAACTGAATTGTTTAGCAAAGATTCATCCGTCAACTGTACCATCCAACTGGTTTGATTTCCGGTATCGATTTCTTTAAATCCAGCTTTTTGATATCCTCGAGGGAAACAATCATGAACCCCTTGAATTGTAAATTGGCTATCTTGCACACACATAGTTACAGAACCTGCCCAATTTCCTTTTTTTTGTGCCCCTTCCGCATAAAAATAATAAAACCGTGAAGCAAGAGGCCCCTCAATTAAGGTTTTACACTCTGTGACGGGAACCACCCACCAGCCTTCGCTCACCCACCCGAAAAACGTACGATATCCAAGAGCAACCCCAACAGACTGTTGGGTTGTATTACAAACTCTAAAGTCAGCTTTTGCAAAAATGACAAGGGGAAACAAGAGCAAAATGCTCGAGAGAAAAACCTTTAATCCTTTCTGAAACGCCCAATCTTTTTTGTTAAAAATCACAAAAACTTCCTTTATAATGCCCATTTTTAAAACAAATTAAACATCTCTTTTTTCAAAAGCCTTTCAAGTCAAAAAATATATTTTATATTTTTCTTTTTATAGCCCTTTTATCAATGCATATATTTTAAAAATTTTACAAAATATTTAAAGTCAATTTGTAAAAAAACTGTGTAGCTTGATTTACTTTTTGTTTTTCAAGCTTTTTCAATACAAATTTATCGTTGAAAAACAACTTAAAACATATAACCTGGAGAAAAATATAATGAACGATACAGTAACTGATAAAACACACGCTATATCCGTAAACCAATTACGCTCTTTTATCGAACGTATTGAACGCCTAGAAGAAGAGAAAAAAACCATTTCTGATGATATTAAAGACGTTTATACTGAACTTAAAGGCTCTGGTTTTGATAGTAAAGCTGTTCGAAGCATTATACGCCTGCGTAAAAAAGAAGAACATGAACGAATGGAAGAAGAAGCAATCATTGAGCTATATAAAAATGCGCTTGGTATGAATTAACACCATTGAGAACATTGGGAATTTTCCTAAGAAAAGAAAATGGAAAATGCAAAAAAGCGAATGAATACATAAAAATTTCAACCAACAATAAGCAGTTTGTGTAACTTGTGAAGAGACTATCGATCACAGAATACATGCCATTGCAACAGCCCTCACATTTGAAAGGATTTATGCAAAGCCTTTTTATTATCCAACCATTTTTACCCATACGAGCCCTCACGCGTAAGCCAACCCTTTTTGTGCGTGCAAGAGAAGGGGTTTGATTGCTTCAACTTATAAGGTTTGAAATAAGAAAATCTCACAATATTCTGAAAATTCATTCAACATGCAAAATATAAATTATCTTTATAAATCAATATGATAAATAATTTGTGTATAGATGACTGGAAGGGGCATACTATCTCTTGAACCCCAAATTATTCTTATAGCGCAATCAGTCGTTAAGATGCAAAGTGAGACAGGTAAAATGAAAGTACCAGATAACTGATGATATACCTGATTTTACACAAATCACATGGCAAAAGAGCTGCTGCGGATTAAACCGTAAGAACATTCCCTTTAAAATAGGATGATAAACGTCTTACGAAACGATTACATCTCTGCACACAAATTAAAAGTATAAAAAGCAAAAAATGGAGAATGATCATGAAGCATACATGACACAATCATTTAAAGGAAAAGACAGGCATTTAAAGGAAAAGACAGAACCGTTACAAAATAAATCATTCACAACGGCGCATTCAATCACCAAAATTTTATGCATTCCCATTTGCGTACAGTACTTTCTCCCCACACAAAGACAAAGCCCCTTACCAAGACTAATTTGCAAACAATTCGGCTTCTTTTTTAGCATATTGCCCTTGGTTTCCCACTCATAGGACTGCTTCACAAGACTCTACAGGCAAGCCCTACCTTGACTATTTAGCACACACTCTAAAATCACTTAATAAATCTTGCATGTCTTATATCACCACCATAAATGACGATATTTTACAGGACAACAGAATATGATGAGACATTTTTACTCCTTTCTTTAATGTTTTTTTTATCTTATGTATGCCGTAAAACACCGTTGTTTAGAGCGATGATATAAGGCATGAAAAGCTTTACATATTAAGTGTTTTTAGATATCGTGATCAGTATTCGGGGCTGTGCTTGTCTGTCGCGCGCCTATGAAGTAAACTGCGTGAGTAGTCAGCAGGTGGAACCTGCCATGAAAAGGTGAACCGTTGACAAGCCAATGGCGAGTAAGAATCTCTATCCTTTGAGGTGTGAGGAGAAGATCAACCTCATAGCTCTTTCCGTTTGTAACGTGCAAGCAAAGGATTTTGATTGACTCAACATAGAATAGATTTTAAATGAGAAAGTCTTACGGTATTCAGAATTTTAACCCACTAATGAGCAATACTAAATTATTATAAATCAATATCTTGCCATAAAAGAGAAATTTTACCATAAACAAAGTGCACTTAACAATTATGATCCGTAATGGTATCTGATTCTTTGCAATATTTCTCTTTCCTCTTCAAATGATCATTGCTAATGAAACCGTTAACTTTCCACTTTTTGAAAGTGATTTGCTCCAAACACAATATGAGAATTCTCTCCCCCTTCTATTACAAGTAGAAAAATCGTTTCAAATGTTTATAAACAGCTCTGAAAAAAATAAAAATGCTAATGCCAAAAGAAAAAGAAGAGTTAAACTTTTACGCAAAAACAGTGAAGCACTTCCGCTAATATCTAGAATATTGTAAAAAATATCAATCGCTTTTTCTTGTTCTTCACACTTAGCTTTATTGTCATGGTTCTCGATAAAGAGAGTATCATCACAGCATAAAGTGTTATCAAATCCTCAAGCTATGCAAAACATGCCTCATCAACAAATCGCAGCTATAGGACAAAAAAACAACATAAAGCAAATCCGTCTTAGTAAGCAGTTTTATACACTGAAAAATTTTCCTAAATAAATCGCTGCTTTGCAAAAAACAAAAAGATATTTGAAAAATTTCATGAAAAATATATGGCTTCGTAAACAAGCAGACACCATTTATACACATCCCTGAATATTGCTATAAACCTTGGTATTCGAGAGTATTCATAATAAAGTATTCCCTTTAGATCTTATACCCTCAACACGCCAATCCCACTTGTAACAGACAAGTAAAGTGATCCTCATCGATTCTAAAATGAGAAGCATTGTGATAAGAGAAACTTACTGTATTCAACGTTATAATTTAAATTTTAAAATGATAATTTATCACAATAAATTGACGTTTATTGTAACGTCTAGGAAAAGAGAACGATGTCCATTAAAACAAAGCGAACCATTTCCACATTAATCGGTTTAAAAGATGCAGCAGAACTGTCTTCTTATTCCTTGCGTAATGCGATTCATCTGCACCCTTGGGAACCCATAAGATCTGATGATTACTACACCCTAACAGCTTGGAAAACACGAGCCAATGCTTATTCTTGTGAAAGCGCACAAGGACAAGCATACCGATATGCCGTACGATTAAAAAATGAAAACACAATTATCGGTATTGTCAACTTTACAAATGTGGTTCGTGGTGTTTTTCAAGCCTGTCATCTTGGTTTTTCTCTTGATGAAAAACAACAAGGCAAAGGTCTCATGTTCGAGAGCTTATCGGCTCTGATACGCCATATCTTTCACGTTTATTATCTGCATAGAATCATGGCAAATTATATGCCTGAGAACACAAGAAGCGAAACTTTACTCAAGCGCCTTGGTTTTGCAAAAGAAGGCTATGCCAAAGACTATCTGATGATTTCTGGCAAATGGCGAGATCACATTCTCACTTCCCGAATAAATGATTTAACCTCAACAAACGATAAAACGCTATAGAGTTTTTACCAAATATTTAAATATACCAACGGCCTTCCCCCTTCAAGGATCCCCCTCCCCGCGCCAGTTTACAAACAAGAATCTGTAACCCCATCTCGTTTTTCTTAAAGCCGCTTACCCCTCCTAACCACTTCATGGAATTCATATCACCACACCTCAAAGAACGCTGTTTCATGAAACATGCAAGATCATGAACACCTCATGGATAAATTAACATACCTCTTCCCCTCTAAACAGGGAAGCAGTCTAATTTTGATAAAATATGAAGTTTTAAGGGTAAAAACTGATTTCCAGTCTTACCATCATCTTTTAATTCAGCTTTACGACTTTCAAAAAAGTATCCAGAGCAATTTTTTGTAAGTAACAGAGATTACGCATTGCCTCACGCTTTTGTTTATAACATGCTTTAATGGGCTTCACATTCCTTACGAAAAACAGAACGCCATTGGGTTGCCAATTCATGGACTTGTTTTTAAAGAAACATCTCTCAATGCTCCAAAGCCATTTTACAGCATCAACCATGAATGGTATAACAATAAAGCCATTGAGCAACCCCATTCTTTATACTTATGAAGAAGTAAGCCTAAAATCACACACTTTCTCCCCCAATATTACCGGCAACCCTTAGCACTTAAGACGGTGCATTATAGGCATTTTTAATCCTTTTTTGTACAGTTTTTACCCATATGGCTACCGACTTGTGACGTGCAAGCAAATGGTTTTGGTTGATTCAACATGGGACAAATTTGAAATGAGAGAATTGTACATTATTCGGGACTCTAATTCAAGTTGAACAACGTTAAACTATCATTATAAATCAATATGTTGACTTCATTATGGCATTTTACAGAACAATAAAATATAAACCTTACGAATCCGCAGATATTTCTTTTGCACGCTTTTTGCATAAAAATTCCAGCTGTTTTTTGTGTGCAAGTATTTTTTCCAACGCTGTTGATAAAAGCACAAAATATTCTTTATCATTGCAATAGGAGGGCTGGAACAAGGAGCTCTTGTTCAATCTTTTTTATTTCATTGTGCAAAATAGCGATTTCTTCAGGAAATTTTTCCAATGCTTACATCTGTTTATAAGACAATTTGCTTCGTGTTTTTTCTCCCGTCCTATCAAGCGACCATATATCGATAAAGCTTTACACATTATAATATATTTATAATGATAATTTATCATTACCCTTCTTCAATAAGAATCCCAATTATCGTAGGATTTTCTCATCTCTAATCTTCTTATTCTGAATTATAAAAATCACATCTCTTGCGCATCATAAGCTGGATTGGCTTACAAGCTCAAGACGACATAGAGATAAAAACTAAGAAGAACTAAATATATCCCATGAGTCCTTTTAGACGCAAGAACTGTAGCACATTGGAAGCTAAACAAAGTGTGCGATGGTGCTGACGTGCTTGCATACAGAACATTTTGAAAAACTCACCGCTACAATAATTTTTTCTTTATCAAGAATTGTACAAAAAAGCCAAACGAAAAAAATTGAGAAAAGTAAAATGTTCTTTAAGCATCCATTAACCATAATCATAACTTTTAACCGTAATCAAAAGCATGTTTTCCACATCTGCTCTTTATAATTTAATGCCCTAAAACACTATACATAAAGTAATGATATAAGACTTTTAAAATATCTTAAACATTAACGTGAACACGCTTTCATTTCTTCGCGTAAAATTTCAAGTTCTAGCCATTCTTCTTGCTTTTGTGTGCAAGTATTTTTCTTTTTTTCCAATGCCGTTGATAAACGCTCAAAACGTTCTTTATCGCGGCAATAAAGGGTTGGATCAGAGAGCTCTTGTTCAATCTTTTTTATTTCATTGTGCAAAATAGCGATTTCTTCAGGCAATTTTTCTAATGCATAAACCTGCTTATAAGACAATTTACCTCGTGTTTTTTTCTCCCGCCCTACCAAGCTATGATCTGTTGATGAGTCCTGCTTTGAAAGCTCACCCGCTTGAGATTTTGAAGGTGCTTTACGCTGCGATAATTCTGTTTTTTTGCGTTGTAAACGAAGAGCATGCTGGTTTTGCGCTATCATATCACTATAGCCACCCGCATACAAAACCCAATGACCATCACCTTGAGGTGCCAACATATGCGTTACAGTACGATCTAAAAAGTCTCTGTCATGACTGACCAACAATACTGTTCCCGCAAAATCAGCAATAAATTCTTGCAACAAATCCAAAGTTTCCATATCCAAATCATTGGTCGGTTCGTCAAGAATCAAAAAGTTTGCAGGACGCGAAAGAAGGCGTGCAAGCATGAGGCGTGCTCTTTCTCCCCCTGAAAATTCTTTAAGGGGAGTACGTGCTTGTTCAGGCAAAAATAAAAAGTCTTTCATATAAGAAACGACATGCCGCTCCAGCCCGTTGATCACAAGAGTATCTCCCCTTCCTCCCGTTAAATAATGCGCTAAAGTTTCTTCTTCATTTAAAATACGTTGCTGATCTAGCAATGCCATAGAGAGGTTATAGCCATACCTCACCGTTCCGCTATCCAAGGCTTCTTGCCCAATTAATGCAGAAAGGAGCGTTGTCTTTCCGATACCATTGGGCCCTACCAAACCGATTCGATCACCCCGCTGAATGCGCAAAGAGAAATCTTTCACGATCATGCGCTCACCATAGGATTTTGAAATTTTCTTTGCTTCAAGCACCAATTGCCCAGAATCATGACTTTTCGCTGCTGTCAAAAGTGCATTTCCTGGCTGCCCTTTATAGGTTTGATGACGCTGTCTTAAGTCTTTTAATTCGGCTAAGCGCCGTACGTTACGCTTACGCCGTGCGCTCACGCCATAACGCAACCATTGCTCTTCACGAGCAATTTGGCGCCCCAATTTATGCTGTTCGATGGCTTCTTCTTCCAGTGCTTTATCACGCCAATTTTCAAATTCTGAAAAACGCTTTTCCAGTCTTTTGGTTGTGCCACGATCAAGCCATACCGTTGACCGCGTAACATTTTCTAAAAATCGCCGATCGTGGGAAATCACCACAATCGCTGAACGCAAAGAAGACAAAACAGCTTCCAGCCATTCAATAGTTGGTAAATCAAGATGATTGGTTGGTTCATCTAAGAACAAAATATCGGGTTTTGCAGCAATGGCCCGTAACAACGAAACACGCCGCTTTTCGCCTCCCGAAAGCGTTTCCAATTTTTCCGTCCCCGAAAACCCTAAATTTGTGCGAAGCGTATTGATCCACTGGACATCAGATGTATCGTCCAGCCCCGCCTCCATATAAGCGTTAATATCTTCAAATCCTGAACAATCTGGATTTTGTGAGACATAACGGAGCGTCACTTGTGGGTGGCGAAAAATTTCGCCACCATGAGGTTCTAACATTCCTGCGGCAATTTTTAACAGGGTCGATTTTCCACAACCATTACGGCCGACCAGCGCTATACGCGCTCCCCGCTCAACCGATAAAGAAGCTTGGTTGAACAAAGGTGTTGTTCCAAAGTTTAGGAAAATGCGGTCAAGCCGCAGTAATGGCACTACCATTAATGAACGCGGCGCGGACAAGGTGCTTTATACATCACCCCTCTTGCATCACGGTAAGCACACAATTGCCGTACAGGGACTCTCTGCCCACAAGGTGCTTGGTAAACATGCCCTCTACGACCACGATACGTGCACAATTGTGATGCCTGTCTTTGTTGTTTTCTTTGATTTGCGGCTGCACCGGTTACTGTTCCAGCCAAAGCACCAAATGCTGCACCGGTAAGCGCGGCTCCAGCCGTACTTCCACCAATAGCAGTTCCAGCCAAAGCACCGATTGCTGCCCCTCCTACGCCGTAACGTGCAACACGTTCATCATTTGTAGTACAAGCAACCGAACTGAAACCAATGGCTGAAACAACGGCCACTTTAAAAATTGATTTTAACATATCAAAACCTTTCCTTCTCAAGATCAATACAAATTATATCGTTTATGTCAGCACTTCATCACTAGAGCCCCCCCCTGCCTTATTTAAAATATATTGGAAGAGCTTTACGGAATAGGCACAGACGCTAGCAATATAGCTTTTCCAGAACCTAAATGGCAAGAAAAGGTTCCAAAAATACGGTTAGAAAGTGTTAAAGAAGAGCCAAATGACACATTTTTATCACAAATCGGCCATTTTACTCCTGTAAGCGTTAAGCCTTGTAAATCAGAAAAACCGATAATACTAAACAAACACCCTTTAGGCAAATCATATGAATAAGGTTTTGGCAAAACCGGCCAACCTTCTTCCGAACCGCTTGTCAACAACACTGCAATGCCGCTTTCAGCCATCATCAACGCTTGCGTCATATGAGAAAGGCTATGATCACTTCGCTCCCCTCCCAAAGCACCGCATAAAATAAGCTTTTTAGCACCCTTTTGCAGCGCTCTTTCACATGCCAGAGCACTATCTGTCATATCTTTATCAGAGGGAAAAATTTCACGAGGAATATGACTATATTGGCGGATTAAATTCTCATCTGATGAATCAAAATCTCCTAACCACAATTCAGGCATCACATTAAGCATTGCCGCATGACGCATACCACCATCCGCAGCAATTACCCGACTGTTTTGAATTTGATTAAGCAAACGATCAGTGATACAAATGTCACCATTTAACAATATCGTAAATGTTGTCATGCCATTCTTTGCCTTTCACAAAATTTCCTTGTATAGTGCACCATTTTGTAAATGAGAGCCATTTTTTATAAACAATAACCGTGATATAGCCAAACGAACCCTTACCCTTAAAGCTTGTCTTACAAAAATACACAATACAAAGATACAAATGAGATTTGCCAAATTACACCGTCGCAACAACATGCATCGTGAACCAATGCGCCCTATTTTTCAACGAAATTTTCTTTTTCGCCCGCCCATGTGTAGAGCAACTTTCATAAGTCTCATGCTTCTCCTTTCCGCTTGTCATGCACCCCTTTCTCAAAATGACAAGCTTTCTTCCATTTCTTCTAAAACTATTAAAAGTGTCAACAATCACAATATCTATGTCACATTAAGCGCTCTGCAACACCCACGTATTCTACAAATGTATGACGGCGCTTATTATGATGTAAAACTTGAACACCTTTTAGCAAAGATTGTCCGTAAACTAACAATTGCATCACACAATTCTCATCAAAGCTATTTTGTAACAATTTTAAATTCAGAAAGTGTCAATGCATTTGCGCTCCCCAATGGTTCGATCTACATCACCCGTGGCATGCTGGCATTAGCCAATGATTCTTCAGAAGTTGCAGCAATTTTAGCCCATGAGATAGCACATATCAGAGCCAATCATGGTATTTTACGCCTACAAAAAGAAACTGAATTGAAGATGAAAAATCGCATATCCCCTCGTCTTCTTTCTTCTATGGATCAAAAACTTCACACACCCATACAAAACAAGCAACAACTCGCACAATTTTCCCGTAATCAAGAGCTAGAAGCAGATTCTCTTGCCCTCGAAATGCTCCAACAAGCAGGATACGATCCGTTTGCTTCACCCCGCTTTCTTCAAACAATGGAAGCCTATAGTGCTTTACGTAATATCTCCGGTACCCAAAATGCCTCTCTAGATTTTCTAGCCTCTCACCCAACCACCCCTCAACGCATTCGGCTTGCGATAGAAAAAGCGCGTCAAATTAGTAAAGAGAAGAGTAAAATAACCGATCGTGATTCTTTTCTCAAAAGCATTGATGGCATGATTTTTGGAGGAGGATTTTATACAGGTTTTGTACGAGGCAACCAATTTATTCACCCACAATTGCGCATCGCTTTTTCTGTTCCGAATAATTTTACGATAGAACATTCAGCACACACTGTTTGGGCCAGTGGACCAGATAACATTGCGATTCGTTTTGATGCTATTCCACATCCTGCTGGACTATCTACAAGTGACTATTTGAAAAGCGGAGGGATTATTGGACTAGACCAATCATCCATCCGCCCCATCACAATTCAAGGACTTACGAGTCAGGGTTTTCAAAGCCAGAGTTTACTTGGAGCACACGCCCGTGCGACCCATGAGCAATGGCAATTTGATGTGGTTGTCATTTTGTTTAACAATCATCTCTTTCGTTTTCTGACAGCCGCCCCGCATAATTCTCAAAATTTTGCAGAAGTTGCCCAAAAAACGGTACAAAGCTTTCATTCTCTTTCTTCTTCACAGTTAAAAAAATTAAAGCCTTTAAAAATCCATGTTGTCCGCGTTAAACAAGGAGAAGATGTTACAAACCTTGCAAATAAAATGCAACACACACCAGAAAAAGAAAAACTCTTCCGCATTCTCAACGCCCTCTCACCAACGCAAACTTTACCCGCAGGTACAAAAGTGAAAATTATTACAGAATAAGCCTTTCTTCTCATCCGTTACAGCCTTGATTCTTTTCTGTCTGTATCAAGCCTTGCCCTTTTAAAACATATCCGAAAATGAAATGAAGCATTGTAAAAACCAACGTCATCATGCCTTCATACGCCCCCATTGATACATACCTCCTCAAACCGGCCTCTCCCCAACTCTTCCTTCGCTTTGAAAAAACCGCGACAAATACCCACAAGGATGCGCATTCCTCGACAAATCTGATTCCTCTAAAACCAACGTCATCATGCTCTCATACGCGCCCATTGATACATTCTCCCTCATCCCCCCACAAAGCCTTTCACGGCTTATATATCGTAAGCATCTTCTGAATGAACGGTAAGGAGAGCAGAACGCAATTTTTGCAAAGCCCGTGCTTCAATTTGGCGCACGCGCTCTTTTGAAATTCCTAACTTTTCACCGAGTACTTCTAGAGTAGCCCCCTCTTCATTGAGGCGACGAAAGCGAATAATTTCTAATTCCCGTTCGTTAAGAATTTGCAACGCATCGTAAAGCCATTGTGTACGCCGTTGACCATCAATCACTTGCTCAATTAAAGCATCAGGAAGAGGACTCTCATCCACCAACACATCCATCTTCGCAATGGGATTATCACTGTTCTCAGAAACAGAAACACTCAAGGAATTATCAGAACTGGAGAAACGAAAATCCATGGTTTCAACATCACGCACAGAAACGCCGAGTTTTTCAGCGATTGTGCGAAAAATATCCTGTTTCGACAAAGCACTATCATCCTGCACCAGTTTTGCTCTCAAACGCCGAAGATTAAAGAAAAGTGCTTTTTGCGAAGAACTGGTTCCACCTCGAACAATTGACCAATTTCGCAAAATATAATCTTGGATAGAAGCACGTATCCACCATGTTGCATACGTTGAAAAACGCACTTCCCGATCAGGTTCAAAACGTGCAGCGGCTTCCAATAGTCCCACATACCCTTCTTGTACCAAATCCCCCAATGGCATTTTGAAACGCTTAAAGCGATTAGCAATAGCAATCACCAAACGCATATGAGCCGCTGCAATCTGATGCATGGCATCATCATCGCGTTTGTCTTTCCACCGCAGAGCCAAATCATGCTCTTTTTGTCGTTCAAGATAAGGTGCTTGCATAGCAGAACGCATCATATTACGTCCTAAACTTTTGTCTGCATCGCTATAATTTTTGCTGCTTTTATAAACAGCATTTGAAAGATTACCCATAATAACCCCTTGCGATTAAAATTATCAAAATTGATTTGGCAACGACATCATTGTTCTCTTTTTAAAAGAACGCAAAAGTTGTTCACTTATGCTAATACTACTTTAGCGTGTAATTTTATAATCGCAATTGTTTTTTTATTGTTATGGTAAAACTTCTTGTTATAAGATATAGTTTCACCTCTAAAACGCCTTTGCAACACGCCCTTTAGCCTATGAAATGTTTGAAAAAACTTTCTCTTCACTTTTCATGACAAAACAGCAAAAAAAATGATCAGACAAAACAAATGTTGTTTTTTTTGATGACCGATTCCGTTTCCTTTTCAATTGAGAAATTTATTTATGTTTTCAGCTTTACAACACAACCAATAAGTGTAATTTACAAATATTAAAGCATCCTAACTGAATGCAAACTGAATAAAAAAGAATCATCTAAGTTTTAAAGGCGCAAAAAGAAACAGCAAAAAACGACAAGAGTGATTGAAGCAAACGCAACAAACGTGTAAAGAAATAACAGCATTATGAAATCGTCGCACAAAGCTTTTTACCAGTGTCGCACTGAGAAAGAAAATGATCATGGATAGCAAGATTGTTCAACAGAATGAGATTCTTCAGGATGATATTCTCATTGAAAAACACGGAAGAGGTAAATTTGAAGGTTTTCGTTTTTATGCCAACAAAAACAATCCTGATCAAACGACTGAGAATCAAATTTCGACAGAAACAAAGAATGAAGATTTGATTCTTGCTTTTTCCAAACGCGCAACACGTTTTTGTGCTTGTGCAAATGGAGATCTTACTCTTAGTTCTGATGGAATTGTGCGCTGGATTGGTCAACCGGTAGGACAACTTATAGCAACAGAAGATTTTTTCAAACCAAAACTAATAGTTTTAGCAGATGCACAACTCACGGGAGAATCCCGCGATAATGTTATGAAACGATTAGAGCGCTTTGTAACCTTTCATTTTGAAACAACTTTAAAACCCCTGTTTGATTTGCGCCATGCTGATAATTTGACAGATTCAACAAACAGTCTTGCCTTACAACTGGTTAACTCTTTAGGGATTTTACCACGCCGTGAAGTTTTAGACATTGTCAAAAGCCTTGCGCAAGAATCACGTGCCGTGCTTCGTCGTCTAGGCGTACGTTTTGGCGCTTTTCATATCTATGTTGCAGGAATGCTTAAACCCGCTCCCGTCCAAGCCATTACCCTCCTGTGGAATCTTCAAAATGTGGGACAAGACCAAACTGGTTTGGGTGAAATTTTTGCAGCATTATCTGCTGGTCGAACCTCTTTGATTATTGACCCTACCTATAACCGCCAATTTTATCAATTAGCCGGTTACCGAATTTTAGGACAACGTGCAGTACGAATTGATATTTTAGAACGTCTTGCCAATCTTATCCGCCTTGCTCTTCATTGGAAACAAGGAAGTACTCCCAAACCCGATGGTGCCTATGACGGCAAAAGTTTTTTTATTACACCAGCCATGATGTCCATTCTTGGAGCCAATGGAAATGATATGGAAGAAATCCTCAAAGGACTTGGCTATCAATCGTGCAGCATAAGCAATGTTGTTTTTGAACAAAATCTCCTTACACATAAAGCCTCTTCCCCTATCAATGGAACAACGCAAGATGTTCCTGCAGCAGAATGCGTTGGCAGCCAATGGCAAACAATCAGTATTTCAGAAACAACACAAGAAGAAAAGAGGACTTCATCTTCTAACCTTTCATCCTCTTGTGTTGGAAATCACACCAATCACACCTATCGTTTACCAACAGCTGAACCTGTTGGAAATTTTGCCAAGCCTCCCTTCCCAGCAACGGAAGATAAGGTTGTTTTATTATGGCATTATAAGCATCAATTTCACCACAACGCACAAAAAAAACGTGATAAATCTGGAAATAAGTGGCAAAATAAACCGAAGAGCGCTGTAGAAAAAGGAGAAAACAGGAATGAAAGTTCTCCTCACGAAGTGCCATTACAAACAAAACGTTCTCATAAGTTCCACAAATCCCAAGGCAAACGTGCGAATCATAAACCTTTTCAAAAAGAAAAGATCCCTAATCCTGATTCACCTTTTGCAAAATTAGCTGTGCTACGTAATAAACTTGTAAGTAATAAAGATACAGAAGCACTTTCCTCCAAAGATCACTAAAATAATAAATGGAGGTAGATATTGACTCATGTAGTAACTGATAATTGCATTCATTGCAAATATACTGATTGCGTTGAAGTTTGCCCTGTCGATTGTTTTTATGAAGGTGAAAATATGCTTGTCATTCACCCTGATGAATGTATCGATTGTGGTGTGTGCGTGCCGGAATGTCCGGCGGAAGCCATTATCCCTGACACCGAACCAGGGCTCGAAAAGTGGTTAGAACTTAATCTTAAATATGCGAACAAATGGCCTAATTTAACGTCCCGCAAAGACCCTCTTCCTCAAGCAAAAGAAATGGATGGCGTTCCAAACAAATTAGAAAAGTATTTTTCAGAAAATCCAGGAAGTGGCGAGTAGTAATGATACAGTGTACAGCTCCTTCTTTCAACAATTGAAAGACTTTTCTCGTAAAAATAAAAAAATCCTTAAGCGAAATGATTGATTCTTTTGATATTTGATGTTAGTGTTATTTTAACATGATCATCTTTCTAAGTATTTTTCTTTACTTTTTGTAGTAAAGCGATGTATTTTCGTTGGATTTAAAAGTATGCGGCTTTTATGCTCACTTAATTGATACAATATACTTGGCTAAAGAAAACTCAACCCTCAGGTTTATAACCTGTTTTCCGATACATTTGTTGATCATAAGGGAGTAAACTAAAATATGGCATCCCAACATGGAACGTCCTCCAAGACTAAAGAATTTGCAACCTCTGAATATATCGTTTACCCTACGCATGGAGTAGGACAGATTATAGCGATTGAAGATCAGGAAGTTGCAGGACACAAATTAAAACTTTTTGTCATTCATTTTGCGAAAGATAAAATGGATGTCAAAGTCCCCATTGCAAAAGCCCTTTCTGTTGGAATGCGTAAATTATCTGCTGGTGATTCCGTTGAACGCGCCTTAAAAATCTTACATGGGAAAGCACGTGTTAAACGAACCATGTGGTCACGCCGTGCACAAGAATATGATGCTAAAATCAACTCAGGAGATCTTATTTGCATCGCCGAAGTGGTCCGTGATCTTTTCCGCTCTAACCTACAGCCTGAACAATCCTACTCTGAACGTCAACTTTATACTGCTGCTCTTGAAAGAATGGCCCGCGAAATTGCGGTTATTAATAGTATTTCTGAAACAGAAGCGATCAATCTCATAGAAATGCATCTCTCCAACAAGCCAAAACGTGAATTTAAAACTGAGAGAGAAGAAACAGATGAAGATAGCAAAGCTGTCTACGCTGCATAATACACTCCTTTCATCATAACCAGATATTTTGATAAAACCAGCAAAGAGCTGGTTTTATTTTTTGAGCATCCTTTGTCCCTTTAAGGATGAAGTTTTTAATCAGCGCCCCAATCTGTAAACAGTCTAAAACTTGTCCGTAAGATCCACCTACGGCCTCCTCATTTTCTTATCTTTACAGATAAACATTGATTTATAATGATAAGTAGATGTTGTTCATATTAAATTAGATCCTCAAATAACGTTTTTTGGGGTGGTTATAACCCATGTAAGACTTGAAGCATGAAGTGTTTTTTATGAGAATATATGATCAATATTTAAGGCAATGGTTTTTGTCCATAGAGCTTATATTTGTGACATACATTTCTCAGTGAAAGAATGTGATCTTTGCCAATATCGCATTGACGAATAAAAATAATCCTTTGTTTTGCGCTTTGAACGAAAAGCTTATCGTGGGATTGTCTCATTTCACATCTGTTCTATGTTGAATTAATTACAATCTATTTTCCTACACATTATAAGTGGAGATGACATGGAGGTAAAAACTATATAAGAAAGCAAAAAAATATCTGTAATAAACGCTTTCAAATGCAAGACTTAATTGCGATATTGGGGGCTTAAGTGTATGGAGAGTGCCAGCGTGCTCGCTTATAAGCAGAAAAAAGAAAATGGGCAAAATAGAAGATGTACTTATTCAATAAGCTTCAGTCCTTGTGATGATAAGGCACATGAGACTTTTCTATGAGTGTCATGCTTTCTTTTTATATTTTAAGCGAAGAATTGTTCATATATTTTTCTGATCTTTATGGATATAAAGGATTTATTACGAACAGCTTATAAAAATAAGAAAACATATAATTAGATGTGTCATGCATGGGATTTCACAAAATATTTTATCAAAGTCGGTAGGGCGCTCCAATCCATAGCTGATTTGTTAATGGTTTTATGGTATTGCTGACCTTATAAAGTTTGTGCTTTTTTGTTGTCTATGGATTAATATCCACTTCTTAGCAGTATGTTCGAAACAAAGATTGAGACTCTTAAAGGCTTTATGATTTCGTTTCAGACTTTATGTATCCGATTGGCGTAAGAATATTGAATCTATCTTTTTGTGTAATCTGCATAATGAGAATATCGCCTTATTTTGGAAATAATATGAAGTTGTAAGGGTGAATGCCAACGTTTATTCTTATTGTTATTTTTTAATTTAGCTTTACAGCTTTCAAAAGTATCTAAAGGGATGTCTTTTAAAGAATGGAGATTGCTTCACGCTTTTACTTATCACGTTCTGGGGGTATGCTTCTTATGCAAAATAAAACGATCAAGATAAAATATGCTTGTGTTGTACATTCACATGTTTTTTTAAGAAATATTTCTTAATGTTTGTTGTAGCTATTTTATAACGGCGATTATGAATGGTATAATGGTAAAGTTTTAGTGAGGTGTATAAACTTCATAGGGTGTTGTCGTCGTTATACTTTATAAAAGAGCAAGCTGTCACTTTCATTATATACTCTATTTGTCAGCCACCATGTTGCCTAAAGCTTTTGGCACTTGAGATGGTTCGTTACAGGTATTTTTTGTTTTCTTATATAGTTTTTACCTCCATGCCATCCCCACTTATAATGTGTAGAAAAATAGATTGTAATTAATTCAACATAGAACAGATGTGAAATGAGATAATCCCACGATAAGCTTTTCATTCAAGGCGCAAAACAATGGATTATTTTTATTCGTCAATGCGATATTGGCAAAGATCACATTCTTTCACATGCATGTCACAAATATAAGCTTTATGGATAAAAACCGTTGCCTTAAATATTGATCATATATTCTCATAAAAAACACCTCATGCTTCAAGTCTTACATGGGTTATAACAACCCCAAACAACGATTTTTTCTGTCTAATAGGATTAGAAAACAAGTCCCCCTTACAGTAAATATATTGATAGAATTAAGAACGATACAAATGGAATATACAGTTTTATTATTATGACAACATTGATTATTTTTATTCTTGCCTTTTACCTTTTCCAGAAGAGAACTCTTTAAGAATCTTCTTAAGAAAATGATTCCATTACTAAAATAACTTATATCGATACCCAAAAAAGCTCTTCAATCAGTTATCATAAAAGAACTGTATACGAGCAATCCTTTATAATTTCTCAAAAAAACGAGAAAATCATCTCCAACAATGGAATCATTTTCCATGGAAAAACCTTAAACCCCACACACTCATCTTAAAGCGAAAACACACGCTTTGCCCACGCATTCACCGATATATCAAAGGAAGCACAGCCTTGAGAGATAAAAACACTAAAATCTTAATCCCTAAAACGGAAAGCCCACGATACATTCCCGTTTTTAAACCAATGCGATGAGGGCGACGCAAGGGCGCCTCAACATCCATCTTAAAGCGAAAACACACGCTTTGCCCACGCATTCATCGATATATCAAAGGAAGCATAACCTTGAGAGATAAAAACACTCAATCCTTAACCACTAAAACGGAACGTCCACGATACATTCCCGTTTTTAAATCAATATGATGAGGGCGACGCAATTCACCAGAATTTTTATCCTCGATATAAGTCGGCGCCTTCAGAGCATCAGCCGAACGGCGCATGCCCCTCTTCGCTGGAGAGGTTTTTCGTTTAGGTACAGCCATAAAAAGACACTCCAAATCCATTAAAACAGAAAAAGCAATGTCAAAAATGACAATGCTTCATTTAAAAACACCATAAAATTTGAAGATATTATACACTGATAAAAAAGAAGAGGCAATGTCAAAATGATCCTCCTCTTACTAAAAATGACCTTCTTATTATCAAAAATGGTGTCACAATAATCAAATGAATATCAAAAACACTGCAAAATTTGAGAATTTTATACACCAATGAAAGCTTTTTTATAAGACCTTCATTTAATTTTTATTTGGTTTCAAAAGGGATTAGCGCATACAGTAGAGATACGGATAAAAAGAGAAGTTGATTTTTAATAAAAAATGACGCCAATTTATGAAAACAAGAAAAAGTGACAATCTTTCTCTTTAAATTTCATAATTTCATTTTTGTAAAAACAAAGGAAGCAAGAATGCACGAATTTACCACCCTTCTTGCAAAACATAGAGACACCGTTGAAAAACGGCTTGATACCCTGTTAAGTGATCAAATCCAAAATGGTGAAATTTCACGCCCTAAAAACTTAATCAAAGCCATGCGCTATGGTGTGCTGAACGGTGGAAAACGCTTGCGTCCTTTTCTTGTAATTCAAAGTGCTACACTTTTTGACGTCCCTGTAGAACATTCTCTTGATGTTGCATGTGCCTTAGAATGTGTCCATTGTTATTCGCTCATTCATGATGATCTTCCCGCTATGGATAACGATACACTCCGGCGTGGAAAACCCACCGTCCATATAGCATTTGATGAAGCAACAGCAATTCTAGCAGGCAATGCCCTCTTAACATTTGCCTTTGAAATCATTGCTCATAAAGCTAGTACTTTATCTACAGATATTAGAATCAAGCTGATCACGTCCCTTGCACAATCGGCAGGACTTGGCGGTATGTTAGGTGGACAAATGCTAGACCTTGAAGCTGAAAAAAGACCGCAAGAAAGTACTGACATCATCACTCTACAACACATGAAAACAGCAGCCCTAATAAGCTTTGCTTGCCAAGCAGGCGCCATCATTGGCAATGCATCTAAAGAATTAACCGAAAAGCTTACTGATTTTGGTACCTATCTTGGTTTAGCCTTTCAATTAACTGATGACCTTCTTGATGTCACCGCCAACACGCAAACCCTAGGAAAAACGGCTGGGAAAGATAAAACGGCACAAAAAGCCACTTTTATTCGCCTTTATGGCATTAAAGAAACACAAAAAAAACGCGATGAACTGATTACAAAAGCAGAAGCACTTTTACATCCTTTTGGCACCAAAGCAAAACCGCTCCAACAAGTCGCCCGCTTTAGTGCAACACGCAAAAATTAAACTTCACCCGCCCTACTTTTACACCTTCATCTTTGTTGAATGCATAATAGACTTTTCAAAGAGACTTCAATATCGTAGGTCTGCATTATAGCTCCTATCATGAAATGGATGTGCTAAATATTGAGAGGTGTTTCATTAAAACAAGCGCGCGTGAATTGATAACACAAATACATTCTAGGCATCCTATTGTGCTTGAAAAACGCCCCCCTCATCAAAAAATGAAAGAAACAAAAACGGTAAAGCAATGCGTAATATTCAGGCTTTAAAAGATATCGCCATGGATGCTTTAAAGCCGAATAAAAAACAACCGTAAAGAAAGAAACTCGTTTCTCCTTTATATCTTTAATCTTCTAACGATAAGGTAAAAAATAAACAGAATAAATATAAAACAGAGCATTTTATAAACCCGCAAAAGACAATAAAAATGCCGATTGGCTTTGTAGCCTTATCAAAATCATCTGTTGTTCATTGCCAACCGTAGAAGTACAATGCCCTCAGTAAAGAGTCGTAATTTTTATGCCTTTCCACGCTATCTTGTTGTAAAAGATCAAATATGGTTACATTCTGTAAATTCACTCGTGTATTGTTGCTCTCTAAAAACACTTTTACAAAAGTGCTGATTGTTTAGTTTAAGCATCATTTTTTTGAAACTCGTATTTAAAATATCAGAAAAAAATGAACATAATGGCTATTTTGATTTTTATGCCACCCTCAAAGAACAAAATCTTTTAACCTAATCTACTCTGTAAACAGTCTAGTGTCCTACCGAGTAGGTTTCTCTCGTTTTCCACGCATACGATTCACTTAAACTAAAGACGCGATAAACAAGACTTAAGAATATTCACCATGCACTTCTTAAAATACTTAATGTATCAAACAGGATACCTTCACTACCCTTCAAATGACGGTATGTTACGGCATAACAGGATAAATAAAGTCATCAATTTCAATAACACGAAAAAAAATATTATTACCGATCTCTCTTTTCTTAGCAAGAAAGATATAAAACATTTGATTTATAATGATAATTCATGTTTTTCAACTTGAATAAGAACCCTAAATACCGTAAGATTCCTTCATTTCAAATCTGTGTATATTGAATCAATCAAAATCACTTGCTTGCACCTCACAAGCGGGAAAAGCCGTGTGGAGCAAAACATCAAAGAAAGGACTAAAAAATGCCTCTTATGAACCGGCTTAAAAGCCATGGGCTGTCCACAACATTAGGAGCTAGCAAAGTGAATGATTGTGTCGGCACGCTCCTTCAAAAGCAGAAACATTTTTATTTACAAAAGTGTGTAATAACTTCAATTTAATAATAATCATGGTCACTATACAACTTTAATTCATCACGCTCTTTATCTCGTTTATTCAATTCATCACATAAAAAGAGAATTGATAAAATTAAACAGAGAATGATCATTGCAACAGAAAGATAAAAAAAGTCCTTATTATTATATATAAAAGCGCAATCTAATTTGTGATAAGTCGTTTTTTCAACCCAAGTGCAAATTTCCTCCTTTAAGTGCAGTTTTCTTATTAAGATGAAAAGCATCATTGTAAATGAACCTATACCTGTTGCCAAAGCTGGAAAATATGTCCACCTTTTGAAGCCATAATGAACAAATATGCAACATGGATAAGAAAATGCCGCGATTATTAAGACTATTATAGCCATTTAATATCCTTCGAGAGAACTTTGCTCGTTAAATGTCATTTGTAAATTCCTCTTGGTTGCATCATGTCATATATCGTGCGGAGCTCTATGCAAAAACGCGCTATTTGTTTAACATTTTCATCATCACCGGTCCTCATACTCGACACGAGATCAATCATTTGTGTTTTGAAACTCATGCCATTTTCACTTGAAGAATTAAGAAACTTTTTCGCGTAATCAATCATGGGGTCGGTAGAATTCATAGACATATTATAGGCCCAAATAAAATCGCTTTCTCTCCAGTTATAGTCATTACGCAAACTGCTTATGACATTGAGTAACATATCTGCTGATATCCATTCATTATAATCACCACGCAATAAATTAACAAAACGTCCACATAAAACAATCAGTATGTGACGATGCCGTATAATGTCAAACTTTGGTACGATATTCTGATAGCCATGGCTGTATACAAATTTTTTTGCTTGTTCATGCTTTTGAAAATGTTCAAAAGCACCGTAATTTTCACTGATATATTTTTCGTAAAGTCTATCGTACTGCTCTAGACTATCTACACGCGTACATCCTAACAATACAAATACAGAAAAAAGAGTTATAAATGTTATAATAGGCGTTATAGATAACGATTTCATCGCTTTATTTAATAACTGTAATTTGCAGGACTTAACAGATTTCTATTAAATTTATCAATATGTGTTTATTTATTTTTGTTTATATCAAATCATACTTAATGGTATTGTTGTACTTGGTTTTATGATTTCTCCAAGAAGAAGGGATCATTCAAAATCCGTACAAATAGGTTTTCTTTACTATCTGAAAGTATTTTCTAACGTCAGAACATGCAGAGTTCACTCTGCAACCAAAGAGAAAATACTCAAAAATGAGCCATAATGAGAATGAAAGATGTAAGAAAATATCTCAACAAGATGACATGTATTTCAAAGGAGGCAATGGTAAAATCCGTTCACTATACCAACAATAAAATCGATCATCAGAGTATCAAAACGATCATGAAGAAATCCGATTAGGACAGGCTAGAATTGTCCTCCCGCTTATTAAACACTGCGTAGCAAGACATTTCCGAAAAATATAAGCGAAAACAGGAAAATTGTTGTGCACTATCACCATTCCTTAACAAGCGTAAATAAGCGTATAATCCGGTACAATCATGTTCTTTATCAGCTTCTCATCTTGCCAACAACTCTTAGCGTTCAAGAATATTCATGAGAAGCCTTTTTACTTCTTTTTTATGATTTTTACACCACGCCCACTTATAATGTACAAGAAACATGATTTTGATTAATATACATAGATTTGCAATAAGAAGAACGGACAATATTCAGCTTTCTCATTCAACATGAAAAACAATGATAAGACTTATAAATCAAAGCCTTGATCCACTATGAAACCTTATAAAACACATATCATAATGAGTGACTATTCTCACTGAGCTTTTTTGAGATTTCCTTCTAAAAAAAATACTGCCAACAAGTAAATCAATAAATAAACAGCAAAAATATAAACGAGTGAGAAAAAGCCAAACATATCGACCATATACGCACTCATGTAAAAAAATACCAATAAGCTCAATCTTCCAACAGTTGACAAGAAGGATTCGTATGTAGCCCTAAAATGATCACTAATATTATCATGCAAGACCACTTCTACACGAAGATAGGTGTACCTAATGAGATAAAAAGTCATACAGACTAAAATGACAGCAATTTCTTTTCTTGGTTCAAAAAAAGCGACTGTAAAAATCATGGAAACTGAAAGAAACAGCAACAAAACAAAATTTATCTTTTCACTTAGTTTTGTAAAGAGAAAACTAGCCAAAAGCTGAGAGAACAATATCAGCGAAAATGTCACACCAAGATCAAAATAAGTGACATTAATATGATGATCTTTAAATATCCACTGCCAATACTGCGAGAATATATTGAAAAAGATCAATGAAAAATAAAAGCATAAAGAAATATAAGGAACTTTAATAAAAATAGACAACATCTCCTTAGCTTCACAAATGAGAGAATTCGCTTTATTTGGTTTTTTCTCTCCCTTCAGGTCATCAAGAAAAAACAAACCAAAGAGTGCTGTCATCAACATTAAAAACGCCGCGATATACCATATATATTGGCTTGAATAATCAGCAAAATATGCACCGATTAAACTGAATATAAACATGCCGATGTAATTATATTGAGAGCTGGAACCAAGCACTTTTTTAGTGGATGTCAATTTTGCTTTTGCATATTGAACAAGTAAAGCATTATAAGCCCCCGCAATCAATGTCAACGACACTGCATTAAAAGTTTCTGCTAAAAGAAAACCGTAAAAGCTTGTAGAAATTCCCATGAGAAAAAGCCATATAGCGGCAAAAGCCGCTGCCAAAACAATCGATATTTTATAACTTTTTCGATCAGCAAAATATCCCAGAGGAATATCGGTAACCATCATAATAAAAGCCTGAAATGACTTAATGATCCCGATATCAATAAGAGTTAGCCCTTTTTCAAGCATATAAAAGACAATAAAGGCACCTGTTAAAATTCTTATACCGTTAAATAAAAATCCAAATGCTAATATACTGGTCATGCATTTCCCCAATAACACCCAAAAAGGCATCATATACATCATTTTATATCAATATAAAAAGCTTATATTTCACGACAAATAGAGCAATAACCGCTATAAGGATCTCCAATCCTATCAATTTGATACCCCGAAAAATTCTGGGAAAATGCCTAAAAAATCAATAAACAATGTTCTTTCTATAATTTGACATTCGTCAAAATCCGCTAAATATTTCACTGTCTCAAAAGCAGCCCAAAAACCAGCAACAACATTTACGGATCTATTAAAGTATTCATATCATTTTGCTTAATAGTCTTAACACACTCAAGCTCATTAATATCCTTCATAAGCTTCTCATTCTAAAACAGGCATATCATCTGGTTTTACCTAAAATAATAAGCAACCAACAACAGTATTGACCATAGCTAAAGCAGCACACAACAGCACCCTCTTCACATTGAAGACAGCTTGTTTAAAAAAACGATACACCCTTTTTACTTCAACCTTATGCGATTTTTACCTCAACCTTGCCCAAAGCGTGTATGAATATAATCACTCAAAAGCGCTTCAAATTCTTCAGCAATGTGATCACCCCGCAAAGTTTTTACCTTTTGTCCCTCAATAAAAACAGGTGCCGCTGGACTTTCCCCCACTCCAGGCAAAGAGATTCCAATATCCGCATGTTTTGACTCCCCCGGTCCATTGACGATACATCCCATCACAGCCACCTTCAAACTTTCAACCCCAGGATATTTTTCACGCCAAACGGGCATATTTTTGTGTAAATCCGCTTCAATTTTTTGTGCCAATTGCTGAAATACTGTCGAGGTCGTGCGACCACATCCAGGACAAGCAGCAACAACAGGCAAAAATTGTCGAAACCCCATTACTTGCAAAAGTTCTTGTGCAACTTTGACTTCTCGTGTTCGATCACCACCAGGTTCAGGAGTTAATGAAATTCGTATCGTATCACCAATCCCTTGCTGTAATAAAATGCCCAAAGCCACCGAAGAAGCCACAACCCCTTTTGTTCCCATCCCTGCTTCTGTCAAACCCAAATGGAGTGCATAATCACAACGCTCTGCCAAGGCAATATAGACAGCAATAAGATCTTGGACATCACTCACTTTAGCAGAAAGAATAATTTTATCACGTCCCAATCCTAACTCTTCTGCTAAAGCAGCCGAAAGCAAAGCCGACTGAACAACAGTTTCCCGCATCACTTCAGCCACAGATAAGGGTTTTTCTTGCTGTGCATTTTCATCCATAAGCCGTGTTAACAACGCATTATCAAGAGAACCCCAATTCACACCAATGCGAATAGGTTTATGATACCGACAAGCAATCTCTATAATTTCCGCAAATTGGCGATCTTTTTTTGCACCAAAGCCAACATTTCCAGGATTGATGCGATATTTTGCAAGCGCCTCAGCACACGCAGGATGCTCTGATAAAAGCTTATGACCAATATAATGAAAATCCCCCACCAATGGGATAAAAAAACCTAACCTCTCCAATCGCTCCCGTATTTTTGGGACAGCAGCTGCTGCTTCATCGCGATCAACAGTAATCCGAACCAATTGAGACCCAGCTTGCCAAAGAGCAGAAACCTGCGCAACAGTTGCATCAACATCCGCTGTATCTGTATTGGTCATTGACTGGACAACAATCGGGCTCTCCCCCCCAACGATCACATCACCAACAGCAACACCAACAGACCGACGACGCTCAAGTGGTTTAGATAAAGGATAGGTCGTACTCATCAAGTCCTCAAATTTTTAAAACCTGCGCTATCAATCATCGTTTATATCGACTTCCTCCGCGCTTCAAAGGACGAAAATTACACCGCCCACCAATCTTAACAGATTGCTCTCAAAAGGTTCTACCTACTAACACTGATGCAATACAATTCATAGGTGGATTCATTCTATAGACGCACCGGATAAGTTCTACTACTTCTGTTCAAGTTTATACTTCTACACTTGGTTGCTTCAAAAAGAAACTGAAACAAAACAGAGACAATACTGTATTTTTAAGTTGCATGCCGATACCTTACATCAATGTCATCACAAAACAGTGTTTTACAACACAACAGATAACGCCTAACAAAGCGCAATTTTTAAAAATGCATGAAAGACATCGCCAAATTAATCCAACATATTGATTTGTAATAATCTATTTTTTACAAATTTAAATGGCAAACCCAAATATCGTAAGATTTCCTCATTTTAAATCTTCTTAATTGAATCAATCAATGCCACTCCCTACAGCCACAAGAGAATAGATAGATAAAAATTTCTTATAAACTATTTCAAGTGCCAAAAGTTATCCCAACACTTTAAACAAACAAAAAAATGAAGACATCGCCCACCATCTTTATGAATGAACCTTACACCATTTTGTAAAAATTTTTACCTTACATCCTTAACAAACACCATCACGAAATGAACTCGAGTACATTAAAAAATGCCTCATTAAACCCAAACTCTTAACTATCATCTCACCCACGCGCGGCATGATCAATGCAACCTTTCAATTTTCAAGCCGTTATAGCAAAACCCCAAACACAATTCCAACGATCATGCAACAATTTAACATATGAAGGAGTCAATAAATGTGTCTATTTTCACCCCATAGAAAAAATGCTAAAATTAAAAAACGTATAGCACAATTAAAAAGAGAGCTGGTTCCCGTAAATTATTGGAGTTCTCAAAATGATAGCTTTGAAAACATTTCTGAGCTGTTTAACACATGGAAACAAAAAGGCCGTCACGCACTTTATCACCTCAACGAACATGCTACAGAATTAAAGAAAAAAGCGAAAGAAAATCCTAAAAAAACCCTCGCATTAGCAGCAGGAGTCGTTTTAGTAAGCTTCTTGCTGATCCGTAAAAATTAATAACACAAGCAACAACCTCCCCTTTTAATGCCCGACTCAAAACGGGCATTTTTATGGTTTACAAAATATAAACTTTACGTCTTCCTCCTAACTTTACGCCCTCTCCCAAAAGGATAAGTTTTTCATCCGCCTCATCCGTCTTTGACTTCCTCCCCACACCTCAAAGAATGGAGATTCCTACCAGTCACCGGACTGTCAACAGTCCAGCATCTCTCGGCAGGCTTCACCTGCTGACCATTTACGCGGTTCACTTTATAGGCGCGATAGACAAGCCCTGCCCTGAATACTGATCACGATATCTAAAAAACACTTAATATGTAAAGCTTGTAATGCCTTATATCACCGCTCTAAAAAACGCTGTTTTACGGCATAACAGGATAATCCAACTTTTTATCTCGCAGACTCTTCCGCTGTCCACCCATGTGGTTCGTATCACCTCACCTCAAAGGACAGTGTTGCTAGAAACTACAGGCACACAGCTTTCAATATTCCATCCCTCTACTACTGAGTTACTTCAAAAGAAATAGAAACGATTAAAAATGCATGCGCTTTAATGTTCTAAAAAGCATTATTTTACAGCATAACAAATAAGAACTTTAAGAGCTTTAAAAGATGTATCATAACAAACCAAACGAAATCTTCCAACGTGAATACCCACTTGCTATAAAAAAGTGGCATAAAAATTAAACTGAAAAAACCCAAAATTTTATCCTCCAGAATCGACCCGTTGCGAAGTATCTACATACGTAACCACGGACATCCCAGGGATGAGCTTTTCAATTCCTTCCTGCCCAGGATCTAAAGCAATCCGTACTGAAATACGTTGCGCAATTTTAATAAAATTACCAATAGTTGTATCTGTTTTTAACAATGAAAACTCTGAGCCTGTAGCAGGTGCAAAACGAACCACACGCCCTGTTAACTTTTTGTTGTTCAATGCATCAACAGAAAAAACAACCGGTTGTCCCACACGCATCTGAGAAAGTTGCGTTTCCTTATAATTAGCAATAATCCAAATATCATCAGAAATAACAGAGACCAATTGTGTCCCCGGCATAACATATTGCCCTACCCGCGCTCCAACTAATCCAATATAGCCTGTTCGAGGAGATAAAATCTTTGTGTGATCGAGATTAAGTTTTGCTAACTCAACACTCACCTTTGCTCCCGCAATTTCTGACTGTAAACTTTGCCGTTCAAGATTTAATTGTTTTTGCAATTGTCGTTTTGTTTCCAATGCCGTCAAAAGTTGTGAAAGAGGACGAGAAACAGAACTTGCCGTATCACCAAAACCTAACTTTTTACTTTCAGGGACAATATTGGAGAATGCTCGTGAACGCGCCAATTCGACTTCTGCAGCATTAATTTCGCCCTGCAAAAGCTGTGCTTGCAATTCAATACTTGCTAGTTTTGCATTTTTTGAATCGAGAATAGCCTGTGCCCGTGCAAACTGCTGACGAAAAAGAGAATCATCGAGCTCAAAGAGCAACATTCCCTTTTCAACGCGTTGATAATCTTGCACATAAATCCGCGCAATCACCCCAGAGATCTGTGAACTAACCAGCGTAACATTGCCCTTAATGGAAGCATTATCCGTTATTTGGATGTGACTCACAAAAGGAGGAAGTCTCCAAGCCCATAAAATCAGTAAAACACCCGTAATACCTGATAGGAATGCAATAATTGTAGCTTTTGATCGTAATGCTTTTATCATTTTTTGCACCCCTCTTTCTATGACATTACTCTACTTTTCTAATGCTCGCAAAGAGCATGACTTAACAATCATTGTGACAAGAAAAATAACGAATGCAATCATTGAAATATAAAAATAAAGCCTAAAAACGTCATCATAAGCAAAAATATTTGCTGTTAACTTAAATTTTTCTATCAACATAGAAGTACCCTGCTCACTCCCCAAGCCATTGGGAACAGAGACACCATAAGAAGGCGAAAACAAAGTATTCATCTCACCAGAAATAAGTGGATCAGTAACAACAATATTTTGTGTTAAAGACTCAAAGTTCTTATGGGCAAAATAAAACTGTAGGCTGCCAAAAAAAGCAGACCCCATCAATCCCCCTGTCACTTGCGTTAACAAAAAAACAGCAATAAAGCTTAAAACATAACGCGGACCTCTCTCACCAGCGAGCACAAACCCTTTGAAAAGAGCAGGCGGCAAAAACAGTGCATAACTAAAACTCACCAATCCTTGGCTCAACATCATATCTTGCGGACGCGTTAAATGGTTTACACGACTATCTAAATAAGCTCCCAGCGCCAAACAACCCAAAGATAACAAATAAAAATAATCCTCACGCCCCGCTCGTAAAAAAAAGACGCAAACAGCTCCCCCTAACAAAATACCTAGTACCACAGCAAGATACATGGGCGCCATCTCACGATTAAGCAAACCAAAAAGATTAAAAAAGCCTACGGGCAAATTTGACCGTTCTAACAAGAAAACATGAAAGATAAATAAAATAAAAACAGATTGGACCATTTCCTTACTGAAAATCCACCGGAGATCAATCAACGGTTTTTCTCTATTAAGCTCAATAATAATAGCAATAGCCAATGAGAAAATGGCAAGTGCGAGCCCCCAACCAATCCATGGTGCTTCATACCACCAATACAATATGCCAACAGACATAATCACGGCATTTAATCCAAGACCAAGAGCAATCAAACCATAGCTTATCCAATCTAACTTTTGAATCACCTTACTGCGAACAACAGGCGTTAGGGGCAAAGTATAGATACAAACCAAGCTGATGAGAACCAATCCCATTTCCAGCGCGGAAAGACTGGAAAAACCACCATGTTCCAGCAAATCAGGAGAAATCAAACGTGATAAAGGTGCCGCTAAAGCAGCATTCATATAATTCAAGCTAAGACCAATAGTAAACTTCTTTGCTGGAGCAAAAGCCTCCATCATATAAAGCAGAGCAAGCGAAGCCAAAGGTGCAGCAGCAATCCCAGCGAAAAAGCGAATAATCAATGCAGAACGCAAATCCGTAACAAAGAGCTGTAAAACACAAACCAAAACGAAGCCAAGGATTGATAATTCAGCAAAAGCGCGCAACCCAAATTGATAGCGAATTTTGATCAACATAATCGCTATACTTACATTTGGCGCCATATAAGCCGCTACCAACCATGTTGTCTCGGTCAAAGTTGCGTGAAAATCACCGGTCAGATGGACAATGTTAGACTGAACAATATTAGCCCCTAAACCATAAGCCCATTGCAAAATAAGAGAAGCCAAAATATAAACAAAGCACTTTGGCAAAGGCCCTGCAAAAACACGACCAGGACGAGGAAAAGGTTTTCCGCTCCTTTTAGCAGACACAACCGTACTCTTTTTCCCGCTCATGTCACCTTTTCCTGTCTACCCTTGCTACGCCTCTATCAACGAAGAACCATCAGCTGACAATTGCTGGAAAAAAGCCTCTATTTTATGTTTATCCTCATCACTTGCTCCCCCCTTTAACGTCGCTTGAACTTGCAAAATCTGCTGTTCTAATACATCAAAAGAAAGATGCTCTACAGCCACAACATGCTCTACCAATAAAGAGCAGCCTGAAAAGGTAATATTTGCAACACCTCCACATACAGCAAATAATTTCTCACCTAAAGAAGTGCGAACACGAACACTGCCCAACACAATACTTGCCACCAATGGCGCATGATGCGCCATAACTGTTAAAGAACCTGAGGCTGAAGGAAGAACAACAGACACGACCTGATCTGAAAACACAATTTTTTCAGGCGATACAAGCTCAAACAAAAAATGCTCTTCTCTATTGTTTTCCACAAAAGTCTCCACAATACCCGATATAAGGACTTTCCGTTTTTTTCAACGACTCGTCCTTTTTAACGACAAAATATTCATGACAGTTTTCTTCTTAATAAGAAATTTCCTACTAAGAAGCCTCTGCCATAAGACGCTTTCCTTTTTCAAGTGCTTCATCAATCGAACCAACCATATAAAAAGCAGCTTCTGGCAAATCATCATAATCGCCAGCACAAAGACCTTTAAAACCTTTGATTGTCTCTTCTAAAGGGACGAGTTTTCCCGGTGAACCAGTAAAGGCTTCCGCCACATGGAAAGGTTGCGAAAGGAAACGTTCAATTTTACGTGCCCGTCCCACCAGCAATTTGTCGTCTTCAGAAAGTTCATCCATTCCAAGAATAGCAATAATATCCTGAAGTGCCCTATAACGTTGTAAAATAGTTTGCACTTGACAAGCAACCGTATAATGCTCTTCCCCCACAATCAATGGATCCAACATACGCGAGAAAGAGTCAAGCGGATCAACCGCTGGATAGATTCCCTTTTCAGCAATAGAGCGCGAAAGAACTGTCGTTGCATCCAAATGGGCAAAAGACGTTGCCGGTGCTGGATCTGTCAAGTCATCTGCAGGAACATAAATCGCTTGAACAGAGGTAATAGAGCCTGTTTTTGTACTGGTAATACGTTCTTGCAAAGCCCCCATATCCGTTGCCAAAGTTGGCTGATACCCCACAGCAGAAGGAATACGCCCTAAAAGAGCAGACACCTCAGCTCCTGCTTGCGTGAAACGGAAAATATTATCCACAAAGAAAAGAACATCTTGTCCTTCATCACGGAAACTTTCCGCAATTGTCAATCCTGAAAGAGCCACACGCGCACGTGCTCCTGGGGGTTCATTCATTTGCCCGTAAACAAGCGCACATTTTGATCCTTCCGTTGAACCATTATTCTCTCTTGGATTCACATTCACGCGACTTTCGATCATTTCATAATAAAGATCATTTCCTTCACGCGTACGTTCTCCCACACCAGCAAATACGGAATAACCACCGTGTGCCTTTGCAATATTGTTTATAAGTTCCATAATGAGAACGGTTTTTCCAACACCAGCACCACCAAACAAGCCAATTTTACCCCCTTTAGAATAAGGAGCTAACAAATCCACGACTTTAATACCAGTGACGAGAATTTCTGAAACCGTTGATTGCTCAACATATTCAGGCGCTTCTTGGTGAATAGAACGCGTTTTAGTTGCAGGAATCGGTCCCACATTATCCACCGGCTCTCCAATCACATTCATAATACGTCCCAATGTTGCTTCTCCTACAGGAACGCTAATTTGCGTTCCTGTATCCACAACCTTTTGGCCCCGCATCAGACCATCAGTTGTATCCATAGCAATCGTACGCACAGTATTTTCACCCAAATGCTGTGCAACTTCCAACACCAAACGATTGCCTAAATTCTCTGTTTCCAAAGCATTGAGAATATTTGGCAATGCGCCTTCAAATTGCACATCAACGACAGCACCAATAACCTGCTTGATCACACCAACAGCGCCTTTTGCCTGCTCTTCTTTTTTTGCGGATATATCTTTTTTTACAGGCGTATCTTTAGCTGCACTACGCGCAGATGCAGACGAAGCCTTAACACCCGCTTGAGATTTCGAAGCGGCTTTTTTCACGCTGGAACGAGCAACTGGTTTCTTTTTTTCACCTTTTTCTGTTCCTTTGCTTGAGGTTACTGCTTTTACCATCAATCCTTACCTTTTCCATTTAAAGCGCTTCAGCGCCCGCAATAATTTCGATCAATTCTGTCGTAATCTGTGCCTGACGCTGACGATTATAAGCCACCGTCAATTTATTAATCATTTCACCTGCATTGCGCGATGCATTGTCCATAGCCGTCATCTTTGCGCCCATTTCACCAGCAACATTTTCCAACAAAGCCCGAAAGATTTGCACTGAAAGATTGCGTGGCACAAGCGTCTCTAAAAGAGAAGCAGCATCCGGTTCATACTCATAAACAATCGATTGAGATCCCTTACTATGATCGGTTTGCTCTACAACATCTATGGCCTCAACAACTGCTTTTGGAGCAATCATTGGAATCAAACCAAAAGCTGTCGGTCGCTGATTAATGACGGAAACAAATTCAGAATAAAACAGCGTACAGACATCGAAAGCGCCATCATTGAATAAATCAACAATCCGTTGACTAATCATCACCGCCTCTGCAAAACTAATTCGCTTTACAGCATGCAAATCGATGTGATCAATTATCAAACCTTTGTAATCACGCGATAAAATATCCGCACCTTTTTTACCTACGGTAATAATTTTCACTATTTTACCAGATGCCAACAGTACTTTAATCTGTTCACGTGCACGACGAGCAATTTGCACATTAAAAGCACCACACAAACCGCGCTCAGCAGTACATACTACCAGGAGATGCACATCATCTCGCCCTGTGCCTCGCATAAGAGCAGGTGCATCAACACCATCCACATCAGCAGCGACACTGGTCAAAATATCAGCCATTCTCTTCGCATAAGGACGAGCAGACTGCGCCGCCTCTTGTGCACGATGTAACCTTGCTGCTGCAACCATCTGCATAGCTTTAGTAATCTTTTGTGTTGCTTTAACCGAAGCGATACGGTCTCTAAGATCCTTTAGTGAGGCCATTCAAGCATTCCATTAATTCATCACGAAAAATTTTTCGCATAAGTGTTAAGAACCGTCATCAACTTATCTTTCAGCTCGTCTGTTAACTGCTTTTGCTCAGCAATTGCCTTTAAGAGATCTTGATAATCACTCCGCAAAAGCACCAAAAGCCCCTGCTCAAACCGCGCAACATCAGAAACCGCTAGAGAATCAAGATAGCCATTCACACCCGCGAAAATAACCACCACCTGTTCTTCTGTTTTGAGTGGAGAAAATTGTGGCTGCTTTAAAAGCTCAGTCAAGCGTGCTCCTCGATTCAGCAGACGCTGGGTTGACGCATCCAAATCAGAGCCAAACTGCGCAAAAGCTGCCATTTCACGATATTGCGCCAATTCACCTTTAATCGAGCCGGCAACCTGTTTCATCGCCTTAATTTGTGCAGCAGAACCAACACGCGACACAGAAAGACCAACATTTACAGCGGGACGAATTCCTTGATAAAACAAATTAGTCTCCAGAAAAATTTGCCCATCCGTAATCGAAATCACATTTGTAGGAATATAGGCGGAAACATCATTTGCTTGTGTTTCAATGACTGGCAAAGCTGTCAAAGACCCAGATCCATTTTCTGCATTCAACTTCGCAGCCCGCTCTAAAAGACGCGAATGAAGATAGAAAACATCTCCCGGATAAGCTTCACGACCTGGAGGACGACGTAACAAAAGAGACATTTGACGATAAGCCACCGCCTGTTTTGACAAGTCATCATAACCGATCAAAGCATGTTGCCCATTATCACGAAAATATTCGCCCATAGCACATCCGGCAAGAGGCGCAATAAATTGCAATGGCGCTGGATCAGAAGCGGTTGCCGCCACAATAATAGAATATTCCAGTGCTCCACGTTCTTCCAAAACTTTAACGAACTGCGCCACCGTCGAACGTTTTTGACCGATAGCGACATAAATGCAATAAACTTTGTCTTGTTCTCGTCCAGCCTCTTTTTCATGAAAAGGCTTTTGGTTTAAAAATGTATCGAGCAAAATCGCTGTTTTTCCTGTCTGGCGATCACCAATCACTAATTCACGCTGCCCCCGTCCAATGGGGATGAGTGCGTCAATCGCTTTCAATCCGGTCGACATCGGTTCATGCACAGACTGACGCGGAATAATTCCAGGCGCCTTAACATCAACACGACGACGTTCTGTTGCTTTAATGGGTCCCTTACCATCGATAGGATTTCCCAATGCATCAACCACACGCCCAAGCAAAGCGGGACCCACAGGAACATCCACAATAGCACCCAATCGTTTTACACAATCCCCTTCACGGATATCGCGATCTGAGCCAAAAATGACCACACCAACATTATCAATTTCCAAATTGAGAGCCATACCGCGCACACCGTTTGGAAAAGCAACCATTTCCCCTGCTTGGACATTATCCAAACCATAAACGCGGGCGATACCATCCCCAACAGAGAGAACCCAACCAATTTCTGAAACCTCAGCCTTTTGGTCAAAGTTTTTGATTTGCTCTTTTAGAATTTTTGAAATTTCAGATGGTCTAATATCCATCAGCTGACCTCTTTTTTCAATGCAAGCTTAAGCGAAGACAATTTTGTTAGAAGGGACGTATCAATTTGAGACGCCCCCACACGAACGATTAATCCACCAAGAATCGTTGGATCCACAATGATGTGTAGCAAAACTTTTCCCCCGACGACACTTTCCAAAGCCTCACACAATTCTTGTCTTTGTTGAGAACTTAAGGAGCGCGCAGAAATAATTTGTGCTGTTACTTGATTACGAGCGCGTGCAACACAACGTTGAAAAGCATGTAAAATACCAAATACGGCACTAAGCCTACGGTTTGCTGCAATAACGCGTAAAAAATCACCAATAACCTGTCCTGCGTTTTTATCAGCAAATTTGATGTTTTCACAAATAGATTGCATCACCTTAATTTGCTCTTTGACTGAAAAGAATGGACTGAGCACAAAGCGTTTTAAATCTTCATTTTGCTCCAAGACAAGCAAAATTTTTTCCACTGCCTTTTCAACTTTTTCAACGTTTCCCGCTTCTTGAACGCAATCAAAAAGCGCTTGCGCATAGCGTTGATCTACCAACGGCAGCGGTATGAGAGAAAATGAATCCGACACGAAATACCGCCTCTTTCCCTTGAGCGACTCTCTGATAGTTATCAGATGAAATGAAACAGACACTCTCTATTTTAAGAATCTTCTTCTTAAAACCTAGAACAAAAATCTCTTGGTTTCTAGCATAGACATAACTGACTCGCAACACCACAAATCGCTGCTTTTTAAAAATTTTAATAAAATATTCAAAATATTTTTAAAAAGCATTTTTTTAGATATACAGGATGGCATCATAGTTTTTTTATGCCTCTTTTTGACATTCTCTGAGCGATTTTTTTCACTCTCTTTAATTTTACTCCCAATGCTCTTTCCACCCCCAAAAAACGGTTCTTCCTTAACATTAAAGATCAGCCTCTTATCACCATAAGAGCTTTCGCGAGAAGCAACTATGCATTGCCTCACACTTTTGTTTATTGCGTTCTAGAATGGGATTACATCCCTCACGAGAACAGCACGCCATTGGGTTGCAATTTAACAGGCTTATTTTAAAGAGACATCTCTCAAAGCTCCCAAGCCCATTTATGACAGCACCCATAAATGGTATAGTAAATCCATTGAGCCCCCATCTTTACGCTTATGAAGAAACAAGCGTTCCCCACACCACACACTTTGCCCAGTTCCCAATATTGCGACAGCCCTTGGCATTAGAGACGATTCATAAGAAGCACTTTTACTCCTTATCTTCTATAGTTTCACTCCACATACTCAATTCCCGCTTGTTATGTACAAGCGAATAATTTTGATTGATTTAACATACACAGGTTTGAAACGAGAGAAGCTTACGATATTCGAAACTCTCATTCAACATACAAAACAATGCATTATCCTTATAAACAAGGCTGCGACTGCGACTGCGACTGCGACTGCGACTGCGACTGCGACTGCGACTGCGACTGCGACTGCGACTGCGACTGCGACTGCG
>NZ_JBHIQU010000007.1:84851-127267 GCF_042196725.1 Bartonella sp. AC158YNML
ACTGAAAAAATGTGTTATTTCAAACTCATAAGCAAGAAAAAATAACGGATATCCCTCTTAAAATTAAGAAAAATTTGATCTTTTTTCTTCAAATACCCACGCTTCTGAAAACATTTCACCAAATTATTTCCTTTTAAAAACACTTTTTAAATATACAACTTAAATATACAATGCATTGATTTATAATGATAATGCTTCTTTCTTCATACTGACCCCAACATCGTAAGATTCTCTCATTTCAAATCCTTTGATCAAAATCATTCTCTTGCTCCATTACAAGTAAGGAAGATGGATAAAATGATTAAAGAAAAAACATCTCTTATAAACGCTCTCAAGGACCAAGAGCTTTTGTAAGACTAAGAGCTAAAATAATATAATGGTGCCAACCGGTACTTTATAAAATAAAGGTGGTACTCCCTAACGGCTTCTGCATTCATGAAAGCCCTTACATTATATTATTCACGGATAACATCGTAAAATGAATTCGAGCGTACTGAGAAACATTTACTTAAACAAGAAATGTAACAATACAATAATATTCTGTTTTGGTTGCTCTGCTTTGCATGAAAAACGCAACCCCATTAAAAAATGAGGGTAATAAAAGCGTGAAGAACTGGAACAGCTCCATGATAAAAAATATTGCTATGAACGCTTTTAAAAACAATAAAATCAAATAAAAAGATGGTAACGATAGACGCTCATTTTTACCCTTACGCTCCAAAATGAATCTGTGTTCTCATCAAAGATAAATAAAGCAGATATAATATTTTTCACTCTAATTGGGTATAACATCAAAACGACTCGTACAGTACAAAAACATTTTATTTTCTGTTACATGCTACTGTATGAGATTTGACTGTCAAACAACATCAAAAACACGATCTTCTTAAATCCACACCCTTCATTTTAATATTGCGCAGACTTTAGAAAAAGCTTTATGGATCGATATCAATTTGAACCAGAATAGAACTGAGCATTTTGGAGTATACCGCTAAGCATTGCCCCCTTATCCAAAGAATATTGCCCCTAAAATAAAAAAAGCAGCAAAAACTGAAAACGATAACGCCCCCGAACCAGAGCCAAAGGCGCTTCTGCTGGTCCCATAACAGAGATATTTTTTCCCGTGGCGCTGCTTAATGCAATGTACATATATCATATTTTGCTGCTTGGATGCTTATTCTGAATAATAAGAAGAGTTCAAGTAAAGCACCTTAAGCAAAAAGACCTTCGCTTTATGCGATACTGGTTTTAGAAAAAGCTTTGCGGATCAATATCAATTTGAACCCGAACGGAACTGGGCATTTTGGGTATACTACTAAGCATTACACGTATAAACCCTTGTATATCAAAAGAGCGCTGTCCTTTCAGCAAAAGCCGAAAACGATAACGCCCCCGAACCAAAGCCAAAGGCGCTTCTGCTGGTCCCATAACAGAGATATTTTTTTCCCGTGGTGCTGCTTGACGCAATGCGCGCGCATAATGTTCTGCTGCTTGGCGCTGTTGTGCCGACACAATCAAAGAGGCAAGCCGCCCATAGGGGGGCAAATGATAATGCTGACGTGCTGCAATCTCACGTGTGTAAAAATCTTCTGGCTGGCATGCAAGTAAGGCTTTGATGACCGGATGATCTGGTTGATAGGTTTGCAATAATCCTAAACTCTTCAATCCCACACGCCCTGCTCTTCCGGTAACTTGAGAAAGCAGCTGATAGGTACGTTCACTTGCGCGTAAATCGCCATTGGCAAGACCAAGATCAGCATCAATAACACCAACCAGAGAGAGCTTGGGAAAATGATGTCCTTTAGCGACCAGCTGTGTTCCAATAATAATGTCCACATCGCCATTGGCAATAGCTTGCAATTCGCTTCGCAACTGCCCAATTCCCCCTTTAAGATCTGTTGAAAGGATCAATGATCGCGCTTGAGGAAAAAGCATCTGTGTTTCTTCGGCAATTCTTTCCACACCCGGTCCGCAAGCCACAAGATGATCTAAGGTTCCGCATTCAGGACAGGCTTCAGGAAGTGGTTCATGATATCCACAATGATGACATTTCAGTTGCCCTTGCGCGCGATGTTCTACCAACCAACTTGAACAATCGTTACAATGAAAACGATGTCCGCAAATTCGGCATAAAGTTAAAGGTGCATAACCACGGCGATTAAGAAAAAGAAGAGCTTGTTCACCCTTATCAAGCGTTTGTTTTAAAGCTCTTTCAAGAGCAAAGGAAATAAAGCGCCCCTTTTGCACCCCTCCTTGACGCATATCAACCACCCGCAACTGTGGAAGTGCGACTTCTTTAAAACGGGATGGTAAATGCACCTTTTGATAACGCCCCTTTAAAACATTGGCTTGGCTTTCAATCGACGGTGTGGCTGAGGATAAAATAACAGGAAAATGCTCAAAAGAGCCCCGAGCAACTGCCATATCACGCGCATGATAAAAAATGCGCTCTTCTTGTTTATAAGCGCTATCATGTTCTTCATCGACAACAATTAAGCCAAGCTTAGGAAAGGGAAGAAAAAGCGCCGAACGAGCCCCAGCCACAACACGCACCCGCCCTTCTGCGACTTGCCGCCAGACGCGTTCTCTACGACGTGGCGTCAAATCAGAATGCCATTCTGCTGCCGCAGCGCCAAAGCGCGCATAAAAACGATCTAAAAACTGCTGAGTTAAAGCAATTTCCGGCAATAAAATTAAAACCTGCTTATCGCCTTTGAAGGCTTGAGAAACCGCCTCAAAATAAACTTCTGTCTTTCCAGATCCAGTCACACCATCAAGCAAAAAAACTTGAAACTGAGAAGATAAAACACCTTCCCGCAATACTGTTGCTGCTTCATTTTGCGCTCCCTGCAACTGAGGAGGACAAAAATCAGGATCAGGCATTTCCACAAGGTCAGGAGCAGGAACCATAACATCTTCGAAAACTCCTAGAGCTTTTAAACCTTCAACAACAGAAACCGAAGTTCCAGCCGCATGTGCCAGACCAGAACGTGTCCATATCTTCTCATCACGCACCAATTCCAAAATCCGTGATCGCGCTGGTGTGAGACGTTCTACATTGCCACCACAATATCGCAAACCCAGCATCTGCGCTTCCGGCTCTAAAGCAGCCGGTACAGACAAAACCAATCGTGCAACAAGACCAAAAGGTGCCATTGTATAGCGACTAACAAAACGCAAAAATGTGATCATTTCTGCCTTTAATGGGGGGCAATCAAAAACATGAAGAAGAAAGCGTAATTTTTCACGCGCCACAGGTGCAGCCCCTTGCCCATCGGCTCTCTTTTCTTCAACGTCCACAACAAAACCGCAAAGTTCACGCCCCATCACCGGAACCCGAACAAAAGACCCAACGTTTACCTCCATAGAAGATGGAACTTTATAACTATAAGGGTGAGCAACAGGAAGAGGAACCAATACGGATACAATCTTTTCCTCCATCATGTTTGAATTCATCTTTTTAACCAATCTACAACCCCTCTAGCACCAACAGGTCTATACGTTATCTTTAAATACTCTTAATTAAAATTCATTGCGGGATTCAATCTTTCCCTCCTATCACAGCACTTTTCTCACAAAAATTCTTTTAAACACTCATCCCATCATCAAAGCACCAACAAAAAACCAATCTCATCCTCTATAGCAAAAAAAACAGCGCCATTCTCCAGTGCAAATAAAGCCCATCACTATAAACATTCAACATGATATCGTAAGTATCCCCCTCCACAACACTATCCCATAGTGCAACTTATTCTTAACACAAAAACTTTTATTTTTTTTGCGCCTCATGTTTCAATTTAATCCTCAATAAACTGATTCATAAAGATAATTCACTTTTTGTATGTTGAATGAAAACCCCTCAATACGATAAATTTTTCTCATTTCAAACCCATCGAGGAACATTTGTAAATCTTTATTAATGAGAGAGTACGCCATGTTTTTGAGTGCCGGTGGGATAATAGTGCGCAAAACCATCGCAATATTTGTCTTGGCAATATTTGTCTTGCTTCATGCCAAAGCGTGGAAACAATGCGTACATTTTTCAACCTAGTTGAAACTACGCAACAACAATACAAGCAATAAGCCGGTACCAACACACACCTTGCCAGCTCGTGGATGTTGCCAACAAGCCCCTTGGCACTTAAAATGATTCATAAAAGGTATTTTCTCTTCTTTCTTGGACAGTTTCACTCTCCACGGCTTTTCCCGTTTGTCACCTGCAAGAAAATGATTTTTATTGATTCAACATCAAACAGGTTTAGAATGAGAGAATCTACGATATTCGGCGTTCTCATTCAACATACAAAAAGTGAATTATCTTTATGAATCAATGCAATGCAGTACAAAAGTATAGGGTTAAAAAATTGTTTATACAGATTTTTATTGTCAAAAGATCTTTCCAATGAAATTTCTAAGACATTAAACGCTATTTTAGCCCATTTTTCTCATCATCTTATGGAACTTCCAATGATCATAAGTCATTGAGGGTCCTCGCCACATTTCAAAAATGAAGATTTTTAACCTCGCCGATCTATAAATAATGTCCTGTACATAATGTTTTGTAAATAATCCTGCTTCCTAAACGGACTTACAACCTCTTTATGTGATTCATATCTCCCTCCTAAAGTAAGCTAATTTATAAGATACAGCTCCTTTCTCTAAATATTTATCAAACTCTCATACAAATCCACGCCCTTTTCGCAACGCAAACCATGAATGGTATAATGATAAATCCACTGATCACCACCATCTTTACGCTTCACAAAGGAGTAAACCAGCACCATCACATACCTTGCCAGCTCATGAATGTTGCCCCCCCTTAGCACTTGAAACAATTCATAAGAAGCATCTTGAGTACTTTCTGAAATACTTATTCCCCACATTCCTGCCCCTCTTATGACGTGCAAACAAGTGATTTTAATTGATTCAATATAAAGCAAAATACGTGATGAGAAAATCTTTCTGTCTTTGGCGTTATAATTCAAGTTAAACAATTATTTATCATTATAAATCAATATGTTGACCATATAAAATACTTAATGCGTAAAATTTTACATGCCTTCTTCAATGGTGTTTTATTACGACACAATGAATCCATTCGCTTTCATCAAAAATAAGGTTAAACGTACCGAAGATATCTTATGATGCACACTCAAATATAAAGAGCAATCGCAAATAAGAAATGAGCGAAGTGTGTGATAATGCTAGCCTATTTTCATAAGTATAAAAATACCGCTACACAAAAATGTTGGTACGCAATGAATTCTATACCTTATTACGAGCAACGCTATGAAATGGGTGTGAAAACGATAAATCGTATTTCTTTACCGAAAACGAGTATATGATTAACATCATAGCATTCTTGTTCTTTACACAGATATTAATTCTTTCTCTTGCTTTTGCCGTCAACAATAGCGCATAACAAAAAATAGGATAAAAGCTAAAAAGAAGAGGTTAGATATGAAGTTTTTTGTGGATAGCGCCAATATCGAAGAAATTCAAGAGTTACAGAATTTAAGCCTTGTTGATGGTGTTACCACCAATCCCTCTCTTATCCTAAAATCAGGACGCAATATTCTTGATGTTACAAAAGAAATTTGTGCTCTCGTTAGCGGACCTGTTTCTGCTGAAGTTGCAGCAACTCAATTTGAAGACATGATGAAAGAAGCGGCTGTTTTAGCAAAGATTGCCGACAATATTTGTATCAAGCTTCCTTTAACACTTGATGGATTAAAAGCCTGTAAAGCCCTCACAGCAGCAGGACTAAAAACAAATCTCACCCTTTGTTTTTCTGCCAATCAAGCCTTATTAGCAGCAAAAGCAGGCGCGACATTCGTTTCACCTTTTATTGGGAGACTTGATGATTGCGGAAATAATGGAAGTGAACTGCTTCATGAAATACGCACAATTTATGATAACTATAACTTTGAAACACAAATCTTAGCCGCTTCAATCCGCACCGTTAATCATGTCAAAGAAGCAGCACTAAGCGGTGCTAACGTTGCAACAGTTCCACCAACAGTCTTAAAAGCCCTGGTCAAACATCCTCTCACCGATAAAGGGTTGCAAATATTCCTCGACGACTGGAAAAAAACAGGACAAAATATTGTTTAATGGCTAGAAGTTTTATTGGAAAGATCTTTTGAAAGTAACAAAAAGATCTGTTCAGCCAACTCTTCCGCGACACGTTTTTTTGCATCTTCTTCTGCTTGCATCGTTGCATATTCTTGACGAAGGCGTTCAAAAGATGCATTCATCATTGCTGTTCCTTTTGCAACAGGCATATTTTTCATATCCTGCAAAGTATAAGAAGCTCTGCTCATAACAGTTCCAACAGAAGGTCGTCCCTCTCTCTTTCTATCATAATCAACCTCTATCTGCATCGATTCTCTTGTAAATACGGATGTCTGCAATGCTAATCGATAAGCCGGTAGAGAAGATTTACCCCCATTCCCATACAAAAGAAACAGTAAATGATTGCGCACCATTTGACCAAAACGATCTGAAGGTTCTTCCACAACAATAGAGGCGAGCTTTTGCGCAAGCCCCAAAGAAGCTTGCCCAGAAGAAGAATTCCCATAAGAAGCAGAATTCATCGCCATTGAACTCTGCGACTCCTGACGGTAAAGCGGCTCAACTTTGCATCCACACAACAGTGTGAATACACCAGCTAAAACGACAAGCAGAAAACTTTTAAAGAACGACATTCACAATCCTTTTTGGAACAACAATGATTTTTTTCACGGGCTTTTCAATCAGCTGCGCCTGTACGAAATCTAAAGCTAAAACCGCTTCTTTAATCATCGTCTCACTCGCTGTTGCTGCAACAGTCACCTCACCACGTTTTTTACCATTAATTTGCACCGGCAAAGTATAGCTTTCTTCAACGATTAATGCAGGATCATAAACAGGCCAAGCAAGCGTAGACATTAAAGTCTCTTCCCCTAAAGCCGCATGACATTCCTCTGCTAAATGAGGCATCATTGGTGCAATCATGGCAAGAAAAAAATCCATAGCTTGACGTAAAGAAGCTTTCATTTCATCGTCAACACTTTCTATCCTATTTAACAACGGTGCCATAATATTCAAGAATTCATAAAGGCGTGCAATAGCCCGATTAAAAGCGAATTTTTCCAAATCATCTTCTACAGCATAGAGCGTACGATGGGCTGCTTTTGAGAGTTCCAAAGCCGCTCCCTGATGCCCTGCACAAGGGGATATATCCTTTAAAACAGAAGCACTCAAAGCCACATGGCGCCAAACACGCTGGACAAAGCGATGAGCCCCTTCAACACCAGATTCTGTCCAGATAACATCCCGCTCGGGGGGAGAATCTGACAACACAAACCAGCGCACAGTATCAGCACCATAAGATGCAATAATATCGTCAGGATCAACAACATTCTTTTTTGATTTAGACATCTTCTCAATCAAACCAATCGTCACTTCACTTTGATCGGTTAATTTATAAGCCTGACGCTTTCCATCTTTTTCAACAATCGAAATTTCTGCTGGAGAAACCCAACCCTGTTCATCCCTATAGGTTTCATGCACCACCATCCCTTGCGTAAAAAGCCCCTTAAAAGGCTCATCAACCGTCACATAACCTAACAATTTCATGGCACGCATAAAAAAGCGCGCATAAAGAAGATGCAAAATCGCGTGCTCAATTCCACCAATATATTGTTGCACAGGCAACCATTCAGCGGTTGCGTGTTTGTCAACCGGTTCTGATGCAAAAGGAGCCGTAAAGCGTGCATAATACCAAGAAGAGTCAACAAATGTATCCATGGTATCGGTTTCACGTTTGGCAGGTTGACCACAGATCGGGCAAGCAACATTCTGCCATGTTTCATGCCGCGCAAGAGGATTTCCTGGTTGATCAAAAGTAATATCATCAGGTAATACAACCGGCAAATCAGCACGCGGAACAGGAACAACCCCACAAGTTGTACAATGGATCATGGGAATGGGGCACCCCCAATAACGTTGCCGTGAAATCCCCCAATCACGCAAACGAAATTGCACTGTTTTCTTCCCTTGCGGTTGCCCATTGAACATTTGTTTCTCAAGCCTTTTGGCTGCTTCTTCAAAGGCTTGTTGGGGTGTTAAACCATCCAAAAATCTAGAATTAATCATCACCCCATCACCAACATAAGGCGCTTCAGGTGTGACAAAATCTTCTTTCTCAACTCCTAAAGGCAAAACCACCGGTTTTATTGGAAGGTCATATTTACACGCAAAATCGAAATCTCTCTGATCATGAGCAGGACAACCAAAAACAACCCCTGTTCCATAGTCCATAAGCACAAAATTAGCGATATAAACGGGAATATGCACCGTTGAATCGAAAGGATGAACAGCCAAAAGGGGCGTGAGAAACCCTTGTTTTTCAGCTGTTTCAAGAGCTGCCGTTGTCGTTCCACCACACCGACAATTTTCAATAAAATCACTCAACGCTTTGTCTTTTTTTGCCAAAGCTTGTGCAATAGGATGATCAACAGACAGCGCTAAAAAGGAAGCACCAAAAAGTGTATCAGGGCGCGTTGAATAACAAACAACCTCATCAAATTTTTCACAAACATCACCAGCATCACCTGTCGACTTTAAAGCCCAACGAATCAGCAAACCTTGTGATTTTCCAATCCAATTTTTTTGCATGGTGCGAACTTTTTCAGGCCATTGGTTCAGCTCTTCAAGCCCAGCCAAGAGATCTTCACTAAAGTCGCTAATTTTGAAAAACCACTGGGTCAACTCACGTTGTTCCACCAACGCACCAGAACGCCATCCCCGTCCATCAACAACCTGTTCATTGGCCAAAACAGTATGATCAACAGGGTCCCAATTCACCTTAGCCACTTTACGTGCTACCAACCCCTTTTGATATAAATCAAGGAACAACATTTGTTGGCGGTGGTAATATTCCACATCACAAGTTGCAAATTCACGCGCCCAATCGAGTGAGAGCCCTAATTGTTTTAATTGCCCGCGCATGACCGCAATATTTTGATAAGTCCAAGTTTTAGGATGCACTTTATTTTGCATAGCAGCATTTTCAGCCGGCATCCCAAAAGCGTCCCACCCCATGGGATGAAGCACATTAAACCCCTTTGCGCGTTTATAGCGTGCAACCACATCTCCCATGGCATAATTGCGCACATGCCCCATGTGAATACGGCCAGAAGGGTAAGGAAACATCTCTAAAACATAATATTTTTCACGAGCATCTTCTTGGACAGTCTGAAAAATTTTCTTTTCATCCCAAATTTCTTGCCATTTTTTTTCTCTCGCACGTGGATTATAGCGTTCACCTATCTTATAATGCTCAATCGTCATTCCCATTATACTCTTTTAATAAAACAGAACCAAAAACTTGTTTTATTATGCTTGATCATGGATTAACCTCATCGTCAACATTTTCGTGAAATATTTCCCTAAGTATTTTATAAAACTTTAAAAAAAACGACCAACTCTTGAACAACAACGATAAAGCACAAACATATGAAGATACAAACTCCCCTTGATGCCCCTTCCATTGAATCATGGCAAAACCTTCAAAAAGATATTGCAGCAATATGCCAAGAGTTACAACGCCCTGTAGAAGAAATTGAACTTATCGCTGTTTCAAAAACTGTTTCTGCTATTGATATACGACCCCTTTTGCAAGCAGGACAATCTTTGTTTGCAGAAAACCGTGTACAAGAAGCAGCACAAAAATGGCCTGCTTTACGTCAACAATTTGAAAATATTAAACTTCATCTCATCGGCCCCCTACAGTCCAATAAAGCTGCTGAAGCTGTAAAGATTTTTGATGTCATTCAAACGGTTGATCGTGCAAAAATAGCCAAAGTTTTGATGGAGGAAATGCAAAAGCAAAAAAGGCATCTTCCCTGCTATGTTCAGGTTAACATTGGCTTAGAACCGCAAAAAAGTGGTATCGCACCACAAGAAGCTATATCTTTTGTCAACCAATGCAAAAACAACTATGGACTTGATATCATCGGACTTATGGGCATTCCCCCTGTCGATGAAAACCCCGGCCCCTATTTCGCGCTCTTAGCAAAATTAGCAAAACAAGCAGGTCTTCCAAAGCTTTCCATGGGTATGTCCAGTGACTTCAAAACCGCTCTACAGTTTGACTCTAACGTCCTTCGCATTGGCTCTGCTTTATTTGGAAAACGCCCTGTGTAAAGCAATTCCCTCTCATATAAATTCATTCCCCCTTCATATAAATTCCCATTGAAAATTCTACGAACAAGCCCAAAACAGCAGAAATGAGAAAAAATATTTCCTTCAATATCAATAAAAGAGCAATTCTAGCAAAAAAGATTCCAGTCCCTCTTTCATCCTGTTAGCAAAATAAGCAAAAAAGCTGGTCTTCTCAAATTTCTTACCGGCACATCCACAACACATACAATAGCTTCAAGATAGCGTTACAATTTGGCTCTCATATTCTCGCACATTAGCTCTACTTTACTCCCCTCTGACCGCCTCTCCAGCAAAAGCAACGTAAAAAATAAATCCTTATATAAAGGCAAAATGATAAGAGGGGCGTTGCGCATGAATGAAAAAACTGTCGCGAAATAAATAATTACAAAAGAATATTTAATAAGATCATCGCAATGATCTCCATTAAAAACCACGAATTCTCTTAACTTCCCCAACACGCGCACACAATTTCCCCATATGCCAATGGTGTAAAGTAGATAAAAAAAGCTTATGGCTGCATAATACAGTAACACAACTCTTTCATGTAAGCCACTTGAGCAAAATAAACATCTCAAATACCCAATAGAGCACCAAGAACCGCGCTAAACAACATGATAGCAATCTATAAGGTCAACGATAGCATAGAGACTTTCTATGCTCTACAAAGCGTAAAATACAGTCAATATCCGCCTGAAAAATAAAAGAACGAATCCCACGCATGTGCGCATAATACATGCAAGAAAAACAATAGCAACAAAGCAGATTTCAATAACGATATCTCTTTATATTTCTCGTAAACAAATAGAAAAACTTCAACTTTTTATATGCGCAATTTTTCTGATTTTAAACTTTAATTAAGGAAAAACAGGGAATATTTCTTATATTTTAAAATATTGTAAATAATATTATTATCTTCTTAAGAAGAAGATTTCATGTATACATATTATAGATATTATTTATACATTATTTTTATTTACATTTTTAAAATTTATATTTGATACTAATCTAAAGTGTGTGATAGCCATTTGAAATGTATCATTTTGATACTGTTTTAGACCTAGATAATTAAGGAGAATTAATATGTTTGGTTCATTCAACACATTCGGTCATATGGCGACAAAGCCTTCTTTTGGTCATTCGCACAATTCAAGACCTACTCATGGAAATGCATGTAGTCCTGGTGCTTTTATGTCTCACATGAATGCACGTGGCAGCGAAGTAGGATTTCCGGCAGGAGTAGTTGGTGCAATTCAAGGTGGTATAACTGGGGGACCAGTAGGTGCATTTACAGGTGGAATGGGAGCTTTGTCATTGAGATACATAGGAGGTGCTGCTTGGGGCTTTATAGAAAAAGGTCGTGAGTGTTGGTTCTAATTTATAGAGAATAGCGACAAAGATATCTCTGAAATTAATAGTTTTGTAAGTATACTTGAAAGAATATACCAAAGTTAAATATCTACATCTATGGATAAAATATTTTTCAGGGATATCTATTGCGGATCACCTCTTATAATCAGGATTTTGTTATAATGAATATTCTTTATGAAATCATAAGACTGTTTTGCATTCTCATTGTCGTTATCCCTATATATGCTATTGGTTTAAAAAAAATTGGTGGCTACAGTTGGAAACTATCTATAAAAATAGCCTCATTGTCAGTTATTGTATTTTTTATTCTTGATAGTTTGTGTAGATATTTCGGTTTATATTAATATTTATTGGATGAGTTCCAAGTACACTGAAAAAATAATTTTCAGAGGTATCTATTGATATCACATACTATAACTAGGATTTTGTTATAATGGATATTCACTATGAAATTATAAGAATGTTTTGCATGTTAATTATAATTACTCCTATAATTGCCATTTCTTTTAAAATATTCAATGGCGTAGGTTGGAGATTGTCTATTATAATGGCATTATCGTCATTTATTATGTTCTTTATTTCTAATTTTTTGCGTAGATATTTTGGTTTATATTAATATTTAGTAAATTTATTCTTTTAAAAAGCATTCTCATTCCCTCTCCTTTATAGGGGTATGTTTTTAATATCTTTATGCTTTTATAAAAAGCTCTATACCGCAATAGCCTTTGCCATATTTGAATATCCTAAAAGCATAAAATACTCTCTTAAAGACAAACGTATCAGATTTAAAAATTGACTATTCTAATCTTTGTCATTTAGTCTAACCTCATAATGAAAAGCTTTTGGGAAAACTCTGCCAAAATATAACCATACAAAAATACAGAGGCAGATTTTTCTAAACAATAAAATGAGGGAAACATGACCGAAAAAATTTATCCAATATCAGAAGAGATCAAAAAAAATACTTTACTCGATGAGGAAACTTATCAACAATGGTATCGAGAAAGCATCGATGATCCAGAAAGCTTCTGGGCAAAACATGGTCAACGCATTGAATGGTTTAAAGCTTTTACAAAAGTAAAAAACACTTCTTTTAACGGAGATGTATCGATTCAATGGTATGAAGATGGGATAACAAATGTAGCTTATAATTGCATTGATCGCCACCTGAAAACCCATGGAGACAAAATCGCGCTCATTTGGGAAGGGGATAATCCTTATCATGATAAAAAAATAACCTATAACGAACTTTATGAACACGTTTGTCGTTTTGCTAATCTTTTGAAAAGTCGTGGCATTAAGAAAGGCGATAAAGTAACCATTTATCTCCCCATGATACCCGAAGCAGCCTATGCCATGCTTGCCTGCGCCCGCATTGGAGCCATTCATTCGGTTATTTTTGCAGGCTTTTCTGCTGAAGCAATAGCAGGACGCCTTGTTGACTGTGAATCAACCTTTATGATTACCGCTGATCACGGCTTGCGTGGCGGCAAACGGATTAACTTAAAAGACAACGTTGACCATGCCATTGAGATAGCCGCGCGCCAAAATGTGCATGTGGACCAAGTCATGGTTATACGGCGAACTTGTGGCCCCATTCAATGGGTAGAGGGGCGTGATTTTTGGTACCACGAAGAGATAGCTCATACCCAAAGAGACTGTCCAGCAGAACCCATGAATGCTGAAGATCCACTTTTTATTCTTTATACTTCAGGCTCAACCGGCAAACCCAAAGGTGTTTTGCATACCACAGCAGGCTATCTTATTTTTGCCTCGATAACTCACCAATATGTTTTTGATTACCACCCCGATGAAGTTTACTGGTGCACAGCTGATATTGGTTGGATAACCGGTCATTCTTATTTGGTTTATGGACCTTTATGCAATGGTGCGACCACTTTAATGTTTGAAGGCACACCAACCTTTCCTGACAAAGGCAGATTCTGGGAAATTGTCGACAAGCATCAAGTCAATACACTCTATACCGCACCAACAGCTATCCGCGCCTTAATGGGAGCAGGAAATTCGTTTGTTGAACACTCAGACAGAACATCGTTGCGTCTTTTAGGCACAGTAGGAGAACCTATTAACCCAGAAGCATGGGAATGGTTTTATCATATAATTGGAAATGACCGTTGTCCGATTCTCGATACATGGTGGCAAACAGAAACAGGGGGGCATATGATCACGCCCCTGCCCGGTGCAACCCCCCTCAAAGCAGGATCGGCCACACGTCCTTTCTTTGGTGTTCAACCCCAAATTGTTGATGCCCAAGGCAATGTTTTAGAAGGTGAAGCAGAAGGCAATCTTTGTATCAGTGATTCATGGCCCGGACAAATGCGCACACTTTATAAGAATCATGAACGCTTTATTCAAACTTATTTTTCCTCCTATAAAGGAAAATATTTTTCAGGCGATAGCTGTAAGCGCGATAGTGACGGCTATTATTGGATCACAGGACGGGTTGATGACATACTCAATGTCTCGGGGCACAGGTTAGGAACCGCTGAAATTGAATCAGCCCTTGTTTCTCATCCCTCTGTATCAGAAGCAGCTATTGTGGGTTACCCGCATCCCATTAAAGGACAAGGAATTTATAGTTTTGTGACCCTCATGGAAGGAACAGCGCCAAGTGAAGAATTGCAAAAAGACCTTATCAAGCATGTGAGACAAGAAATAGGTTCTATTGCCATATTGGATAAAATTCAGTTTGCTCCGCAGCTTCCCAAAACACGATCAGGGAAAATTATGAGACGTATTTTACGAAAAATCGCTGAAAACGATTTTGATACTCTCGGAGATATTTCAACCCTTGCCGAACCACAAGTTGTTGAAGATCTGATTGCCAACCGACAAAACTAAAAAACACGACGAAATACAACATACGGTGGTTTTTGTTTTTTGCTAAAATTATCTCAGCATTATTACGAAAACCACCGAGGATAATAAAAAACAAAACAATTCATGAAAAGCTCAATCATTCTAACAACAAACGCTTTTCTTCATGAGAGGTAAGAAATAATTTAAGCCAAAACCTGAGGATTGGGATACGAACAAGAATAAGAAAGTAAGATAAAAAGAGCAATATAGCTTTTTAAAATCACCCAATGTCCACTCAGTGCAAAAAAGCCTCTGAGTAAGAAGGAAAAATAGTTCTGATGTTTATGCTAGAATCACTTTGAAATTCCTGCTAAAATCATAAACAAAGCTAAAAAAAGAAAGTATAAGTGATAATATTCTTGAGCAAAAATATTTATCTATAACGAGGGTGTATAAAAAATATTGAAAACCATGAAATCTAAAATAAGCAAGCTTACAACAAAAATCTAAAGCAATGAAAGTAAGAGTTCTTAGAATAAATGATGCAATATAAAATCAGGAGTAATAATAAAAAGTGATTCATTTTGAAAATGTCGGCCTACGCTATGGAATGGGCCCTGAGGTCCTTCGTGATATTAGCTTTCATATTCCTCCTGGATCATTTCAATTTCTCACAGGTGCCTCTGGAGCAGGGAAAACGTCGCTGATGCGTCTTATGTTTTTGGCACTCAAACCCACCCGCGGTCATATTGATCTCTTTGGAACAGACACAGCATTGCTCAAACGACAAGAGCTCCCTGCGCTACGACAACGTATCGGTGTAGTTTTTCAAGATTTTCGTCTCCTTGATCACATGACCACTTATGAAAATGTTTCCTTGCCTTTACGCATAAAAGGACAAGAAGAAGCAACCTATCGCAGTGAAGTGGAAGATCTTCTCTGTTGGGTAGGTCTGGGAGATCACATTCATGTTTTACCACCGGTTCTTTCCGGCGGAGAAAAACAAAGGGTAGCCATTGCACGCGCGCTCATTGACCAGCCTGAAATCCTCCTTGCGGATGAACCAACAGGAAATGTCGATCCCCCCTTGGCAAAACGCCTACTCCGTTTGTTTATTGAATTAAATCGTTTTGGAACAGCTGTTATCATTGCCACCCATGATATTGCCTTAATGGAACAAGTTGCAGCACGGCGTATGCTTCTCCATAATGGACGGATGACGATTCATGAATAAGTCTTTCCCCATTTTTACAAGTAATAAAAAAAACACAACAGCGATTATTCCCAGTAGCAATATTTCTGGAAAAGCGCTGGTTGCAGTGATTGCAATTATGACATTTCTCTCAAGTCTCACCTTAATCGGTGTTGATTTAGTCCAACATGCCGCCCAAAATTGGAGTAATCAGATTAGCTATGAAGCAACAATACAAATACGCCCCGTTGACAATGTTGATATCAACAAAGCACTCCGTGATGCCGTACAATTGGTTAAAACATTTTCTGGTGTACAAGATGCAAAAATTGTTGACCAAAAAGCTACAGAAAAATTACTAGAGCCATGGCTTGGAACAGGCTTCAATATCAATGAACTTCCCCTTCCCCGCCTCATCATTGTGACTCTGAAAAGAGATGAAAAAATCAATTTTGCTGCCATCAATCATGCCATTAAAACTCAAATTCCAGGCGGTCAATTTGATGATCACCGTGTTTGGGTCCATCGTTTTGCGACCATGGCATACACCACGGTTTTTATCGGTTTTTCAATTTTAGCATTGGTTCTAGGCTCTCTAATCCTCACCATCATTTTTGCCACCCGCAATGCATTGGCAGAAAATACCCATATTATTAATGTGCTATATTTTCTTGGCACTGAAACCCTTTTCATTGCGCGTCAATTTGATTGGCATTTTTTTAAAACGGCACTGCGCGGTGCTTTATATGGTGGTTTCACAAGCATCTTTCTGTTTTCAGCCTTTTGTCTCTGGACAAATTATAACTTGGGAAGAGCAGAAGCCAGCCAAATAACGGCTTTATTAGGACATATTTCCATAAGTTCCGTTCCTTATGGCAAAATCACTCTGCTTATTATTTTCGTTTCTTTTCTCACCACCCTTACAAATCGCATGACTATTTTAGCGCAACTGAAAAAAATCGATCAATGTGAAAACGGTTTATTTTAATTTATGACTCACAACACTTTCAACTCATTGACGCAAAACAATTTAGAACGTCCTCTTCCAAAACGGCCCCACTATAATAGTTGGTCTCCATGGCTTTTATTTCGCTATTTTCCACCAACAACCCTTACTCTTGCAATCACTGTTTTCATTTTCTGGGGCGGTTTTATTATTTTTTCTGAAAAAACCGAACGACTTGTCCCCCCAACGCCTCTCCCCAAAGCGGATGCCATTATCGTGCTTACAGGCGGAGAAAACCGAATAGAGACAGGACTTCATCTCTTACAAAAGGGGCTTGGTTCACGACTCCTCATCAGTGGTGTAAACACCACAACCAACCTGAAGAGTTTCATGCATAACATGCATATTACCCCACGGCTTATCTCCTGTTGTATTGACATTGGGCATCAAGCGATTAACACCAGAGGAAACGCCGAAGAAAGCGCCGCTTGGATCAAAAAGCATCACTATAAAACCCTTTATATCGTCACCCATGATTACCATGTGTGGCGCTCGATGCGTGAACTTAAATATCTCATGCCTGATATCCATTTCATTGCTTATCCTGTGAAGAAGAGCAAAGCTGAAAGCACAATACAACAGATCAGGCAAGCCCGCATTCTCATATTCCAATATATTAAAACACTGCAAGTCTATATCAGAACCGCCTTCTGACCTTTATTCTTGTGACTTTAAACCTTGTCACCTTCTGGCCGCTTCATAGCGTTTTGTCTTTTCACTTCCACACGGGTTTCCTCCATAAGATTATAGAAAAGCCCTGCCCCTCAAGGCAAAGCAAGCGCAAAGCCTATTGTGTTAGGATTGATACTTCGCAAAATATCTTATAGCCGGCACATCTCTCCAATCCATAGCCGATCTATTGAAGGTTTTATGGCGTTGTTTACCTAAGAGAGCACGTGCTTTTTCTGTTGTTTTTAAATCGACATCCAACCCCAAGGCAGCAGCATGTTTGAGACAAATATTAAGACGTTTCAGTGCGTTACGCACTGTATCAACTTTTGTATGCCAAATAGGAGCAAGGGTATTGCGTATCTCTGTTTGTATAATCTCCTGAAAAAGACAAACAGCCTAATTTGGGTAAAATGTGAAATTTCAAAGTGAAAACCAGTTTCCATCTTTACCATCTCCTTTTAATTCAGCTTTACAATTTTTAAAAGTATCTAAAGCAATATCTTTTAAATAATGGAGATTGCTTATTGCCTCACGTTTTTGTTTGTCACGTTCTTTAATTGGGTTACGACCTTCGCGAAGAACAGAGCGCCACCCAGTTACAGTTGCACGGGCTTGTTTAAAGAGACATTCTTAACGCCCCCAAGTTCATTTCACGACAGCAACCATGGATGGTATAACGGTAAATCCATTGTGCACCTCCATCTGTACATTTGTGAAGAAGCAAGCCGGCACCATCACCACTTTGCCAGCCCGTAGGTGTTGCAACAACTCTTGGCACTTAAGACAGTTCATAAGAGCCATTTTTAATTTTTTCTTATACATTTTTTACCCACATAGCCTACCCGCTTGTGACGTGCAAGCAAGTAATTTTGATTGATTCAAGATAAGCAGGTTTGAAATGAGAGAATTTTACGGTATTAGGTTTTCTAATTCAAATTGAATAACGCTAAATTATCATTATAAATTAATGCTTTGTCTTAAGTGGTTTGTACATATCCTTTGTGTCATATCCATAAAGATCAGGTTGATGGGGATATATGGACTATCCTTAGCTTGAGAATATAAAAGCAAAGTAGAATGCCTCAATATACTGGCACATTCACGTACTTGTTTTAAAGAAACATCTCTCACATCCAAAACTTATCTCGCAGCTCTGATTTGTATATGATATCCCAATAGGATAAAAGCCCTCGTAAATGAATCCTCCCCAGACCACTATAAGATCTATTTATACCACCATCTTTATGTTTCATAAAAAATACAAGAAGCCATACACTTTACCCATATCCGAAATATCGCAACAGCCCTTATCACTTAAGAATGTAAAATATACCTCTTATCAATTATCCCAAGTGCTAAGCAGTATTACCATTGGAGTCTGGCAAATAGTGTAACGGTGCTGGCTTATTACTTCATGAAGCCTAAAGAGGGAGGGGATAAATAGACCTTATAGCAGTCTAGGGAACTTCCTCTCAACGAAAACTCTCTTTTTAATACACGCGCACCATGAAATGAACTTTGAACGCACCAAGAGATGTTTCTTTAACATAAGTGCATAAATGTGCAACATAAAGTATATTCTGTTTGCAGCATTCTTTTTACCATAAGAAAACACACCCCCTTTAAAGAACGTGAAGAACAAAAACATAAGGCAATGCGTACCATTCACGAGAATGTGGAGGTTTGTTTCATTATTTTTATTTTTTTGAACTGCTTTTTGATGTTTCTCTATTTAAAAAGTTAAAAGCTTGTCGCCTGAAGCTAAACGCAATTAAAATCTATCATAAAACCAATAATAAGCTATGCCAATACACATAATAAGCAATATAGTTTTAGCTTCCCAGCAACATAAACCCATAGGTGTGTTTATCGCATACTCCATACAAATCTAAAGCTTCGCAGGAACCTATATCTCCATCGCATAAAGCTATAAAGAATCCCAAACCAAAGGTTACTCATACGAACGTTCCTTCTATTGCCATACAATGTGTGAAAAAAAGAACCAGTCTACGAATAAACAAAAGGGAAACTCTATAGATTAACACGCCTCGTATACCAGTTGTTTTTTTGGAGGGGTGGATTTTAAGCTGTTTTTGTCTTGACTTGCTTTTTTGTTCTTTTGTTTGTTAAAAGATATACACTTCACTTCCCCCCGCTTCTTTAGATTAAATCTTAAAAGTCAGCGCGCATTATATTTCATTTAGCTTCCTTTACACATCTGAAAAGACAGGGATTCTTAAAGAAATCCAGTCTGTAAACAGTCTCAATTCTAGCGGATTCCGCTTAGCTTTCTGCTTAATGGGATTCACTTGCAAAGGTGCGATAAGAAAAGTTGAAGAATATTCACAAAGTATTCCCAAAACATTTAATACCTCAAGGAAGCTTACACACCCTATACCACCACATCTCACATGATGCGTTGTGCTATAAACTTCATGGTCTAGTAGGATTCCACTTAACAAATACAGCATTTTTTAGGAGAAAGCAGCAAATAATGCTAAACTTTTCCCATCCATATTTTGCTTCATAAATGTTTCGTTCAAGTTGATATAACAACCAATATATCTTAAATTGATAACCGCTTAATCACGCGAGAGTGCAACAACAGGATCAAGCCGTGAAGCTTGTCGCGCTGGCGAAAAGCCAAAACATATCCCAATAAGTGTCGAAAAAGTAAGAGATACAATAATTGAATCAATTGTATAAACCAAGTGGATAGGTGCCTTAAAGAGCCAAAATAAGCCTCCAATAGAAAATCCAAAGAGGATTCCTAAACCGCCTCCAATCATACACACTAAAATTGCTTCAATGAGAAATTGTTGCAAAATATCACTCTGCCGTGCACCAACAGCCATACGCACCCCAATTTCATTGATCCGCTCAGAAACCGTGACCAACATAATATTCATCACGCCAATCCCCCCTACAATCAATGAAATTGCTGCAATTGAAGACACTAAAAGCGTTAAAATATGCGTACTCTCCATGATACGTTCACGAAAAAATTCGGAATTTCTAATAAAAAAATCTTCCCCTCCATGGCGCATAATGAGAAAACGTCGCACCATAGTCTCTGCTAAATGTGAATCAATCTCATCAGTAATCTTAACCATAATGGCACGAACCTGCGTGGTCCCAAGAAAACGAGTTTGCACGGTTGTATAGGGCAAATAGATCTGCAACGTATTTGAGTTACCTCCATTATTTTGCGGATCGACCACCCCCACAATACGTGCAGGAACCTTTCCCACATGCACCACTTTTCCAAGTGGACTCTCATGGCTATGAGGAAAAAGAACAGAAACGGCTTCCTTTTCAATAACGAGATCAACAGCCCTTTCACTCACACTTTTTTGATCAAACAATTGTCCTTCAACAGCTCTAAGCCCTTGTGTTTGAAAAAATTGTTCTCCCACCCCAGCAATTACAGCATTAGCTTCAACGGAACCAAAACGAATCGTAGAACTTGCTGAAATCTGAGGCGTTACACCAGAAACATAGGGCAAGCCAGAAAGAGCTTCTGCATCCGCTTCAACAAGACTGGTTATCTTCTCTGATTGTGGATCAGAAAAACTTTTCCCAGGAAAGATAGTCAAGGTATTGGAGCCCAAACTTTTAAAATTTTCCAGTATTTTTTCCCGCGTGCCAGTCCCCAAAGCCACCATGGCAATAATTGCTCCAATACCGATAATCACCCCGAGCATTGTTAAAAAAGTCCGCATACGATGGGCATTCATAGCTAACAAAGCCATAACAAATGTTTCACGAAAACGTTCAACAAAAGAACGAAAAAAACCTAATGTTTTTTGATCTTTCAAATTTTGTTTTTCCTGAATATAAGACGCAACCTTTGTTTTTTTACCCTTTGATACAGTATCTGAAATAATTTCCCCATCACTGATTTCGATAATACGATCTGCTTTTTCAGCCACCTGCATATCATGCGTTACAATAATAATGGTGCGCCCTTCTTGATGAAGCTCATCCAAAATACGCAACACCTCTTGACCACTATGTTTATCTAAAGCACCTGTTGGCTCATCAGCGAGAATAACCTCCGCATTATTCATCAATGCTCGCGCAATAGACACCCGCTGTTGCTGTCCTCCTGAAAGCTGATTAGGACGATGATTAACTCGCTCTCCCATGCCTAAGCGTGTTAACAAGTCCTGAGCACGTTTTTTTCTCACATCTGGAGCACAGCCCGCATAAATAGCTGGAATTTCAACATTTCCAAGAGCGGTGAGTTCATTCAACAAATGATAGCGTTGAAAAATAAATCCAAAATGATTGCGCCGCAAAGCTGATAATTCATCAGCAGAAAGAGAAGCTATTTCTTTTCCTGAAATCCAATAACGACCAGAACTTGGTCGATCAAGACAGCCTAAAATATTCATCAATGTGGACTTTCCAGAACCGGAAGCCCCTACAATCGCCACCATTTCACCACGTTTAATGGTTAGATTAATCTCTTTCAAAACAGTAACAAATGTTTCACCCGCAGGGAATTTGCGCACAATATTTTCTAAAACGAAAACAGCATCTGCTTTTTCTGCTTTCATAGCTTAATTCTCATCTTCGTTCTGTTCATAAGGGATTTCTGGCATCACACCATCGCGTGAACCGGTAATAACCACATCCCCCTCCTGAAGCCCTGAAACAATTTCTGCCATCACTTTGTTATTAAGCCCCACAGTCACTTGTTTTGCCACCACTTTATTTTTTCCCACCAAAAGTGAAACCCATGCTTTGTGTTCTTTTGTTTCATCACGCAAAGCATCACTTGGAACCAACAAAACATTCTGAGCACGTCCTAGAATAATATGAACTTGAGCGGTCATATAGGTTCGCAAAAAATTGTCTTTATTATCAACATGCACAACCCCATTATAATAAATTGCCGATGACACAAGAGAGCTAGATCCTCCTGCGCCAGGATTAATACTCACATCAGCACGAATGGATTCAGGAGCCGGCTCGACTCTTTCCAAAGTGCCCTCATAACGACGGTGTGAATTGCCCAATACCGTAAAATAAAGAGGTTGTCCGGCATGAACTTTAAGAATATCAGCTTCCGAAATTTGCGCTTTGACTGTCATCTTTGATAAATCGCCTAGAATAACAATTGTAGGCGCAGACTGAACAGCATTAACATTCTGTCCTTCTTCAACAACCGTTGCCAAAACGGTTCCCGCCGAAGGAGCAGTTATTCGCGTATAACCGAGATTAACCTCTGCACTCTCCACATCAATTTTGGCTTGTACAATCTGCTGTTGCAGTTGAGCAATTTGCGCTTCGCGTATTTTCACTTGTGTTGCTGCATCATCAAGATTAGCTTTTGAAATTGCACGCGATTCTATCATTTTTTTCTGCCGCGCTAAATTTTTCTGAGCAAGAGCAAGATAAGCTTCTTGTTCCACTAAATTCGCATAGTAATGAGATAAAGCTGCTTTTTTTCTTTTCAGATCATTTTCTTGATCTGTAGGATCAATTTCTGCCAACAGATCTCCTTCTTTGACAACACTGCCTGGAAGAACGCGCATGGAAACCACCCTCCCCGTAGCACGTGCCCCAACCGCCACCAACCGATAAGGACGCACAAGTCCAGAAGCCAAAACACTTTCCTCGATATCACCACGCTTCACCACAGCTGTCATATATATTGGTGTGGATGTTCCAAAAAAAACAGAGCGTAGCCACAATAAAATGATGATAATGAAGAGAGAAATAAGAAATAACGAAAGTTTTTTGTGTTTTCTAATGAAATCTTTGATGAAATTTTTTTTCATTGCCCTACCTTTACAAGCGAATGGGATGTACCATCAACAACTTCCGGACGTGACACATCAACGACTCCATCCCATCCCCCCCCCAATGCTTTCATCAGAGCAATATATTGGGTAGCTAAAGCAATACGGCTATCTTTAAGTGCCATTTGCGCAGAATAATAGGAACGATCAGCATTTAACAATTCAAGGAAGCTGATATTTCCATTTTCAAAAAGGCTTCGTGAAAGTTGTAAAGAATGCAAAAAAGCTTTATTTGCAATGACAAGCTTTTCAAGGCGCTGATGTTCTTTTGTTAATCTCACAAGCGCGTTTTCCACATCTTCTAAAGCACTCAATACAGCCGCCCGATAAGTAATAAAAGCCTGATCACGCTGTGCCCGCGCCATCGCAATAGAGGCAACAATCTGTCCTCCATTAAAGAAAGGGAAACGAAGACCAGGTCCAAAAGACCAGCCAATGGTTGAACTTTTCCATAATTGGTCCATTGCTGTTGCTGCTGTTGAAATATTCCCCGTTAAAGTGAGGGATGGATAACGTTCTGCCTCACGCTGACCAATGCGGGCTGTTGCTTGCGCATATTGGCGCTCTGCCCGTCGTAAATCTGGACGCGACAATAAAATATCTGCTGGAATTCCTGCTGATATTGGCCATTGTGGTTGTGGAATTTTCACTTGTTTGGCATTGTTTTGCAAAAGTCCCTTCAAAGCCGTAGGGACATGACCAGTCAAAACGGAAAGGCGATGCATACTCATTGCCACATTGGCTTCCATCTGAGATATATCGGCTTCTGTATTGGCCATTTGCGCTTTTGCATTTGAAACATCAAGTTCAGAAATATCACCTGCTGCTAATTTAGCACACATCAATTCATATGTTTTGCGCTGTGTTGCAGCAATTTGCCGCACAATCAACAACTTTTGTTGCCAACCGCGTATTTGAACATAATTTGTTGCCACCTCTCCTAACAATATGACCATGGTAGCGCGCATATCTTCCACCACCGCTTCAAGACCATATCGTGCTGCTTCAACGCCTCGCTTATGCCCACCAAAAAAATCCAGCTCCCAACTCGCATCAAATCCACTACGATATTGGCTCAATGCACCAGATTGTTCAGATCCGCTACGGGTTCCTGAAATTGTATTTGACGCACTTGGCAACAAAGATCCCAATGCTTGCCCTAAACTCGCCCGTGCCTCACGAACTCGGGCTTTAGCAACTGCAACATCATTATTCCCAGAAATAGCCTCATCCATTAACGCATTTAAAACTGGATCATTTAACCGTCGCCACCATCCAGCAAGGGCAATTGAATGCCCAGATATCTGGGCAAATTTCTGTCCCCATTGAGCTGGAACACGAAAAGATGTCTTATGATAATTTGGACCAACCATACATCCTGGCAAAAGAAAACAAAGCAAGACACAAAAAAGCAATCCCCAAGAAGCGCCCCATTTGAGATTTCTGATATGCATCTAGTCTCCCGCATTTTTTCAGAATCATTATTTATATTAATACTTTATTTACCTCTTATTTCAAAATTAACTTGTAAAATCAAATACAGTTTGCACAGGAATATGATCTGAAGGACGTTCCCATCCGCGTGCATCACGAAAAGTCGCAAGATCCACCACAAAAGGCGCTAAATCTGGAGAGGACCAAATATGATCAAGCCGCCGCCCGTGATCCGTAAGCGCCCAATCGCGTGCACGATAACTCCACCATGTGTAAAGTTTAGTAGGAACAGGAATATGCAACCGCATAAGATCAACCCACCCACCTTGACAACACAAATCCTGTAAACGCTCGGTTTCAATGGGGGTATGGCTTACAACCTTCAACAATTGTTGATGAGACCAAACATCCTCTGCCAAAGGAGCAATATTCAAATCGCCCAGCAAAAGAGAAGATATCCCCTTTTCCTGATCTGCGCGGATAAGAGACATTTCCTTTAAAAAATCAAGCTTATGACGAAATTTTTCATTCACATCAGCGTCAGGAATATCTCCCCCAGCAGGAACATAAAAATTATGAATCCGCAAGATTCTCCCATGGACTTCCACAATTACTGAAATATAGCGGCAATCTTGATTTTGACAAAAAAAACGCTTTTCTACCTTTTTAAAAGGTAAACGAGAAACAATAGCCACCCCGTTATAAGATTTTTGTCCACTCAGTGCGATATGCTTATATCCTGCTGCCTCAAAGTCTCTCACTGGAAATAAAGCATCTGGACATTTTGTTTCCTGTAGACACAATACATCTGCAGGAAAGAGTTCCAAATACTGAAAAACCTGTGCAAGACGCAAACGAATAGAGTTAATATTCCAAGTCGCAATACGAAAAAACATCTGTTTTAATCTCAATAACGTGACACTATTTCTTCATTTCTGCGAAGGAAGTTTAAACATTCCATTAGCGAATCGAACGCCTGTCTGCACATTCATAATCTGCACAGTAGTTTCCAAATTTTGTTGGTCAACAATTGTCCACTGCCGCAAAGCAGAACCTTGAGAATCAAAAACCATCCTTATTTGCCCTACCCCAATCGTTTGATCACGCAAAACAATCGTCACGGCCCCAGGATCTTCGCGAAAGGCCAACAAACGCCCAGAAGATACGTCAATTTTATCATCCAACAGAAATTTCATTGGCGTTTGCGAAAGTTGTGAAAAGTTCCAAGTATTCAAAGCCCGATTGTTAATGCCCACAAATTGACCATCTGCAATAATCTGTAAAGGCATTTTCTTGTAAATAAAACGAATTTTCCCTGGACGCTCTAGATAAAACGTTCCTTGAGACATCTTTCCCTTTGGACTAAATTGAATAAAATCACCTGTCATTGTTTTGATTGCCGCAAAATGGTTCACAACATTCTGCGCCTTTGCCACTTTATTAGAGGCTTGCGAAAAAGCAGGAAAAGTTAAACACCAAAAGACAATAATCCCCACAAACCCAAAGACTCTTCTTTGCGACAAAAAAGACGTTTTCATAAAAAATGCTCCCAAGCAATACTTAATTGGCTTTATCATAAACAACAAATGATGAATAAATACCCTGCTTTATAAGATAAAGATATTATTTGAAAAAACTATCAAAAGATTTTTAAAAGTATTCTTCTCCAAAAGTCCCCCCACAAAATTCCCGTTTTCCCGCATAATTTGCTGAACCAATGACGCCTTCTTCTTCCATTTTCTCAATCAATGTCGCCGCACGAATTATAAGCAATGCCTAAACAGTGTTGAATATAAGCATTTGAAGCCTAATCATCACAAAGAACAACAGCAACAGCTTGACAATAATCATCTGCTCAAGAAGAAGCCCCCCCAAAACATCCGTCTTATATTCTTTAACCGTTTGCGGTATTGTTTCCAAAGAAACAATCTGCCTTTGAAGCTCCCACAAGTACTCACATTCCTACGTTTCTGCTAATTTGCTAAACGCATAATATATTTTCCCCACCCATAATCTTTGAAACAACATAGATTATAGTCAATACACGAACCGATGAAAAACTAAACATAGTACTTTGCGAATCTGAAAACTCTTTTCAGAAACAAAAAGGTTGTTTGACTTCACCAAAAAGAATAAAAGTCCCCACCCGATCAGATCTATAAACAGTTTGGATTTTAGTAGGTTCCCCTTGGCTTCTCACCCCATATGCTTCACCTTACATAAAGCTGATAACCCCTACCTTAAATATTCAATACAGCCTTAAAAAAACACTTAATATATCAAGCCTTGCATACTTTTATACTACAGCACCTCACATGACATTATTTCACATCTATACCTTGATTTATAATGGTAAATTATCATTTTTCACCGTGAATCATAATGTCAAATACCGTAAGATTTTCTCACCATATACTTATCTCATATTGAATCATTGGCTTACATATCACAAGCAAGGCCGACATATGGATAAAAATTATATAAGCTAAAGAATAAAAATACTTCTTATGAATTGCCTCAAATACCAAGGACTGGAACAATGTATGATGATATCAACTTTTTACGGCAGAGTAGGATAGCTACCTATTTTTATAAGATATTATTAAAAAACAATTATCAAGATTTTTCAAAAGCGTTCTTCTTCAGCAGGGACTAAAATTTCTCGTTTCCCTGCATGATTTGCTGGACTAATAATCCCTTCTTCTTCCATTCTCTCAATCAATGTTGCAGCACGGTTATAACCAATGCCTAAACGGCGTTGAATATAAGAAATAGAAGCCTTACGGTCACGAAGAACAATAGCAACAGCTTGACTATAGGGATCATCTTCTGAAGGAGAAGCCAAAGAAACATCAGCACCATCCTCTTCAACTTCTTGCGTAATTGTTTCCAAATAATCAGGTCGTGCTTGCGCTTTGAGATGTGCAACAACCTGCTCCACTTCATCATCCGCAACAAAAGGTCCATGCACACGCTGAATACGTCCTCCTCCCATCATGAAGAGCATATCTCCCTGCCCCAAGAGTTGTTCGGCCCCCTGTTCGCCTAGAATTGTTCGGCTATCAATTTTTGAACTCACTGAAAAAGAAATGCGTGTAGGAAAATTGGCTTTAATCGTCCCAGTAATAACATCAACAGAAGGACGCTGTGTTGCCATAATCACATGGATACCAGCAGCGCGCGCCATTTGTGCTAAGCGTTGAACCGCTCCTTCAATATCTTTACCAGCAACCATCATCAAATCAGCCATTTCATCAATAATGACAACAATATAGGGCATAGGACTAAAATCAAGCGTTTCCGTTTCATAAAGAGGCTCACCAGTTTCATGATCAAATCCAACTTGAATTGTACGCACCATTGTCTCTCCTTGACCTTCTGACTCCTTGAGACGTGCATTAAACCCATCGATATTGCGAACGCCAAGTTTTGACATTTTACTATAGCGCTCTTCCATTTCACGAACAGCCCACTTTAAAGCAATGACGGCTTTTTTAGGATCTGTCACCACCGGTGTTAATAAATGAGGAATGCCATCATAAACCGAAAGTTCAAGCATTTTTGGATCCACCATAATGAGACGACATTGCTCAGGTGTCATCCGATAAAGCAGAGATAAAATCATTGTATTGATAGCAACAGACTTTCCTGATCCTGTTGTACCAGCAACCAAAAGATGAGGCATTTTTGCTAAATCCGCAATAACAGCTTCTCCCCCAATTGTCTTACCCAAAGCAAGCCCCAATTTTGCTTTGCTTTCAATAAACTCCTGCGCTTGCACAATTTCTCTTAAATAAACCATCTCACGCTTTGCATTGGGCAATTCTATTCCAATCACATTGCGCCCTGGAACTACAGCAACACGAGCAGAAATCGCGCGCATCGAGCGCGCAATATCATCTGCTAGACTGATGATACGAGAAGACTTAATGCCAGCAGCCGGTTCAAATTCATATAAAGTAACCACCGGTCCAGGACAGGCATCTATAATTTTCCCTTTGACCCCAAAATCTAACAAAACCCCTTCAAGTTCCTGAGAATTTGCTTTTAAAGAAGCAGGTGAAAGTTTTGCATCCCTAACAGACGGTGGTGGAACCGAAAGATAATCTACAAGTGGAAGAACAAAGCCACCATTTGAAGAACCTGTTAAAGACTTTCGATTTTTAACAGGAGAAACATAAGCTTTATTTTGATTTTCCTCACGCTTTACTTTTTCACCTAAAAAAGTTGGCTCAATCCGATCAAATGGCTTTCCTTGCCCTTTACTCTGAAAACGCCTTTTGAAACAGAATAAACGAAAAAAACGCGCTTGTAAAAAATAAAAAAGATGCAAAAGAGCGCCACAAGTTGTCGCAAAAAAACCATGATTTTCACGATCCTCCTCTGTGGCATATTCCGTATCTTCTTCCAACTCAAAGACTGGATTAATGATTTCGTCTTTTGGAATGTTTTTTTCTTTTCTTTTCTTTGTTCGACGCCGCCATATTACATTACCAGCAAAAGCAGCGGTGAAAAAACCTAAAAGAATAAAAACAACACTGAAAAACACCGTGTAAGGAGGAGAAAGAAAAAGAGGAAAGACTGAAGAAGCAACACTTAAAACTTTATCTCCTAAAACCCCTCCCAATCCCATTGGCAATGGCCAATAAGTAAAAGAAGTAATAGGTGACATAAGAGCAAAAGCAATTAAAAAACAAATCGTTGATAGCACCCATAAAAAAAAGCGCAAAGTCAAATTGTAGATATTCTTTTGCGCCAACAAGAGAAAAGACCAAAATAACGGTGGCAACAAAACAGAAAGACTTGCCAAGCCAAAAAACTGCATAATAAAATCTGAAAAAATTGCCCCCATCCACCCCATAAGGTTTGTAACCTCATTTGTACTTGCATGAGTTAAAGATGGGTCCGCAACATTCCACGTCGCCAAAGCAAACACACAAAAAATAATAAAGCCCAAAAGCCCGAGCCCAATAAATACTCCTATCTGACGTAAAAACATCTCAATAAGACGCGAACCTTGAGAATTTCGCACTTCTAATGAATCATAAGGAGAAGAACTTCGGTGCATCTATCAATTCCAAATACAAAACTTTTATATTTTAAAGAGTTATAACTCCCTCTCTCTCTTAAAAAAGGATGAAGCTTAAACTCTGTACCAATTTGTAAACAAATAGCCTGTAAACAATCCGACTTCTTATCTAGTGCGTTCTACCTTCTAACCACTTCATATCATTCATATACCACCACCCTAAGAGATAATCCTTCATAAGGCGCAAAAAAAGCTCTCCCTGAATATTTATCACACGATCAACCCAAAAACACCTCATGTGTAAAGTGTTACATGGGTGCTATAGGCACCTTCTTAAACAAATAATATTTTTTACGCTACATCATGATAACGGCGAAATATGAATACTGTTTTAACCATCACGAATGACCACAATTTTTTATCTATTTTTATCTATCATACTAACGAAATGTCCCCCTTCAGGACAAGCATACTGAAGTAACTCACACAACTTAAAAAAATACACGACCATCTTTGTTTATTTTTAGTTTTCTTTTTTATCAACCAAGTGTAAAAAGAATTGAAGAAGATATTTAAAAAAGCTTATCCGATAAATCTGTAAGATGAATCACATAAATAATTAAGCAGAAAAACTCTGAAAAACCAATCTGTCATCAGATTGGCGCTAAAAAGAAATCTCGTTTTTGTAAAGCAGAGAGAAAAGTAAAAGTTAAGATATTTTAGGCAATGTAAAAAGATATTCTTTTTAAAAGAAAGCAAACTATAAACAATGGAAGAAGAATTGTGTGTTCTAATCGCAATAAAGATGTACAACCCAATAAAAAAATTAAATCTCATAAAACTAAACAATGTGATCTGCTCATTGCAGGAGGGGCGGCTGTCGGTTTAGCCCTAGCGATAGCACTCAAGCAAACAGCCCCTAATCTGAAAATAAAAATCGTTGATGCTGCTCCTCAAGGAGATACCCCTGCTTCTAACATACGAACCATTGCCCTTGCTGCTGCTTCTATTCGTATGTTAAAACAATTACAATGTTGGGAACCTATAGAGCCCTATGCGCAACCCATTCGTTCAATGATCATCACAGATACAGGGACAAATGACCCTGTCAAACCCACTCTTTTAACCTTTGAAGGCGATATCACCCCCAATGAACCCTTTGCTGCTATGGTAGAACATAGAGAACTCATCAACACTTTAAAAAAACGTGCTAAAGATCTCAATATCCCTGTTATTGCAAACACGCGTGTCATTGATTTTCATCAAGAAGACCAACACATAACCGTCACTCTAAATAATGAAGAGGTTTGGCAAACAAAATTGCTTATTGCAGCCGACGGAGCCCATTCGAAATTACGCAAAAAAGCAGGTCTTAGAAACTTTTCTCATCCCTACAAACAAACAGCAATTATCTGCACAATTGAACATGAAAAACCCCATTATGGTCAAGCAATTCAACATTTTTTACCTGCTGGCCCTTTCGCTCTTCTCCCTCTCAAAGGCAACCGATCCGCTATTGTGTGGAATGAAGACCATAAAACTGCGCAATATTATCTCAAAGCGGATGCACTTATTTTTGAAACAGAACTCGAAAGACGCATCGGCCATCGATTAGGAAAACTATCTTGGAATGGCGAACGTCAAGCTTTTGCTTTGAGCCTTTCTTTAACACGTCAATGCGTTAAACCACGTTTTGCTCTCGTTGGCGATGCCGCCCATACCATCCACCCCATTGCAGGACAAGGACTCAATTTAGGATTACGCGATAGCGCTGCGCTGGCTGAAGTGATTATTGAAACAGCACGACTAGGTCTTGACATTGGCTCTCTCACAGCTTTAGAACGCTATCAAAGCTGGAGACGTTTTGAAATTGTCCGTATGGCTTTAAGCAATGATTGGCTTAATAAACTCTTTTCTAATGATAGCCTTCTTTTACGGATACTCCGCGATACCGGCCTTGGAATCATTAATCAAGCGCCAAAAATAAAAAAATACTTCATTCAAGAAGCTGCCGGACTCACTCCAAATGCCCCACGTCTTCTACACGGCTTCCCACTTTAAGAAAAAATTCCCTCTCGACTTGATCTGTTTACAGTACGGGTTTTTATCGAATGTTTCCCTTGACCTCTCCCTCACGCATTTTATTTAAACATTAAGACTCGACAAACAAGTCATCCTTTAAGAATATTCATAACACACTGAAAAAAACATTTAATATTTCAAGGAGGTTGTATCATCACACCTCAAAGGACGCTCTTTCACAGCATAACAAAATAAACAAAGCTTTTTAGCACATAACATTTATTATTTATAATAATAACTCATTGTTCTCATATTGAATGAAAACTCTGAAGATTGTAAAATACTCTTAATTTCAAATCTGTATATATTGAAATAATCAAAATTATGTCTTTTGCATATCACAAGCGGAATTGGCGTATAGATAAAACAATTTAAAGAAAGCAATAAAACGCCTTTCATGAACACTCTCAAGTGCAAAAAGCTATCCGTAACATGGAAATTGGCAAAGTGTGTAACGGTACCACCTTACATCCTATTACTAAAATAAAGATGGTGGTGCACGATAGATTTTATATGATCATAGGAGAACTTATACGTTATATTATTCACGAGCAGTGTCATAAAATGAGCTTAGTTACATTGAAAATATTTCTTTTAAAAAGCATGTAAATTGGCAACACAAATGCATCCCGTTTCGTTCTATTTTACGACAAATCCTTCAATTTATATGGAAATGCCACAATTTCAAAAACTCTGATATACAACCAAGTATTCCGCACTCTATATCATCACATATAATTGTAAACTTGCATATTACCCCTATTTTTGCACCATAAAAGAAAACAGATAGAAATAAAAAATGCTCAATCTTTTCATTTTCAATGCACTCTTTATTCCTGATACATACATGCATATCAATGAATTTTAATCACAAACACTTAGAAATATGTCATAAAATTCTATTAAAACCCATACTAGCCATAGAAAATTTCCATTTTCAACACACTTACTCACATCTACTATACGAATAATAAATAAAGTGAATGTCTCACATATATAGTCTTACAAAAAAAGACTAAACAAAATCTATGAAAAACATAAAGCTCTTGTTCTACAAAACCTATTTCAAAAATATAAGGATATTAATTTAACAACATATTGATTGATAAAATTATCATTTTACGTATTGGATTAGAATCCTGACGCAATCAATTTTCTTATTTCAATCCTTTTTGTAAGGAATCAATAAAACCCATTTATGTGCACAGACTAAAAAAAGCAACGTCAGTAAAACTATAAAAAAGGAGGTAAAATGCTCCTCTTAAAATCAATGCATTGATTTATAAGGATCATTTATCGTTTTCAACTTGAATAAGAAACCCCAAATATTGTTAACCCCTCTCATTTCAAATCTCGATATATTGAAGTAACCAAAATCACACTCTGACACGTCATAAGCAGGAATAACGTGGGAGTGAAAACACGAAAAAAAGCGTAAAAAACCTCACTCTCCTAAGTGCTAAGAGCTCTCGCACACAGAGTTCTCACAACACCAAAAAATGTCATAATATCCAAGAGCTGACGCAGTATAGATGCTGCCAGCTTTTTCTTTTATTAAGTGTAAAGATGAGAATGCTCTATTAAATTTTATATCCTTCCTGGTAGCGCTTTATCCTTATATCCCACACGAGCTCCATCATGAAATAGGTGTAACGAGCTTTAAGACATATCTCTTAAAAAAGCACGCACATGTGCAGCACAATAGCGTTCTATTTTATATGAGGGACGTGATTCCATTAAATGTTAAGAGTAAAATTACAGCATTTTAAGCTGGCAAGCTTAATGATGATGCCAATTTATTACAACAATACCTTTTTCATTTAAATACATTGGTTCATGCTCCCTATCGTCTTATTCGATCACTCAATACTCTACATCCGTTTATTATCTTTGTATATCAAATGATCAAAAAGAGCATACTTCTTGCATTCATATTTTTAGTATTCCCTTATCTTGTAATATTACACATGTGTTATGTTACTTCTAGTTCATCAAGTGTATACCCATTTTCCAACCACTCTTTAATCCACTTAGGTCTACGTCCCCGCCCATTCCATAACTCCCATTGGTTATTAGGATTTCGATAATGACGCTCTTTATTTACAAGATCAGCGATATCAATTCCATGAGCATTAGCAATTTCAAGAATTTTTCGCCGCGCATTTTGCTTTTCCTTTGCTTGCCGTTTTTTCAATTCCACATCGATTTGTGTACGCATCTCTTGTAGTTCATCAAAATTCATATTTTTGAGATCATTCACCTTAATTACTCCCCTTGCAAAAAAGAACTACTCTTTGCCATATTTTAAACATAATTATAGACGATTTTCGTCTATTTGTTATCGAAATTAAAATTACGATAAATATATCACTTTGACGGAGATGTGCTTTGGACTACAAAAAGCTGTTTATTGGTATATCAATTACCAGCACTGTATATTTTTTCAGTTCAATCATGAGAACTGGTAAGTACAGTGCACAAACACCATCACACCTCTCTGACTCTCATGAGTCAGTAGTCAAAGGTAAATATAAATCGCTATTCTATAAACTATGGCAATATGCGACAAAGAACAAGCCCTCTTCCTATAATGGTGGTGTAATTTATTATGAGAATAAGAGACCCCCTCAAGTACAATGGCTTTTTACTTCGTATAAATGTTTTTTGAAAAGATTTTTGCACCTAAAAAATTGTATAAAACAAGTCCCTTCATTAAAATCTCAACGATCATTCTTGCTTAAAAGCAGCGCTTTTTTCCATAAGTCCAATAATATTGGTTGGCGTAATGTGTCCTATTTTATCCCTCACATTGACCTTATTGGTTGGATATTGGCATATATTAGACATCTTCTTAGAAAAGAACAGTTCAATAATCACAAAGAATATTCTAAGTTAAACAATCCCATTCTGCAAATTTATAAAATCAAAAGACGGCAACAAAAAGCACCACACAGAATTGGCATTTGTATCCATAAAATTTTTCATAATAAGGTGTATTGCTGATGATTGTCTCAGACTTCACAATGTTTGCTGCTGCATACATATCCAATACCCCCTGCCCAGTATTTTTAGCCCTCATCGAACAAGGAGCGCGGGATAATGTTTATATAACAGATAATAATAAATTATTCCGTCAATCATTTTCATTTAAAAAAGGAAGTGCAACAAGTAGACAATTTAAACAAAGTAAACATAATTTTGACGTAAACTTGGAACAAAGTGGTGTCGTAGATGTGGAATCATTTTTTCTTTTTGACACATTTAGTTTTTGCAAAAATCTTAAAGCTAAACAAACCGCTTTAACCTACCACTATGAACCAACAGCATTTGTATATAACTCTAAAGAGGATACATTACAGTCCGCGCTAAATTTCTACAATATAGGAAATTTAAATAACCTTTATATGCAGAAGATTTCTTCATTTTTTGAAGTAAAAACTTCTCATCTTGTAGATGATCAAACGTCACAAGAATATATAGAAATTCATGAAAGAGAACAAAGACAAACAACGAAGACAGAAGCTCTTTCCAAAGAAGAACTAGAAGATGTATTTACACATAAAGCAAGTAGCGCTCATGATGCTTTTGCAACGGAGAATTCTTCTTCATTAAGAAAGCAACTAGAGTGATGATTGATGTTATCACAAATTAAAACTAAAATTTTGATAGGATATTACAATGAAAAGTAGATAAAGAAATATTAAAGCTCTAATTAGTAAGATTAGATAAAATCTCTTCTAATTGAGGGCAAAAAATGAAAATGATAGAACAGAACAGCGTTGATATAGCATTTAATCAGAAAGCAGCACGAGAAATTACAATTGTGATGCGCTCGGAAAAGGAATGGTATTTTACGTTTGTTGCCGATGATCCAATCACCGGAAAGCCAAATAAATATACGCTTCTTACACAAAGAGGAAAACTAAGAACTTGGGCTGATCCAAAATATCTCTTTAAGTTTCTTAATGAACGAGGGGTTATTTATGGGAGTTTTAATCTTAATCAGGATGAAAAACATGAAACAATTAAATATTCTTCAAACAATAGTTCGTAATAAAACAACTCAGATCTCTGTAACTTTAATTGCATTCTTTATGACTCATCCTGTATGGGCCCAAGCACAAGGTTTAGGAAATGCAAAAAAGGCTTTAGGCGAATTTCAAAAAGAATTAACAACGATTATCCCTATCGCAGCTGCCGTTATACTATTATGCTTAGCAATTGGTTATGCAGGACGCTACATCGAAAAAGACACATTTGTACGATGGGCAATCGGTGTCGTTATCGCAGGTTCAGCAGTTGAGCTTGTGGGTATGTTATTCACAAAACCATAAAACATCTTTTTATTCAAAGAGAAACCTGAATTCCAAAGATTTTATCTATATCAATAAAAACCATATCAGAAAAATAAACTATTCATATCAACTGTGATCTAAATTGGGGTAAAAAATATGAAACAATCAAATATCTTTCAAAGAGCAGTTAATAAAAGCATCTCAAATGCGACAATAATGGTTGCTTTTTTTCTAGCACATCCCGTGTGTGCTCAAGCACAAAAGTTAGAAAATGCCAAAAATGCTTTAGATAAATTCAAGACAGAATTGATTGGAATTATTCCAATCGCTGCTGCTGTTATACTTTTGGGCTTAGCAATTGGTTATGCAGGGCGTTATATTGAAAAAGATACATTTGTACGGTGGGCAATCGGTGTCATCATCGCAGGTTCAGCAGGTGAGCTTGTCGCTTTATTATTTAAACCATGAAATGTTTCTTTTATAAAAGAAAAAACTTAAATTTCAGTATTTTTATTATGCAATAAATTATTTTTTGTCCCGCAAAAAGATATTTATGCTAACCACAATTTAATGAGACAAAATAACATGAAGAGATTAATTAGCTTTCAGAAAAATAATAATAAAGTTATCGCGATTTCTGCATTCATAGCTGTATTCGTTATGGGTTCTCCTGTGTATGCCCAACAAACTTTAGGAAAAGCTAAAACAGCGCTAGAAGCTTTACGGGATGACCTCATTGCAAACATTATTCCTGTTGCTGCTGCCGTTATCCTTTTGTGCTTAGCAATTGGTTATGCAGGACGCTACATCGAAAAGGATACATTTATACGATGGGCAATCGGCGTTATCATTGCCGGCTCAGCAACCCAACTTGCTAAACTGTTATTCACAGGTGCAGCCGGTTAAATTTAACTATAACAATATATAATACAAAATGTTTATATGAAAAGTAAAATTATTCATCAATTGTAAATAAACTAATAGCAGTTTCATTTATATTGGATATGTGAAATATGATTTGAAGTATTAATAAGAGGAAAACATGCAAAAATTCATTAATCTCCAATCAAAAAGTAACAATAAAATTACCATACTTTTTTCAGCTATAAGTGCCTTTATTATAATGCATCCTGTATATGCACAAGCCAAACTAGATACTGCTAAAAAAGCTTTAGAAGGTCTCCAAACAGACCTTACAACTAACATTATCCCTCTCGCTGCTGCCGTTATACTTTTATGCCTAGCAATTGGTTATGCGGGACGCTACATCGAAAAAGATACATTTATACGGTGGGCAATTGGCGTTATCATCGCTGGCTCAGCAACGCAACTTGCTTCGCTTTTATTCGCAGGTAAATGAAAATAACTACGTGCCAGTATAACACATAATATTCTTAAATATTTGTCAATTTATATATGTCTTAGAAATTAAGATAGTACATGTTGAAAAGAATAAAGTGTGCTCATGGCGTCTTTACTCGAGATAAAGTAAAAAATATGAAACAAATAAGTAATCTTCACTTAAAAAGCAAAAATAGAATCGCTACAATTTCTGTAGCTACAAGTGCCTTTTTTATAACACGTCCTGCATATGCAGAACTAAAAAATGCTAAAGATGCTTTAACAAATCTCAAAACAGATCTTATTGACAACATTATTCCTGTTGCTGCTGCCGTCATCCTTTTGTGCTTAGCAATTGGCTATGCTGGACGTTACATCGAAAAAGATACATTTATACGGTGGGCAATCGGGGTCGTTATCGCAGGTTCAGCAACCCAACTTGTTACAATGCTATTCAAAGGCTAAGGATAAGTTGTTATAATACAAAGTATTTTTAAAGTAAGAACTTATATCTAGTGATTGTCAACATAACAGTATACCATTCTTCTTGTAATGAGAAATGCAAAATATTCATAAAGGCGTTAATTTAAGAGTAAAACATGAAAAACTTCATTAATTTCCAATTAAAAAGTAAAAAAAGAATCGCTGCAGTTTCTGTAGCTACAAGTACCTTTCTTATAACGCATCCTGCATATGCAAACCTAGGCAAGGCTAAAACAGCTTTAGAGACTCTAAGAGACGATCTTATTAATAACATTATTCCTGTTGCTGCAGCCGTCATCCTTTTGTGCTTAGCAATTGGCTATGCAGGGCGTTACATCGAAAAAGATACATTTATACGGTGGGCAATCGGCGTTATCATTGCTGGCTCAGCAACCCAACTTGTTGCAATGTTATTCAAACCTAATTGAAATCAACCATAATTAATAAAACACAGAATGTTTAAGCATATCTATCGATTGTAGGTTTGCACCAACAATAATATAAACATATTGCAAAAAAGGAAATGTTATTCATAACACCTTCAGTTTAAATAGGAATAAAAGATATGAAGCAATCAAATATTCTTCAAGCAAAAACGTGCAACAATATTAGTATTATTGTTATCGTTTTAATTGTGTGCTTAATAACTCAATCTGCATATGCTCAAACGGAAACAAAAAGCTTAGATATTTTTATAGGGATGCAATATGGGTTAAGTATGGTTATTCCTATTGCTGCTGCCATCATTCTTTTATTTCTTTTGCTTATTTATATACTTCGCATCATTGCAAGATCTACATTCATACGGTGGGCATTCAGTGTCATTATTGCTGGTGCAGCCTTCTATATTAGCCACATATTATTTAACATCCAATAACAAGGACATTCCATGAAATCACAAGAACAGAAATCATTCCCATTATTCAAGGGAGCGACACGTGTTCCAACAATGTGGGGTGTCCCTATGATGCCGCTTATTGTTATGGTTATGGGGGTCGCTGTTATTGCTATGACAATAAATATCTTTTTGTGGATTATAGCCCCGCCATTATGGTTCGTTATGGCGCAAATTACAAAAAACGATGACAAAGCATTCCGTATCTGGTGGTTATGGATCGATACCAAGTTTCGCAATCGCAATAAAAGCTTTTGGGGTGCATCGAGTTATAGTCCCTCTAATTATAGTAAAAGGAGATAAGCATGACAGCTGTTGAAAGCAGCAAACGTCTCGCATCAGAGACACCTGTAAGCCTGTTCCTTCCCTATTCACATCATATTACAGATACGATTATCTCTACGAAGAATGCGGAATATTTGTCAATTTGGAAAATTGACGGACGCTCGCATCAAAGTGCTTCAGAAGAAGATATTTTTCAATGGACAAAAGAGTTTAATAATACTCTACGGGGTATTGCATCGGCTAATTTATCATTTTGGACGCATATTGTACGCCGTCGTGTTTATGAGTATCCTGATTCAACATTTGATCAAATGTTTTGCTATCAGCTTGATGAAAAATATCGACAAAGCTTTACTGGTTATAATCTGATGGTTAACGATCTGTATCTGACTATCGTTTTCCAACCAATAGCAGATAAAATTATGTCGTTCTTTTCTCAACATGAGCGCGAAACGCTTGATCAAAAAAAGATGCGACAAGACTTATGTATCAAAGAACTCAATGACATTAATCGTACTTTAGGCCAATCATTAAAGCATTATGGTGCAGAACTTCTTGGTACTTATGAAAAAAATGGCCATGCTTATTCTTCTGCACTTGAATTCCTCGGAATGCTTGTCAATGGCGAATGTCGCCCTATGCCAATTTGCCATGACCGTTTTTCTGACTATATGTCTATCAATCGACCTTTTTTCTCAAAATGGGGTGCTCTTGGTGAACTGCGAACAATCAGTGGAATGCGTCGATTTGGAATGCTGGAAATTAAAGAATACGACGCAACAACCAAACCAGGACAATTGAATGTTTTGCTGGAAAGTGATTTCGAGTTTGTATTGACGCAGAGTTTTTCGGTGCTCTCCCGACATGCTGCTAAAGACTATTTACAACGACATCAGCGTAATCTTATTGATGCACGAGATGTAGCAACGAGCCAAATTGAACAAATTGACGAAGCACTCAATCAGCTTGTCAGTGGGCATTTTGTTATGGGCGAGCATCACTGTACATTAACCATATATGGTGATACAATTCAACAAGTTCGTGACCATATGGCCAAAGCAAGTGCAGCACTCTTAGACGTTGCGGTATTACCTAAACCTGTAGATTTAGCGATAGAGGCTGGCTATTGGGCACAACTTCCTGGCAATTGGAAATGGAGGCCCCGTCCTGCTCCAATTACATCACTGAACTTTTTATCATTTTCATCTTTTCATAATTTTATGTCAGGAAAACCCACAGGTAACCCGTGGGGACCAGCCGTCACAATTCTTAAAACGACCAGTAAAACGCCGCTTTATTTCAATTTTCATGCCTCCAGACTTGAAGAGGATTCAACCGATAAACGATTACTCGGTAACACCGCACTTATCGGACAATCTGGATCTGGTAAAACTGTGCTGCTCGGCTTTTTATTAGCACAAGCGCAAAAGTTTAAGCCAACAACTGTTGTTTTCGATAAAGATCGTGGTATGGAAATTGCCATTCGAGCGATGAATGGAAAATATTTGACATTCAAGCCAGGTAAGCCAAGTGGCTTTAATCCATTTCAACTTCCTCCCACACAAGAGAATCTGATTTTCTTAAAACAATTTGTTAAAAAATTAGCAGAAGCTGGTGGCGAAATCACACATCACGATGAGGAGGAAATTAACAAAGCCGTTATGTCTGTTATGAGTAGTAACATTGACCAATCGCTGCGTCGTTTGTCTTTTCTGGTGCAATTTTTACCAAATCCACATTTGAGTGATTATAACGCACACCCGTCTGTTCACGCTCGCTTACTAAAATGGTGTGAAGGTGGTGATTATGGATGGTTGTTTGATAATCCTCATGATGCTCTTGATCTTTCAACACATCAAATTTATGGCTTTGATATCACGGAATTCTTAGATAATCTAGAGACTCGTACTCCAGTGATGATGTATTTACTTTATCGTACAGAAGGCATGATTACCGGACAACGGTTTATGTATATCTTTGATGAATTTTGGAAGCCGTTGCAAGACCCATACTTTGAAGATTTGGCAAAAAATAAACAAAAGACTATCCGTAAGCAAAATGGTATTTTTGTTTACGCAACACAAGAGCCTAGCGATGCTTTGGAAAGTAATATTGCCAAAACACTCATTCAACAATGTGCAACTTACATTTTTCTAGCCAATCCCAAAGCAAATTATGAAGATTACACAAAAGGCTTTAAATTAACAGATACTGAGTTTGAACTCGTTAAAGGGCTTGGTGAATTTAGTCGTCAATTCCTCATTAAGCAGGGAGACCAATCCGCACTTGCAGAGCTAAATCTCGGTAAATTCCATGTAACAAGCGATGGAGAAACCATCGAACATGACTTTAGTGACGAACTCTTGGTGTTATCAGGTACGCCTGATAACGCAGAGTTGGTCGAAAGCATTATCACGGAAGTTGGTGATGATCCCGCAATATGGTTACCAATTTTCTTACAGCACATAAAAAATGACAGGAGGGAAACATGAAGAAACAAGTCATTTCAATAGCATTAGCAATAATGTTAGGAACACCAAGCTTAGCGATGGCTTGGAGTTTTGGCCTTGGAACCGCAACTTTGGCAGAAGAAATTTCGAATTCTTTGTCTTGGGGAAATCCAAGAAAAGCAACTAAAAAGCATTCATCTAAAAAGCCTTCTATGCCTCAGCATTATATAGAAATTATACAACTTATAAAACAACAGCTTGAGCAAGCAAGAAAAACACACCAATCAATAACAGAAAATCGACAATTTGGCATAAAAAAACTCAAAACGGAGCAAACGGATAATACCAGTTTTTTTCTAAAAGATCCAGAAACACTCTACAATAAAAACACTTATTCAACTATATCCGCATCACTTGCAAATATCTTAAAAGAAGAAGAAATTCTTACCTCTCTCCAAGAATCTCGTGATGCTATCGCTAAACGTATTGAATATGCATCTCTCGTGGATAAAGCTGTAAGTTTGCAAACTTTTCAAGAAACAAAAAATCGTTTTACACAAATTGAAAAACTATTAAACGAAATCGAAAAAACAAAAGACTTAAAAGGTATTGCTGAATTGCAATCACACATTATTGGAACGCTAGCAATGATTCAAAACGAAACAACAAAATTATATATGGTCACACATTTACGCAACTCTGAACAATCACTTATCAAACAACAAAAAGGCAAGCATAACGCAAGAATTTTGAACAGTAAAAATACAAAAATGCCTACCATAAGATTTATTAGATAAAGCGTTTTATTACCAATATTTTGTATATTATTTTTCCTTTCTGCTCGTAAAAAGAAAAGTTAATGCATATATTTACCTCTCTCTCATAGACTGAAAGGGCCTTATAAGATTTAAGACCATTCTAAAAAAAATTTCAACGAAAAATACTTAGAAAATCATATAAGAAATGAGATTCATTAAAGAGGAATGCCATGAACTTCACGCTGTTCACGCAACTTTTCACTGAAATTGACAAAATAACAAAAACT
>NZ_JBHIQU010000008.1:0-126547 GCF_042196725.1 Bartonella sp. AC158YNML
GATGCAGAACTTTTGGAGCTTGTAGAGCTTGAAGTTCGGGAACTTTTATCCAAATATGATTTCCCAGGCGATGATATTCCAATCGTTAAGGGTTCTGCGTTGGCGGCGCTTGAGGATAAAGATAAAAGCATTGGTGAAGATGCGGTTCGTCTTTTAATGAGTGAAGTTGATAATTATATCCCAACCCCTGAGCGTCCTGTTGATCAACCATTTTTGATGCCGATAGAGGATGTTTTTTCGATTTCGGGTCGTGGGACTGTTGTTACGGGTCGTGTTGAGCGTGGAGTTATTAAAGTTGGAGAGGAGATCGAAATTATCGGTATTCGTCCGACATCTAAAACGACGGTTACGGGTGTTGAAATGTTCCGCAAGCTTTTGGATCAAGGTCAAGCGGGAGATAATATTGGGGCTCTGCTTCGTGGTGTTGACCGTGAAGGGATTGAGCGAGGTCAAGTTTTGGCGAAGCCAGGATCAGTTACGCCTCATACCCGCTTTAAAGCAGAGGCTTATATTTTGACGAAAGATGAAGGTGGTCGTCATACGCCCTTTTTCACGAATTATCGTCCACAGTTTTACTTCCGTACGACGGATGTTACAGGGATTGTTACGCTTCCAGAAGGAACAGAAATGGTTATGCCCGGTGATAATGTTGCCATGGATGTTTCGTTGATCGTTCCAATAGCGATGGAGGAAAAACTTCGTTTTGCTATTCGTGAAGGTGGTCGTACTGTTGGTGCCGGTATCGTCTCTAAGATCATTGAATAAATAATGCTTGTTGAGTGCTTTGATTATTGAAGGCACTTTGTATAACAGGGAAATAAAGAGCATGAACAGTCAGAATATTCGCATTCGCTTGAAAGCGTTTGATCATAGAATTCTTGATACGTCGACGCGTGAGATCGTATCGACTGCTAAACGTACCGGTGCAAATGTCCGTGGTCCCATTCCGCTTCCTACGCGGATTGAGAAGTTTACGGTCAATCGTGGACCGCATATCGATAAGAAAAGTCGTGAGCAGTTTGAGATGCGAACACATAAGCGTCTTCTTGATATTGTTGATCCAACGCCGCAAACAGTGGATGCGCTTATGAAGCTCGATCTTTCTGCTGGTGTGGATGTAGAAATTAAGCTCTGAGGTTTGAGGACAGAAGGAACAGACCCGATGCGTTCAGGTGTAATAGCACAGAAGCTGGGCATGACCCGTATTTATAATGATGCTGGTGAGCATGTGCCGGTGACGGTACTTCGTTTGGAGAATTGTCAAGTCGTTGCTCAGCGTACAGTTGAAAAGAATGGTTATACTGCTGTTCAATTAGGTGTAGGCTTTGCTAAGGTTAAGAATACTTCACAAGCTCTTCGTGGACATTTTGCTAAGGCTTCTGTTGAGCCTAAAGCCAAAATAGCAGAGTTTCGTGTGAGTCCCGACAATCTTCTTGATGTTGGTACTGAGATTACAGTGGAACATTTTGTTCCAGGACAAAGAGTTGATGTGACTGGTACCAGTATTGGTAAGGGGTTTGCTGGTGTTATGAAACGACATAACTTTGGTGGACATCGTGCTTCTCATGGTAATTCGATCACACATCGTGCTCATGGTTCTACAGGGCAGTGCCAAGATCCTGGTAAAGTTTTTAAAGGCAAAAAAATGGCTGGCCATATGGGGCAAGTGCGTGTAACAACACAGAATATTGAAGTTATTTCCACTGATAGTGAGCGTGGTTTAATTTTAGTGCGTGGTGCTGTTTCTGGTTCTAAAGGTTCTTGGATTTTGATACGGGATGCTGTGAAGAAGCGTCTTCCTGATAATGCTCCAAAGCCTGCTGGTATTCGCCGTCTTGTGAAGGAGAAAGCGGAAATGGTTACTCCGGTGACGGAAACCTCTGAAGTTGAGGGAGCCTAATAATGGATCTTGTAATTAAAACTCTTGATGGTAATGAAGCTGGCAAATTAAAGGTTTCTGAAGCTATTTTTGATCTTGTTCCGCGTGAGGATATTTTGCAACGTGTTGTTCGTTGGCAGCTTGCACGTCGTCAGCAGGGAAGTCATCAATCCCAAGGTCGTTCTGATGTGTCGCGAACAGGGGCAAAAATGTTTAAACAGAAAGGAACTGGGCGTGCTCGACATTCATCTGCACGTGCGCCGCAGTTTAGAGGTGGGGGTAAGGCACATGGACCGGTGGTTCGTAGCCATGCGCATGATCTTCCTAAAAAAATTCGTGCTCTTGGATTGCGTCTTGCGTTATCTGCGAAATTAAAAGCAAAAGATTTAATTATTGTGGATGAGTTGACTGTTAAGGATGCTAAAACGAAAATACTTGTTTCTCATTTTTCTAAGCTTGGATTTAATAACGCTCTCTTGATTGGTGGTAAGGAGATTGATATTAACTTTTTTCGTGCAGCCTCTAATATCCCTAATATTGACATTTTGCCTATTCAGGGAATTAATGTTTATGATATTTTGCGTCGCAGCAAACTTGTTTTATCAAAAGCAGCTGTTGAGGCTCTTGAGGAGCGTTTTAAATGACAGATCTTCGCCATTATGATATAATTATTAGTCCAGTTATTACTGAAAAGGCGACTATGATTTCTGAATACAATCAAGTTGCTTTTAATGTCGCGCCGAAAGCGACGAAGCCTGAGATTAAGGCTGCTGTTGAAGCGCTTTTTAGCGTAAAAGTTAAAGCAGTTAACACGATAGTCCGTAAGGGTAAAGTGAAACGTTTCAAAGGTATAGTTGGTCGGCAGAGTGATGTCAAAAAAGCGATCGTAACTCTGGCCAGTGGTCAGACTATCGACGTTTCGACAGGTCTTTAAGAGGCTCGGAGATAGGAATAATGGCACTTAAGCAGTTTAATCCAACGACACCTGGGCAGCGTCAGCTTGTTATTGTGGAACGTTCTTGCCTTTATAAGGGGAAACCTGTAAAGATATTAACTGAAGGTTTGTCTTCAAAGGGTGGACGTAATAATCGCGGTCGTGTTACTGCTCGTTTTCAGGGTGGTGGACATAAACGTAGTTATCGGTTTGTCGACTTTAAGCGTCTTAAACGTGATGTTTCAGCAAAGGTTGAGCGTTTAGAGTATGATCCTAATCGTACCGCTTTTATTGCTTTAATCCGTTATGAGGATGGGCAATTGAGTTATATTCTTGCACCACAGCGTCTTGGTGTTGGTGATTCTGTTATGGCTGGTTTAAATGTAGATGTTAAGCCGGGTAATGCTATGCCTCTTGCTAATATGCCTGTAGGTACAATTATTCATAATGTTGAGATGAAGCCAGGAAAAGGCGGGCAGATTGCACGTTCAGCAGGTGCTTATGCGCAGTTGGTTGGACGAGATCATGGTATGGCTATTCTTCGTTTAAATTCTGGTGAACAGCGTTTGGTTCCCAGTAGCTGTTTTGCAACTGTTGGCGCTGTTTCAAATCCTGATCATGGGAATATTAATGATGGTAAAGCAGGTCGGTCACGTTGGCGTGGTAAGCGTCCACATGTTCGCGGTGTTGCTATGAACCCTGTTGATCATCCACACGGTGGCGGTGAAGGTCGTACATCAGGGGGGCGCCATCCAGTATCTCCTTGGGGTAAACCTACGAAAGGTAAGCGTACGCGCTCTAATAAAGCCACTGATAAGTTTATTATGCGTACGCGTCATCAACGCAAGAAATGAGAAAGGTAGTCTGAAGTGGTTCGTTCAGTTTGGAAAGGTCCGTTTGTTGACGGCTATCTTCTTGGTAAAGCAGAGAAGGTACGTGCAAGTGGGCGCAATGAAGTTATAAAAATATGGAGTCGTCGCTCTACTATTTTGCCGCAATTTGTTGGTTTAACTTTTGGTGTTTACAACGGTAATAAGCACATTCCTGTTTCTGTTTCTGAAGAGATGGTTGGGCATAAGTTTGGTGAGTTCGCTCCTACCCGGACTTATTATGGTCATGGTGCCGATAAAAAAGCAAAGAGGAAGTAGGAATGGGAAAAGCTAAAGTTTCGCGCCAACTTAAAGATAATGAAGCAAGAGCTGTCACGCGGACAATTCGTGTTAGTCCGCAGAAACTTAATTTAGTTGCTGCAATGATTCGTGGTAAAAGAGTTAATGTCGCACTCGCTGATTTGATGTTTTCACGTAAGCGTATTGCTGCTACTGTGAAAAAAACGCTTGAATCAGCAATTGCAAATGCAGAGAATAACCACGATCTTGATATTGATTCGCTTGTTGTGGCGGAAGCTTATGTTGGTAAGTCGATAGTGATGAAGCGCTTTCATGTTCGTGGTCGAGGGCGTGCGAGTAGAATTGAACGTCCATTTTCGCATCTTACTGTTATTGTTCGTGAAGTTACCGAAAAAGTGGAGGCCGCGTAATGGGTCAGAAGATCAATCCAATAGGACTTCGTCTTGGTGTTAATCGGACTTGGGACTCTCGTTGGTATGCTGATAGTGGTGAATATGGACGTCTTCTTCATGAAGATTTGAAAATTCGTTCGTATGTGCTTGAGGAGCTTAAACAGGCGGCTATTTCTAAGGTCGTTATTGAGCGTCCTCATAAAAAGTGTCGTATTACGATTCATTCTGCACGTCCTGGTTTGATTATTGGTAAAAAAGGTGCTGATATCGAAAAGCTTCGTCATAAACTCTCAGAAATGACGGATGCTGAAACTTCATTGAATATTGTGGAGATTCGTAAACCGGAGATTGATGCAACAATTATTGCGCAATCAATTGCTCAACAGTTAGAGCGTCGTGTTGCTTTTCGTCGTGCAATGAAGCGTGCTGTTCAGTCTGCTATGCGTCTTGGTGCGGAAGGTATTCGTATCAATTGTTCTGGCCGTCTTGGTGGTGCTGAAATTGCTCGTATGGAATGGTATCGTGAAGGTCGTGTTCCACTTCATACCTTGCGTTCTGATGTTGATTACGGTACAGCAGAAGCTAAGACCGCTTATGGTATTTGTGGTATTAAAGTTTGGGTCTTTAAGGGTGAGATTCTTGAGCATGATCCGATGGCTTCAGAACGTCGTGCTACGGAAGTTGATCAATCTGGTTCTTCATCGAATCGTCGCCGCGAAAATGCTTAGTTTTTGAGATTGAACTAAATTTTGGAGTAGAGAACAATGTTGCAGCCAAAGCGCACAAAGTTCCGTAAACAGTTCAAAGGCCGTATTCACGGTTTTTCGAAGGGTGGTACGGATTTGAATTTCGGTGCCTACGGTTTGAAGGCTGTTGAGCCGGAGCGGGTTACTGCTCGTCAAATTGAAGCGGCGCGTCGTGCGATTACACGTTATATGAAGCGTTCTGGTCGTGTGTGGATTCGCATTTTTCCAGATCTTCCGGTTACATCTAAACCGACTGAAGTTCGTATGGGTAAAGGTAAGGGAAGTGTTGATTATTGGGCTGCACGTGTTGCTCCTGGGCGCGTCATGTTTGAGCTTGATGGTGTTCCGGAGGATGTTGCACGTGAAGCACTAAGATTGGGTGCTGCAAAGTTGCCTATAAAAACGCGTTTCATCCAGCGTATTGCTGAATAATGAGGTTAAGCGATGAGAGCCACAGAATTACGGGCGCAAACGCTCGATCAAATGAAAGATGAATTGGCTAAGTTAAAGAAAGAGCAATTTAATTTGCGTTTTCAAAAAGCAACAGGTCAATTAGAAAAGACTGCGCGCGTTAGACAAGTTCGTCGTGATATTGCGCGTATTAAAACTTTTCTTCGTCAAAAGATAAGTGAAAGTAAGGTTTAAGGAAATAAGAGATGCCTAAACGCGTTTTGCAGGGTGTTGTTATTAGCGACAAAAGTGATAAGACTGTTGTTGTCAAAGTTGAACGCCGTTATTCTCATCCGCTTCTTAAGAAGACTGTTCGGCAGTCTAAAAATTATAAAGCGCATGACGAAAACAACCAATTCAAGATTGGGGATCAAGTTTCTATTCAAGAATCTAGACCAATTTCGAAAGATAAATGTTGGATTGTTGTAAAAGACAATGTAGCGTAATGAGTTAAGCTTATTGTTTTAGAATTTAACAGTGTGGTTATCATTGATAAATTTGAAGGCGATAACTTTATCGTTATTTGGCAGGCAAATCCGAGTGTGTAAAAGATACAATCGGATATATGTGTTAAGAGAAGGTGGCCAGTCATGATTCAGATGCAAACAAACCTCGACGTTGCTGATAATTCTGGAGCGCGTCGTGTCATGTGCATCAAAGTGTTAGGCGGTTCAAAGCGGAAATATGCTTCGGTCGGTGACATTATTGTTGTTTCGGTTAAGGATGCAATTCCTCGTGGCCGTGTTAAAAAAGGTGATGTTATGAAAGCTGTTGTGGTTCGTACTGCTAAGGATATTCGTCGCGCAGATGGTAGTGTCATTCGTTTTGATAGTAATGCTGCGGTTTTAGTGGATAATAAAAAAGAGCCGATCGGTACGCGTATTTTTGGACCTGTTCCTCGTGAATTGCGTGGTAGGAATCATATGAAGATCATCTCTCTCGCTCCTGAAGTGCTGTAAGGAGTAGATGTTATGCAGAAGATTCGAAAAGGTGATAAAGTTGTTGTTTTATCCGGTAAGGATAAAGGATGTAGTGGTGAAGTAATTAAGGTTAATCCGAAAGATAATAAGGCTTTTGTTCGTGGGGTTAATATGATTAAACGTCATCAACGTCAAACGCAGAAGCAAGAGGCTGGAATTATTTCTAAGGAAGCTCCAATTCATCTGTCTAATTTGGCGATTGCTGATCCTAAAGATGGTAAGCCTACACGTGTAGGTTTTCGTATGAATGCAGATGGTAATAAAGTGCGTTTTGCCAAGCGTTCGGGAGAGTTGATTAATGGCTGAGGAAAGACAAATACCGCGTATGAAAGCGCATTATTTTGAAGTGATCCGTAAAACACTTCAAGAAAAGTTTAATTACAAAAATGCGATGCAAATTCCGCGGATTGATAAAATTGTGATAAATATGGGGATAGGTGAAGCGACTGCTGATTCGAAAAAGCCTTCCCTTGCTGCTGAGGATTTAGGACTTATAACAGGACAGAAGGCCGTTATTACGCGTGCACGTAATTCTATTGCAACCTTTAAGGTTCGTGAAGGAATGCCTCTTGGGGCTAAAGTTACATTGCGTAAAGATCGTATGTTTGAGTTTTTAGATCGTCTTGTTACGATTGCTCTTCCGCGGGTTCGTGACTTTCGTGGTTTAAATCCAAAAAGCTTTGATGGTCGTGGCAATTTTGCTATGGGTATTAAAGAACACATTGTGTTTCCAGAAATTAACTATGATAAAGTTGATCAAATTTGGGGCATGGATATTATCGTTTGTACGACAGCAAAAACGGATGATGAAGCTCGTGAACTATTGCGTGCTTTTAATTTTCCTTTTCGTTCGTAACGGCAAACGTAGCGAGGTGAAATTATGGCCAAAGTAAGTGCCGTTGAAAAAAATAAACGTCGTGAGGTGATGGTGAAGCGTTATGCTGCACGTCGTGCACGTTTGAAAGCAATAGTGATGGATCAGAAGGTTTCTCTTGAAGAACGCTTTAAAGCTTCCGTTCAATTAGCAGAATTGCCACGTAATTCTGCAAAAGTTCGTGTTCGTAATCGCTGTGAGGTTTCAGGTCGTCCACGGGCTTATTACCGTAAGTTAAAAATGTCGCGAATTGCATTGCGTGAACTTGGCTCTGTAGGCCATATCCCTGGTATTGTAAAGTCTAGTTGGTAAGAGGAGATTATTCAATGTCTATGTCAGATCCTCTTGGTGATATGTTAACACGTATTCGTAATGCACTTGGTCGTAAAAAAGGCAAAGTGGTTACTCCGGCTTCGAAGCTTCGTGCACACGTTCTTGATGTTTTGCAGTCAGAAGGTTATATTCGGGGATATAATCGCGTTGATTTAGGTGATGGAAAAGCTGAAATTGAAATCGAGTTGAAGTATTTTGAAGGGTTGGCTGCTATTCGTGAGATTTCACGTGTGTCAAAGCCAGGTCGTCGTGTGTATGTTTCCGCTAAGTCGCTTCCGCAGGTGGCAAATGGTTTAGGTATTTCGATTTTATCGACTCCTAAAGGCGTTATGGCGGATCATGAAGCGCGTGAACAGAATGTTGGTGGAGAACTCCTTTGTCGTGTTTTCTAAGTTATGTCAAGAAAACGGAAGAAAAAGTAGGTTAGAACAATGTCTCGTATTGGAAAGAAACCCATTTCAATTCCTTCTGGAGTTACTGCTACTGTTGAAGGTCAGCTGGTTAAGGCAAAAGGTCCAAAAGGTGAACTCAGTTACGTCGTTAATGATGAAGTCTTAGTCAAACTTGAGGAAAATGTTATATCAGTTGCGCCGCGGGATCAATCAAAAGATGCGCGCTCTAAATGGGGTATGTCGCGCTCAATGATTGAAAACATTTTTTGTGGTGTAAAAGATGGTTTTGAAAAGAGATTGGAAATCAATGGGGTTGGTTATCGTGCTGCTTTGCAGGGTAAGGATGTTCAACTATCTTTAGGTTTTTCGCATGATGTGGTTTATAAAGTTCCATCAGGTGTTACTGTAACTGTTCCTAAGCCCACGGAGATTGTTGTTTCTGGAATTAATAAACAGCAAGTTGGGCAAGTCGCAGCAGAGATTCGCGAGTATCGTAGACCTGAGCCTTATAAGGGTAAAGGCGTTAAACATGCAGATGAACATATCTTCCGTAAAGAAGGTAAAAAGAAATAAGGATTTTGTATTATGGTTTCATCTAAGGACATTATCCGGCGTCGTGCAAGACGTGTTCGTCGTAGGATCAAAATGGTTTCTCATAATCGTCCTCGACTTAGTATTTATCGTTCAAATCAGAATATTTATGCTCAAGTTATCGATGATTTACGGGGATGTACACTTGTTTCAGCTTCTACTCTTGAAAGTGATTTAAAGAAGTCGTTAAAGAGTGGTGCTGATAAAGAAGCTGCCTTTGCTGTTGGTAAGTTAATTGCTGAACGTGCGAAGCAAGTTGGTGTGAGCGACGTGGTTTTTGATCGTGGAGCCTATGTGTACCACGGTCGTGTCAAGGCTTTGGCTGAAGCTGCTCGTGAAGGTGGTTTGAATTTCTAAAATTTCCTCTTTATGAGTGCGTAAGGAGAGTTTAGAGCATTTCATTTAGGTTCTTCTGGTTTGATGAGGAGCTTTATTATCGTGCTTCCGGAAAAGAAAAAGGAATGAGGAATGGCACAAAAAGAACGTAGTGAAAGAGAAGAACGCGATAGTGAGTTTGTCGATAGGCTCGTTCATATTAATCGTGTTGCTAAAGTTGTAAAGGGTGGACGGCGTTTTGGTTTTGCTGCTCTTGTTGTTGTTGGAGATCAAAAAGGGCGTGTGGGTTTTGGTCATGGTAAAGCTCGTGAAGTTCCGGAAGCTGTTCGTAAAGCAACGGAATCTGCAAAGCGTGGGATGATTTATGTTCCGCTTCGGTCTGGACGCACATTGCATCATGATCTTGAAGGTCGTCACGGAGCGGGGCGTGTTTTATTGCGTTCAGCTTCTGCGGGTACTGGGATTATTGCTGGGGGGCCGATGCGGGCTATTTTTGAAGCTCTTGGTATGCAGGATGTTGTTGCAAAATCATTAGGATCTTCGAACCCTTATAACATGGTTCGTGCAACATTTGATGCATTGAAACATCAAATGCATCCTCGAGATATTGCTGCTCAGCGTGGTATAAAATACTCAACTTTGCAGGCGCGTCGTCGCCATTTAGTTGATGTAGAAGGGTAGTTTCTGAGATTATCAGAAAAGGAATTAGGAAATGGTTCAAAAAAAATCTCAGAGTGGTAAAACTGTGATGGTAGAGCAAATTGGAAGCCCTATTCGAAAATCACAGATTCAGCGTGCAACCTTAAAAGGGCTTGGATTAAATAAGATGCGTCGGCGGCGTGTTTTAGAAGATACACTTTGTGTACGGGGTATGATTGCTCAGGTTCGGCATCTTGTTCGCGTTATAGATGAAGATTAAGGGTTGCAGGAGTATTAGATATGAAACTCAATGAACTGCGTGATTGCGAAGGCGCAACAAAAAATCGTAAGCGTGTTGGACGAGGTATTGGCTCGGGTATTGGTAAGACTGGTGGTCGCGGTGTCAAAGGACAAAGGTCACGTTCTGGTGTTTCCCTTAATGGTTTTGAAGGTGGGCAAATGCCTATCTATCGTCGTTTACCGAAACGTGGATTTAAGAATTTCTTCGCCAAAACCTATAATGAAGTTTCTTTGGGACGTATTCAGTCAGCCGTTGATGCAGGAAAGTTGGATATTGAAAAGCCTGTTGATATGATTGCTTTGAAAGAGGCTGGTATTATTCGTCGTAAAAAGGATGGGGTTCGTCTTCTTTCTGATGGTGATTTGAAAGCTAAGATTATCTTTCATGTTTCTGGAGCTTCAGAAGCTACTCGTGTTAAAGTTGAAAAAGTGGGTGGTCAGATTATTTTTCCTGATGTTGTTCAATAATTTTTTTGATATGAGTAGAGATCTGAAGAAGGGTTATATATATTCTGCAAAATGTTTTGTGTGGAATTTTTTAAGTTCCGCATTTATTCTTGTATAAAGATATGAGTTTTAGGGTTATACTTCTGTGATTTAAAGAACTGGAGTGTGAAGTGGAGACGTTTTATGGCATCAGCAGCAGAGCAATTTGCTTCCAATATAAACTTCGGTACCTTTTCGCGTGCAACTGAATTAAAGAAACGCATCTGGTTTACTCTGGCGGCACTTCTTGTCTATCGTTTTGGCACTTATATCTCTCTTCCAGGTATTAATATTGATGCTTTACGGCAAACCTTTGAACATCATGCATCAGGTGTATTAGGACTCTTTAATATGTTTGCAGGAGGTGCTGTTGGGCGTATGGCGATTTTTGCGCTGGGTATCATGCCTTATATCTCAGCATCTATTATTGTACAGTTGTTAACATCTATTATTCCTTCTTTGGAGACTCTTAAAAAAGAAGGGGAATTAGGTCGTAAGATTATTAATCAGTATACGCGTTATGTAACAGTTGTATTGGCAATTCTACAAGCTTTCGGTATCGCGGTTGCGCTTGAAAGCGGTATAGGGACAGGGCTTCAAATTGTTTTAGAACCAGGTCTGATGTTTCGTATCTCTTCTGTTATTACACTTGTTGGTGGGACAATGTTTCTCATGTGGCTTGGCGAGCAAATTACGTCACGCGGTGTTGGTAATGGGGTTTCTCTCATCATTTTTACAGGAATTGTAGCTAACTTTCCTTCTACTTTTGCTCAGCTTTTAACAGCTCATAGCCAAGCTGATTTATCAACTTTTCTTTTAATAGGGATCGTCCTTATTGCTGTTTCGGTTATCGGACTTATTGTTTTTATAGAGCGTGCGCAACGGCGAATTCTTATTCAGTACCCGAAGCGTCAGGTTGGTAATCAAATGTTTCAAGGCGATATGTCGCATCTTCCTTTAAAGTTGAATACTGCTGGTGTTATTCCACCTATTTTTGCTTCATCTTTATTGTTATTACCAGCTACTATTAATAACTTTTCTGATAAAATGCCACAATGGGTTCAGGCTATTTCTTATTCTCTTGGTCATGGACAGCCACTTTATATGATCGTTTATGCATTTTTAATGGCGTTTTTCTGCTTTTTTTATACGGCGATAGTGTTTAATCCAAGTGATACTGCAGATCAGTTGAAAAAACATTCTGGTTTTATTCCAGGGATTCGTCCAGGTGAACGCACAGCCCAATATATTGATTACGTTTTGACACGTATTACTGTTGTGGGGGCACTTTATATCATCTTGGTTTGTTTGTTGCCTGAATTTATGATATCTGCATTACAGGTTCCTTTTTATCTTGGGGGGACGTCCTTGTTGATTGTTGTTACTGTCACACTTGATACAGTTGCTCAAATTCAGGGATACCTTGTTGCTCACCAATATGAAGGGTTGATAAAAAAATCAAAACTTCGTGGAGGTAGAAGGAATCGATGAGGATTATTCTTTTAGGTCCTCCTGGAGCGGGGAAAGGGACGCAAGCTAAAATGTTGACTGAAGAATATAACATTCCTCATTTATCAACAGGAGATATGTTGCGTGAGGTTATTACTAAAGAAACGGAAATTGGTAAAAAAACTAAGAGTATTATAAGCTCTGGTTCTTTAGTTCCTGATAGCATTGTTAACCAAATCGTATCAGATCGGATTGATGAAACTGATTGTATAAATGGTTTTGTTTTGGATGGGTATCCACGAACTGTGCAGCAGGCAGAAGCGTTACAACAGATATTAGAGTTAAAAAACATGCAGCTTGATGCTGTTATTGAGTTACGTGTTGATGAAGACGTGTTGATTGAACGTATGAAGATGCGTGTTCAGGAAACAATAGCGGCTGGTGGACAGGTTCGCTTAGATGACAATCCTGTTGTTTTTGCAAAAAGATTAGTAGAATATCGTGAAAAAACAGCTCCCTTATCAAAATTTTATTCGGAGAGGGGAATGTTAAAGGTCGTTGATGGAATGATTGGTGTTGCTGAAGTGGCACGTATGATTAGAGGGTTTCTTTCATAAGATTTTTTTAGAAGTAAATGAAAAGAGTTGACTTTTGAGATGAAATCTATCACAAATAAATTCAATTTATTTCAGTGAAGTAAGAGGATTCGGAAGAATTTTATTCTGAGTCTATTTTTTTGTAAGGTACATCAGGTATTTGATGCCAATTTGTCAACATAACTAAGGAGAGTGAACGTGGCTCGTATTGCTGGAGTCAATATCCCGACAAATAAGCGTGTAATTATTGCACTTCAATATATCCACGGGATTGGACCAAAATTTGCTCAGGAAATTATTGAACGGGTTGGCATTCCCATAGGGCGTCGTGTGCATGAACTTTCAGATGCCGAAGTGTTGCAGATTCGTGAGGCGATAGATCAGGGCTATCAAGTTGAAGGTGATCTTCGTCGTGAAGTGGCTATGAATGTTAAGCGTTTGATGGACCTTGGTTGTTATCGTGGATTGCGGCATCGTCGGTCTTTGCCTGTCCGAGGACAGCGTACGCATACGAATGCTCGTACGCGTAAGGGGCCTGCTAAGGCAATTGCCGGTAAGAAGAAATAAGGGTATTTGTATAAGGTTTTTTATATATTCTTTTTTTGTTCTATTTGTTTGACAAGGAAAAGTAAGGTGGAGCTGCTGATGTTACGGCAGTGATGAGATCGTTGAAAGGGAAATTATGGCCAAGGAAGCCACACGTGTTCGTCGTCGCGAACGTAAAAATATTTCATCGGGTGTTGTACATATTAATTCAACATTTAATAACACAATGATTACTATTACTGATGCTCAGGGAAATGCGATTGCATGGTCGTCTGCTGGTGCTCAGGGATTTAAAGGGGCCCGTAAATCTACACCTTTTGCCGCTCAAGTTGCTGCGGAAGATTGTGCGAGGAAAGCGCAAGAGCACGGTATGCGTTCTTTGGAAGTTGAAGTTTGTGGTCCTGGCTCAGGGCGTGAATCTGCTCTACGTGCGTTGCAATCTGTTGGTTTTGTCATTACTTCTATTCGTGATGTAACACCAATTCCTCATAATGGATGTCGTCCTCGAAAAAGGCGGCGTGTTTAATTGGGTGTTGTTTTTTTGTTGTCGGAGATTTCTCTGATGTTCACATTGGTCGTTACGATTGAATGGTAACGGAACTAAAGAACGGGAATAAAAATATGATCCAGAAAAACTGGCAGGAACTTATTAAACCCAATAAGGTTGAGTCATGTGCGCATGATAATCCAAATATTACGAGCGTGATTGCTGAACCTCTTGAGCGGGGCTTTGGCTTAACGTTAGGAAATGCGCTTCGTCGTGTCTTGTTATCTTCGCTTCGTGGTGCGGCTATTACTGCTGTGCAGATTGACGGTGTCTTACATGAATTTTCGTCAATTCCTGGTGTTCGTGAAGATGTTACAGATATTATTTTGAATATCAAAGAGATTGCGCTTCGTATGCAAGAAGAGGGGCCTAAGCGTGTCGTTGTTTATAAAGAGGGTCCTGGTGTTGTGAGAGCGGGAGATATCAATACCGTTGGAGATATGGAAATTCTAAATCCAGATCATGTTATTTGTACTCTTGATGAAGATGCTGAAATTCGTATGGAGTTTATTGTTAATACAGGAAAAGGCTATGTTCCATCGGATCGTAATTGTGTTGATGATGCGCGCATAGGACTTATTCCAATTGATAGTCTCTATTCACCAATTCGTAAAGTATCTTACAAGGTAGAAAATACGCGTGAAGGTCAAGTTCTGGATTATGATAAATTAACGTTGACGATTGAAACAAATGGTGCTGTTAATGGAGAAGATGCTGTTGCTTTTGCCGCACGTATTCTTCAAGATCAATTATCATTATTTATTAACTTTGAAGAGCCACAGAAGGAGGCTGTTGAAGAGACTGATTCTGAGCTTTCTTTTAATCCTGCACTTCTCAAAAAAGTGGATGAATTAGAACTTTCAGTTCGTTCAGCAAATTGTCTTAAAAATGATAATATTGTTTATATTGGTGATCTTATTCAAAAAACGGAGACTGAAATGCTTCGGACACCAAATTTTGGTCGCAAATCGTTGAATGAAATTAAAGAAGTTTTGGCGTGTATGGGTTTACATCTTGGGATGGAAATTCCTGCATGGCCGCCTGAAAACATTGATGATCTTGCTAAACGCTATGAAGATCAGTATTAAAATTAGAATTTAAGGAGAGGGCTTATGCGCCATAGTAAGTCAGGCCGCAAGTTGAATCGGACTGCCAGTCACCGTAAAGCGATGTTTGCAAATATGGCAACTTCGTTGATTGAGCATGAGCAGATTGTAACAACATTGCCAAAGGCTAAGGAAATTCGTCCTATTGTTGAAAAACTCGTTACTCTTGGTAAGCGTGGTGGTTTGCATGCGCGTCGACAAGCAATTGCAGCACTTCGTGATGCAGGGAAGGTTGCAAAATTATTTGATACGCTTGCGCCACGTTATGCATCACGCAACGGTGGGTATTTACGTATTATGAAAGCAGGGTTTCGTACCGGTGATAATGCGCCCATGGCTGTTATAGAATTTGTTGATCGTGATGTCGAAGCGAAAGGGGCTGGGGATCGCATTCGTATGGAAGCTTCTGAGAATGAAAAGGAAACTTCTTCGTAAAGTTTTTTTATTCTGTTGAATTTTAAAAGGCCGCCTTGTCTTTGGGCGGTTTTTTTGCGGGAATTTTTAAGTTATTTTACTTGAAATAATAGATGCAGAGAGAAAGTTATAGAATATTGAATTATTTTATTTTTATAATATTTATTGTTTAAATAGGTTGTTTTTATTCTCTATTATGAAATATTAATAGAGGTCCTTAATTTGCGGGGATGTGTTTTTTTAATTCTATTAATTTTCAACAGAATGTGCTGATTTTATAAGGAGTAGATTATGAGGTATTCTTTTTGGGTGCGGCTTTTTTGGGCGATTATGATACCGATATCATTTGATCATGCATATGCTCATATCCCTCAAACACAAAAAGAAATGACTCTTTCATTTGCTCCGTTAGTTAAAAAGACAGTTCCATCTGTTGTAAATATTTATGCAGCTCGACAAATTAGAGCACGATCACCTTTTGAGGGTGATCCATTTTTTGAGCAATTTTTTGGTCGTTTTCAAAATAATTTTCCTGTCCGTAAGCAATCGTCATTAGGATCAGGGGTGATTGTTGATGCACGGGGTTTGATTGTTACAAATTACCACGTCATTAAAGATGCAAGCGAAATTAAAGTGGCTTTTTCTGATGGGCGCGAGTTTGAGAGCAAGATCGTACTCAAAGATGAAGCAACTGATATTGCTGTTCTTGAAGTTGATGCAAAAGATGCTCAATTTCCCGTTTTGCCTTTGGGAAATTCTGATGCTGTTGAAGTTGGTGATCTTGTTCTTGCTATTGGTAATCCTTTTGGTGTTGGTCAAACGGTTACTAGTGGAATTGTTTCAGCGCAAGCGCGTACACGTGTTGGAATTTCTGATTTTGACTTTTTTATTCAAACAGACGCTGCCATTAATCCAGGGAATTCTGGTGGCGCTTTAATTGATATGAAAGGTGAGTTAATCGGGATTAATACGGCTATTTATTCGCGTTCGGGTGGTTCTGTAGGGATTGGTTTTGCTATTCCAGTTAATCTTGTAAAAGTGATGCTTGATACTGTTAAACGCGGTGGAAAATATTTTGTGCCGCCTTATATTGGGGCATCTTTTCAAAATGTTACGCCTGATATTGCTGGTGGGTTAGGTTTAGAACGTCCCTATGGTGCTCTTATTGTTGAAGTTATCAAAGATAGTCCCGCTGAAAAAGCTGGTTTGAAAGTGGGCGATGTCATTTTGAGTGTGCAGGGGATGCGCGTTGATAGTCCAGATAGTCTTGGGTATCGTTTGATGATTGCGGGTATTGGGCATAGTCTTGATTTAGAATATTTACGAAGTGGAAAAACTTTAAAAACACAAATAATGCTTTCATCGATTTCGGAAACTGAATTTTTAAAATCTGAAAAAATTACGGGTGAAAATCCTCTTGCTGGTGCTGAAGTGTTAGATTTAACGCCGCAAAATAGTCGACGTTTTAATCTTCCTATATCTGCAAAAGGTGTTGTGATTACCAATCTTGATGAAATGAGCAATGCTGCTGGAATTTTTCGGTCAGGAGATATTCTACGTGTGATCAATGGCCATAAAATTCAAACAGTTCATCAGTTGAAAAAGATTCTTATGCAAGCTCGTTCGCGTACTTGGCAATTGGAATATGAACGTGATGGTATGTATATTCGCCAATTTATTCGTTGAGGTTTTTTTTGAAGAAAGATTTTTTTACTTCGTCGCTTGATCTTCAAGTTCATAAAAATCGGCCACTTGCAGAAAGAATGCGTCCTTGTTCTCTCAATGATGTTGTGGGGCAAAAGCATTTGATTGGAGAGGATGGTTTGCTTTCACGTATGGCGGCAACTGGCTCAATTGGATCGATGATTTTTTGGGGACCTCCAGGGACGGGAAAAACGACTGTTGCACGTTTGTTAGCCCTTGAAACAAATTTCGCGTTTGAGCAGGTTTCTGCTATTTTTACCGGAGTTTCTGAACTTAAAAAGATTTTTGAAGTTGCGCAGAGGCGTTTTATATCTGGGGATAAAACACTTCTTTTTGTTGATGAAATTCATCGGTTTAATCGTGCTCAGCAGGATAGTTTTCTTTCTGTGATGGAAGAGGGTACTGTGGTACTTATAGGCGCAACAACCGAAAATCCTTCTTTTGAACTGAATGCTGCCCTTCTTTCGCGTGCACGTGTTTTAACATTTCTTTCTCATGATCATGAAAGTTTGAACCTGCTTTTGAGGCGTGCTGAAGAAGTTGAGGAAAAAACTCTTCCCTTGGATAATGATGCCAGAGACGTTTTGATAGAGATGTCTGATGGTGATGCGCGGGTTGCGTTAACATTGGCAGAGGAAGTTTGGTCTATTGCACCATTGGGAGAGGTTCTTGATGTTGTTGCTTTGCAAAAAGTTATTCAGCGTCGTGCGCCCATTTATGATAAAGGACGAGATGGGCATTATAATCTCATTTCAGCGTTGCATAAATCCGTTCGTGGATCTGATCCTGATGCTGCGCTTTATTATTTGGCACGTATGTTGGATGCTGGTGAAGATCCTCTCTATATTGGGCGAAGGTTGGTTCGTATGGCTGTTGAAGATGTTGGTTTGGCGGATCCTCAAGCTCTTATCATTTGTAATGCAGCAAAAGATGCCTATGATTATTTAGGATCACCAGAAGGAGAATTGGCTTTGGCGCAAGCATGTCTTTATGTTGCAACTGCGCCAAAGTCAAATGCAGCATATCTTGCGTATAAAGCAGCACTGCGTTGTGCGCGCAAAAATGGCTCTTTACCACCCCCTAAGCATATTCTTAATGCTCCTACGAAATTTATGAAAGAAGAAGGGTATGGAAGTGGTTATTGTTATGACCATGATGAACCAGACGCTTTTTCAGGACAAGAATATTTTCCCGAAAAACTTGGGCGTCAGAGTTATTATAAACCAGTTGAGCGTGGTTTTGAGCGTGAAATTGTGAAACGTCTTGAGTGGTGGCAACAGTTGCGCAAAAAACGTAAAGATCAAAATAAAATTTGAGTTGAAATATGTTTTTTATTAATCTCAGATTTATTTTTTATCTCTTATGTTATTATATGAGAAATTTAGTTTATATTTTAAACATTTATTGCATTGCTTGTAGAGATTTTTTTTGATATCTTCAAAATTGCATATTTTTTCAAATTTAAATATGTCATTCAACTTTTAAGCTGCTTTATTTTTTTTGGTTTTTATTAAATAATATATTAACTTATAATGATAATTGACTGTTTCGTAAGTTGAATGAAAGTTTCAAATACCGTAAATTTCTCTCATCCCAAGTCCGTTATTTGTTGAAGCAATCAGGTTATTCGGTTGCATGTTACAAGCAGGATTAGCGTGTGATAAAAACCGTACAAGAAAGGACTAAAAATTCCTCTTATGAATCGTCTCAAATGCCGAGAGCTGTCGCAACCTTAGGGGATGATAAATAGTGTGATGGTGCCAGCTTTCTCCTTCTATAGTGTAAAGATGGTGGCGTCAAAAAGTCTTACAGTATACCACATTCATAGGTGTTGTCACGAAGTGAGCTTGGAAGTTTTGAGAGGTGTTTCTTAAATTAAGTGTATGAATACGCAACACAATGGCGTTTTGTTCTTCGATGCAATATGGTGTGATTTTAATTGGTGATGCGTTTTTATGTGATCAATAGCGGGAGAATTCTTAGTCTCTCAAGTATTTAATCAAAGGGATAAGCAGAAGGGCTATAGAACATTGTGTTGAAATTTAAATTGTTCCTTTTCTAGAGAGATATAAATGTGTTAACTTGCTCTCTTAGGAAGTATTGTTTTATTAGAATTTATTTTTTGTGTCATAAGATAAGCAATGCCAATTCTTTATTGTGATAGTCATGAATGTTTATGGACATAATGTGGAGATAGGAATGCAAATAGTCTGTGAAAATCTAAACTCAAGACTTTAGTTAAATTAAAAGTACAGTGTAAAATTTAAGTGTTAGATTATTTATGAATTCGGTCAAGGATATAATCGTGGATAAAACAAAAGCTCTCGATGCTGCTCTCTCACAAATTGAACGTTCTTTTGGTAAAGGCTCGATTATGCGTCTTGGGCAAAAAGAGCAGGTTGTTGAAATTGAAACAGTTCCAACAGGGTCATTATCCTTGGATATTGCTTTAGGGATTGGTGGATTACCCAAGGGGCGCATTGTTGAGATTTATGGACCAGAAAGTTCTGGGAAAACAACATTGGCTCTCCATGCTATTGCTGAGGCACAGAAAAGTGGTGGGATTTGTGCTTTTATTGATGCAGAGCATGCACTTGATCCTATTTATGCGCGTAAGCTTGGTGTTGATTTAGAAAATTTGTTCATTTCTCAACCAGATACTGGTGAACAGGCATTGGAAATTACAGAGACGTTGGTTCGTTCTGGTGCAGTTGATGTGCTTGTTGTGGATTCTGTTGCAGCTTTAACACCGCGTGCGGAAATCGATGGTGAAATGGGGGATGCTTTGCCTGGATTGCAAGCGCGATTGATGAGTAAAGCATTGCGAAAATTAACAGCAGCGATTTTTCGCTCTAATTGTATGGTTGTTTTTATTAATCAAATTCGCATGAAAATTGGGGTGATGTTTGGTTCGCCTGAAACAACAACAGGGGGAAACGCTTTAAAGTTTTATGCTTCTGTTCGTTTGGATATTCGTCGCATTGGGTCTATTAAAGATAGGGATGCAATCGTTGGTAATCAGACGCGTGTTAAAGTGGTGAAAAATAAATTGGCACCTCCGTTCAAACAGGTTGAGTTTGATATTATTTATGGTGAAGGCATTTCTAAGGTAGGTGAATTGATTGATTTGGGTGTTAAGGTTGGTATTGTGGAAAAATCTGGTGCATGGTTTTCTTATAATTCTCAGCGTTTAGGACAGGGGCGTGAAAATGCAAAGCAGTTTTTACGTGAACATGCGGAAGTTGCTACAGAAATTGAAGCAGCTTTGCGCCAAAATGCTGGTTTGATTGCCATTGAATTGTTAGAAAATGCAGGTTCAGAAAATACAGAGAGCGATGAAGCCATTTGATGGAGCGTTTTTTCATCTATAATTTTTTTCATTTAAGATTTTTTCTGTTTTTATTTGTTTGAGTTTTTAAATATACAGTCATTTTTTCTCAATTTTTTTGAACAAATATTCTATTCTTTGATTAAATTGACTCCATGCGTGGCAAAGAGGATATTTAATGAGGGGGATTTTTCTTTTATGGTTTTGTACTGTATTGAGCAGGTGTCGATATGAATAGTGTTAATAACATTCGGTCAACATTTTTGGATTATTTTCATCGTAATGGGCATAAAGTTCTTTCTTCTAGCCCACTTGTTCCACGTAATGATCCTACACTTATGTTTACAAATGCAGGAATGGTGCAGTTTAAAAATGTTTTTACTGGACTTGAAAAGCCCCCTTATAAGCAGGCAACAACGGCACAAAAATGTGTTCGTGCGGGTGGAAAGCATAATGATCTTGATAATGTTGGTTATACGGCACGCCATCATACATTTTTTGAAATGCTGGGTAATTTTTCTTTCGGTGATTATTTTAAAGAAGAAGCTATTTTTTTGTCATGGAACCTTTTAACAAAAGAATTTTGCCTGCCAAAAGATAAACTGTTGGTGACAGTTTATCAGAGTGATGATGTTGCTGCTGAACTATGGCGTAAAATTTCAGGTCTTCCAGATGAAAAAATTGTCCGTATTGCGACGGCTGATAATTTTTGGGCGATGGGCGATACAGGACCCTGCGGTCCTTGTTCAGAGATTTTTTATGATCATGGTGATGAAATCTGGGGGGGGCCTCCTGGAAGTGCTCATGAAGATGGGGATCGCTTTATTGAGATTTGGAATCTTGTTTTTATGCAGTATGAGCAGATTTCCAAGGAAGAACGTGTTGATTTACCTCATCCTTCTATTGATACAGGCATGGGGTTAGAGCGTATTGCTGCTGTTTTACAGGGTGTTCATGATAATTATGACATTGATCTTTTTCGTGCATTAATTGCTGCTTCAGAAGAAATTACAGGGATTGAGGCAAAGGGTGATTTTATTGCCAGCCATCGTGTCATTGCTGATCATCTTCGCTCGTGCGCATTTTTGATTGCTGATGGTGTTCTTCCTTCCAACGAAGGAAGAGGATATGTTTTACGTCGCATTATGCGTCGTGCTATGCGTCATGCCCATCTTCTTGGTGCTAAAGAGCCTTTAATGTGGCGGCTTTTGCCTGCTTTAATTCGCGAAATGGGACAAGCCTATCCTGAATTAGTGCGTGCTGAGTCTTTGATTTCAGAAATTTTGAAGTTAGAAGAAATACGCTTTCGTAAAACACTTGAACGAGGACTTGGTTTGTTAAATGAAGCGAGTAGTCTTCTTAAAGAGGGAGATCATTTAAATGGTGAAGTTGCTTTCAAGCTTTATGATACCTATGGTTTTCCGCTTGATTTGACGCAAGATATGCTTCGGCGTCGCGGAATATCTGTTGATGTTGATGCTTTTGATAAAGCGATGGAACACCAAAAAGAGGAAGCGCGTGCTCATTGGTCTGGTTCTGGTGAAGCTATAACGGAGACAATTTGGTTTTCTGTTCGTGATAAGGTAGGGGCGACAGAATTTTTAGGTTATGAAACAGAAAAAGCTGAAGGCATTCTTACAGCTCTTGTGTGTGATGGTAAAATTGTTGATCATATTTCTTCGGGGCAAAAAGCTATTCTTGTGGTAAATCAGACTCCTTTTTATGGTGAATCTGGCGGGCAAATTGGTGATAGCGGTATCATTTCTAGTGAAGATTTTGTTTTTGAGGTGCATGATACTCAGAAAAAGGGTGATGGTGTTTTTATCCATATTGGAGAAGTAAAATCTGGTCAGGCATCGAGGTCTGATTGTGTAGAATTAACCGTTGATGGTATTCGTCGTAAAAAAATTCGTGCAAATCATTCTGCTACCCATTTATTACACGAGGCTTTACGGCAAATATTGGGGGACCATGTTACTCAAAAGGGCTCTCTTGTATCGCCAGATCGGTTACGTTTTGATTTTTCTCATCCAAAGTCTGTTTCTTTGGAAGAATTGAAAAAAATAGAAGATTTAGCCAATGAGATTGTTTTGCAAAATAGTAAGGTCGTAACGCATCTCATGGACGTGGATGAAGCCATTTCTAAAGGAGCCATGGCATTATTTGGTGAAAAATATGGTGATGAAGTTCGCGTTGTTTCTATGGGGAAACAGTGTCACCTAGAGGGATTAAAAAAGCATTGGTCAATAGAGCTTTGTGGGGGCACACATGTGGAGCGAACAGGCGATATTGGTTTGATCCATATTGTTTCTGAAAGTTCTGTTTCAGCAGGAGTACGTCGTATTGAAGCCTTAACTGGCCAAGAAGCACGTTTTTATCTTTGTCGCCAAGATGAGCGTATTCATGAGATCGCTGATCTTTTAAAAACGTCTTCTTCTGGTTTAGAAGAACGGGTGCGAATTTTGCTTGATGATCGTCGTAAACTTGAAAAAGAGTTGAATGATGTACGCAAAAAAATGGTGTTGAGTGGTGGTATAACAGAAAGTAGTCAAGATGATATTACCATCATTAATGGGCTTTCTTTTCTCGGACGCATTGTCAAAAATATTTTACCACGGGATCTTAAGGCATTCGTCGATTCTGGAAAAAAACAAATTGAGTCTGGAGTCGTTGCTTTTATTAGTGTTTCGGAGGATGGAAAAGGCAGTGCTGTTGTTGGCGTTACGGATGATTTAACGGATAAGTTGAATGCTGTTGATCTCGTTCGTATTCTTTCAGTTGTGCTTGGTGGTCGAGGTGGTGGTGGTCGTCCTGATATGGCGCAGGCTGGTGGTCCTGAGGGTAACAAGGCTGGTGAGGCATTTGCAGCACTAAAAGATTTTCTTGAAAAAATTTAAAAAGCAAAATCTTTTCTCATCGGTGTTTTTTATATTTTTATGTTGGATTGGTGTATAAGTATCACGAGTATCTGTCCGATGTCTTGCTGAAATCCAGATATAGCGTAATGGGGGCTTGTACAAAATTGTTAGAGATAAAAACAGTGTTTATCTTTATCATCATTGTTTCATTTGATTTTATGTTTTTCAAGAATTTTGGGAGTTACCTTTCAAAATAAGAAAGATTATGCAGCATTTTACACTTTGCTTTGTAGTATATTTTTACGAAGAAGAGCAGTCATTGTGTGGCTCTTACAGATTTTTTTAAAGAAACATCTCTATCCTATTTTATAAAAAGGAATATCGCATAAATTTAAAGAGGTATATTAATGTCTGATTTATTATGATGCTATTTACTCAATATATTGATTTATAATGATAATTTATTTTTATATCTTGAGTAAGAGCTCCAAATATTCGTAGGATTTTCTCATTTTAAATCTATGTATATTGAATCAATCAAAACCATTCACAAGAATTGTTGTGAAAAATAGGCTTAGGAGTATTGAGAAATATTTCTTAAAAAAGCACGTGATGAATGTACAACACAATGACATTTTGTTCTTGGCGAGGGGATGATTCTACAAAAAACATGATAAACAAAAGTGTGAAGCAATACGTCATATCCATTATTAAAAAAACACTGTTTTAGATAGTTTTGAAAGTTGTAAAGCTGAGTTAAAAGAAGATGGTAAAACTGGAAGCTTTTTTACCTTTGCATTTTCCTTAAATTCGATTGTATACTCATTAATATGCAAAGATATACGCAATAATTTTGTTTCAATCGAGTAAAATTTCAACAGTAGAAAAAGTGCGAAATTTTGTTTTAATATTTTTTCAAAGATCTCGCGTCAAAAATGGATTGTGATATTCTTAGTAACCTTTTATTTGTATCAATAAAGTATTTGGGGTGTATTGAAGAGGTATTTTTTACATGAGATTTGTGAAGAGTATCATTTTTATGATGCTATGGCTTCATGTAAGAGGATGACGTTTTCATTTTCTCCTTCTCTTTCTCTTTCTGGTGATTTGATTGTTAAACCACTGGCTTTTAAGAATCGAGAGAAACGGCCGTCTCTCTCGATTAATTCTTGAAAGCTTCCTTTTTCAATTAAATGACCATGTTCTAGAAAGAGTACTACATCAGCATTGCGTACTGTTGAGAGGCGATGTGCTATAATGAAAGTGGTGCGATTATGGCTTATGCAATCAAGGGCATTTTTGACACGTGCTTCTGTTTCAACATCAAGAGCGCTTGTTGCTTCATCTAGAATGAGAATAGGGGCATTTTTTAAAACAGCGCGTGCAATTGCTAGTCGCTGTTTTTCTCCACCTGATAATTGAGATCCTCGTTCGCCCACCATTGTGTTATAATAATCAGCTTTTTTTAGAATAAAATCGTGAGCTTCTGCTATTTTTGCTGCTTCATAAAGTTCTTCATTCGTTGCGCTCGCTTTTCCTATTGAAATATTGTCATGAATAGTACGGTTGAAAAGACCTGAGTCTTGAAATACTGTTGCTAGAGATTTGCGTAAAGATTCGCGATTGATCGAGCATATATTTATTCCATCAATGGAGATATGCCCAAAGGTAGGGTCGTATACGCGCTGCAACAGATTGATCAACGTTGTTTTTCCAGCTCCTGTTGGTCCTACAATCGCAACAGTTTGTCCTGCTTTAACCTCAAAAGAAATATCAAAAACACCTTGAGAAGAATTTGGAAATTTATAGGTCACGTGATGAAATTGTATGGTGCCTTTAACATTTTGGAGGGAGGGAAGATTCTGCGGTTCGTTGATACGAAAGGTTGAGTCTTCCATTTCAAAAAACTCTTGCAGTTTTGCTTGTGAGGATATTGCACAATGAATAAAATTGCTCATTTGGTCTAGGCGGCTAATCATGAGTTGTGCAAATCCAACAAAAGCAACGACGTCACCTACTCGTAGTTGACTTTTTGCAACAAAAAAAGCTCCAAGGAGAAGAACACAAACGATTGAAATCGTTGAAGCCATTCGATTTAAGCCACTGGCGAGCGCCCACCAATTGAGAACAGGATTTTGTGCTTTAAGCAGAGCATTTGTATGTTGGTGCAGTATGAAAGTTTCTTCTTTTATTCGGTTATAACTTTGTACAATGGAAACATTAGAGATTGAATCACTGACATGTTTAAAAAGGTTATGATGATAGCATTCTACAGCGGCTTGTCCGTCTTTTGTTTTTCGCATCACTAAACGTGCAATTAATACATAGATGATGGCAAGCACAACCAAGACTATTGAAAGGCGCCAATTCATATTAAAGGCTATGGGGATGAGAACCAATAAGGCGACAAGCGTTGAGAGATGTTGTCGCATAAAATCAAGCCATATGGTTGACATGGAATCTATAGCGCGCAAAAGTGTATGGAGTGCGTTAGATGTTCCGCGTTGTTGATGCCAAATTAACGGCATGGCAATGATACGTTCGAAAGATTCTGTTAAAACCGTTAAGCGACGTCTATGGGCTAAGCGGTCTGCACCGCGAGCAACAAGGACATAAGCGATAATATGTGAAAGTCCAAAACAAACCCAAATGGCAAGAGTAGAGATGATACCTGCTTTTTCTGTAATAGAATCGATAACCCGTCCAAATAAAATAGGTTCTGCAATGGTGATAATCGCTAACATAACATTAGCGGTACAGATTAAAAGGGATGCATTTTTTTCTCTGTTTAGGTAAGTGAGAACACGTGCATAGGTTTTGAATAAGGACACTGTTAATTATCTCCATTCGCTGTTAAGCGTAAAGGCTATTGATTTTTTTATAACGCTTAATTTTTAGCTAATAAAATTTGGACGTTAAGAAAAGGCAATTTTGGATACTAACTGTAATATGGTGTGATAAAGCCAACTAAAATATGAATTTTTGTGTTTATATTTGTGCTTATAAAGGCGCAAAAATAGATCAATAAAATTATCAGGCAAGGGAACTTTCATGGCAGGCGTAGAAATAAAAAAAGTTGAGGCAGATGAAAATGGAATGCGCTTAGATCGCTGGTTTAAAGTGCATTATCCAGGACTTGGTTTTGGAGTCTTGCAAAAACTGTTGCGTTCTGGTCAGATACGGGTTGATGGTGGACGTGTTAAAGCCGATACGCGTCTTTGTATGGGACAGGCTGTCCGTATTCCACCTCTCCCTATTAATGACAAAGAAAATCTTTCAATAACGGATAAAACACTTCATGGGCAGGATGATGGGACCGTTTTGAAAAAAATGCTGCTTTATGAAGATCCAAAGGTATTTGTTTTTAATAAACCAGCTGGGTTGGCTGTACAAGGAGGCTCTGGTTTAACACGTCATATGGATAGTATGCTTGAGGTATGGCGCAATAAAAAAGGTGAAAAGCCGCGTTTGGTTCATCGTCTTGATCGTGAGACGTCGGGTGTGCTTATTGTTGCGCGATCAAGGGGAGCTGCTCAGTCCTTAACAGCTGCTTTTAGAGCGCGAGAAACAAAAAAGACTTATTGGGCGTTGGTTCGGGGCGTACCTAAAAAAAAGCAGGATAAAATTTCAACGTGGATGGTTAAGGAAATGACTGCACAAGGTGACAAAATGCGTGTTTGTGAACATGGGGAGCCAGATTCACATCATGCGGTTTCCTACTATCGCGTTTTAGATACGCGAGGGCGGGCTCTTTCGTGGCTTGAAATGGAACCCTATACAGGGAGAACACATCAGCTTCGTGTTCATGCTGCCCATATGGATCATCCTATCATTGGCGATTCAAAATATTTTTTTTCTGATAGTAATTGGACATTACCAGGAGGAATTCAAAATCGTCTTCATCTTCATGCACGTCGTATTCGTATTCCTCATCCTTCAGGAGGAATATTGGACATTGTTGCACCTTTACCACCTCATATGGTTCAAAGTTTCAATCTTTTGTCTTTTAATGAGAGTGATGCTGAAACAGAGTAAAAAAGCTTCGTTTATCCTTTTTGATTGGTAAAAATTTTGTCTATAAATTTGATGAGATGGATAGGGCTTCATTTGAAGAGAGCTTTAGTAATCGCTATGAGAAAATGGTGTTTTTGAGTGATGAATTTTGAAATATCATAAATTTTCTTTCTACAGTTCTTTATCCATATTGATTGTATTATTATCTCTAGATAAGGTGTATCGTTTAATAATCTGAGTTGATGAAGCTGCTCCTTTGAATTTATCTGTAGGGCTGTATATTGGGGAGGCGTGTCTGTTGAGGAAGATGAATGAGATAAAATCTGAAGGATATTTGCTGAAATGTGTAAAGGCGCTTTTTAATTTTTCATGGGAGATAAAGGAGGCATTTTATAGTAATGCTGAGGAAAAGTAGCCTCTCAAAAAAATCCTGTTGTTAAGGAGGTTTGTTTTGTTATCAATGTGATTTGATATACTTATGATAGATTTACTATTTGTACCTTTGCTTACACCATGAAGATTTATTAACAAAGCTCTCCTTTCGATGATCAATTATTTTTCTACTTACTTTATTTATCTGAATTTGTTCGAAAGATTTTCTTTCGTAAAAGAAGAAACAACTTTTAGCATTCTTAATGCTTTATTTCAGTGAATGCATCAGATTGAAGAAATATGCTATACCAAAAATTGGAGATTAAAGCTTTAGGTGCGTTTATTGCTCTTTAGGAGGGGGAGAACATGGTCGTTTTTTCCAGTGAAAAAACAGATATTCAAAGATTATGGGAACATTCCAAGAGGGGATAAGTTGAAATGAGGAGTGACTGATGGGATCATTATTGATTGACGTTAATAACGTCTCAAAAATATACCGTAGCATGGACAGAGGAACTTCTTTCAAAAACAGAGTGCTTTCTCTCTTTAAGCCAGTATATACGAATTATCACGTGCTGAAAGATATCAGTTTTACCCTTTTTTCAGGACAATCTCTTGCTATCCTTGGAGCTAACGGGGCAGGTAAATCAACACTGATTAAAATACTTGCTGGTATACAATTCGTTGATAAGGGAAGTGTTAAAGTCTTGGGATTTAATCCGTATAAAACCAAGAAAGATCTGTTTAGACAGTTGGGTGTGGTCTTTGGTCATAAGAGTTGTTTATGGTGGGATTTACCTCTACGTTACAGTTTGGATATGGTGCAACCCTTATATGGTATTGAACGAACCTCTTTTATCCGCGACCTTAAAGAGATTGCAGAGTTGCTTGGTATTGCGCATATCATGGACAAGCCAGTGCGAATGCTGAGTTTGGGTGAGAGAGTCAAAAGTGAATTGGCATTTAATTTATCTTTTAGACCTAAATTATTGTTCCTAGATGAACCAACTATTGGTCTTGATATTACTTCTAAGCATGAAATTAGGGAGCTACTTACAAAACTTAAAAGAGAGCGAGGGATGGGATACATCATCACAAGTCATGATATGGGGGATATTGATGGTTACGTTGATGATATTCTTCTCTTGCATAAAGGAAACAAACACTTTTACGGTGATATTGATGCATTTAAAAATATGCTTCCTTCTTTGGTGAAAGTGACATTTTTTTGTGAACACTTGCAGGCGCTTTATGCTGTTGTAAAGAGAATGGATGAACTTTCGTTAAAATTGTCCGCTCCTTTAAAAAATAAAAAACTGAACAATGAAGAATGTTCATTGGAAATTTCGTTACCTCGTGGAGATTATTCGCATTTCATACGGGAAATGACAACTAAATTCAACTGTACGTTTTCTGTGTCCACTCCCTCATTTGAGGAGATGCTCCGTGTTAAATTTAAAGAATTTATTTAATTATTGTTTTGGCATGTTTTTTTATGCAAGGAATGGATTACTCTCTATTCTAAGTGATAGAGCCATGTTTTTTACTGATATTGTCATTGGGACACTTTCGCCATTTATTATTCAACTTCTATTATGGAATGCACTTTTCTCTGATATGGGAAACACCATAAATGGCTTTAGCTTTCATGATATGATGTATTATTATGCTTTTGCTTTAGTCTTAGGACGTTTAAATAATGGTTATAATGTGATTAAGTTTTTTTCTCATCATGTTAGGGAAGGTCAATTAGAAGTCTATCTCACAAAACCCTTTAGTTATATGACACAAATACTTTTTACTTTTTTAGGAGAGAGTGTATTATATTGCATTCCGTTATTGGCTCTTTTTGTTGCAAAGCTTGTTTTATCCTATGAAAATATTCTGGGATTGGTCATCTCTTTTCTGTTCTTTTTTCTCATGGTTATTCTATCACAATTGCTTTGTTTTTTACTCTCTTTCGGGATTGCCTTATTAAGTTTTTGGGTGATTGAGTACAATATATTACTCTCTTTCAGTATTCTCAGTTCAACGCTTCTTGGGGGTGTTCTTTTACCACCATCTTTTTGGCCGGTGTGGCTTATTCCACTCATGCAATTTAATCCTTATCGTTTCATGATATCAGCTCCTGCCGAGTTTTTCGCGACGCAAAATTTAGCGTTGTTTCAGCAGTTTTTTTTCGGAAGTTTTGCTTATATTTTGTGTCTTTTATGCTTAATTCATATTGCTTGGAATAAAGGAATGAAGATGTATTATGGAGCGGGCGGTTGAGATGAAAATAATCCTTCATTTTATCAGCCTGAATATCTGCCGACAGATTGTTTATGGTAAGAATTTGGCTGGGGAGTTTATTCTTTCTCTATGCTATTATTTTATTCAATTCATATTTATTGATAGAATATCTTCTTTTTCAGGAAAGATTGGTAACTATAGCAGAGATGAAATTCATTTTATCTTTGTTGTCTTTGTTTTACTTGGGATATTTTTGAATATTTTTACTCATTCTATTGAAACGTTTTTTGAAAAAGTAGCAGATGGTAAAATTGAACCCTACTTGATAAAGCCTGTTTCAATCTGGTTGTTGATGTTGTTTGGTTGGTGCAAACCACTTAATCTGATAAAGCTATTTGTTCTTTATGTTAGTGCCTATTTGTTCGTATCATTACCGGATATGTATGATCTTAAGCTCAGATGGATCTCTTTTATTGTTGCAATATTTTGTGTTTTTATCGTCAATATTTGTTTTTTCATGATGTTTAATTTTGTGACATTTATTATTAGCCGTAAGATGCCTGTCGAATATTTTCATGAAATGATTTACGAGCTTTCATTTGTACCAATAGGAATTTATCCCTCAAGCATTGTAAAATGGCTTTTGTTTATGCTTCCCATGGCTTTTTCTGCTTCTTTTCCTGTATCCCTGTTACTTGGTAAAGGCGAATGGAATATTGGATATCTTCTGTCGAGCACTTTTCTTTCTATAGTCATGACTTTCATAATCTATAAGAAAACAATTATTAAATTTAATGGATTAGGGGGATGATATAAAAATCATCATGATTATAAAAATAAAAAATTGAGTGAATAATTCTATTATAGCGTAGATTATCGTTATTTATGCTGGTGGTATAGGGCATGTAAAATTTACACATGAGGATTTTTATTAGACATATTCATGCATAAAATCAGTTGTATTTCTATAGCTATGAGCAAAGAATTTACAATAAAAATCAGAGAATTAAATTTCTTGGTTTTAGATTAGTTTGAGTTTAGATGGCTGCTTGATGACACAAGCCAATGGTAAGATGGTGTACAATATTAGTAGTGTTTTCTCATCTGAGCAAAATTTATTTTTGTTACGTTTATAATGCTAAAAAATTGTCAAAGATGGGTAATTTTTATATGTGCAAAATGTGGTTATTCGTGCGGATTTTGTTGGTACATTCAATATATTATTACGTGGATGAGTTTTTGCTTAAACAATAAGAAAATTGACAGAATAAAGCTTTTAAGTTGCCCGATAGAAAGCTAAGAGCTTCGCCAAACAACATGATAGCAATTATCAAGACAACAATCACATAGAGATTTTTCAGCATGCTGAGCAGTCAAAATTCAGTTAATAATTGCTTGGAAATAAAAGGATCCACTAAGCAAAGCGGGCAAAAACGATTGTAATGCAACTGAGTTCAATAACATAATTAAATATATTTATTTGTTGTACTGGTAAACTAAGAGAATTATACTTGATTTTATTGTTAATTTCTTATTTTATGTTATGATTTTATTTAATAGAAATATATTTATTATGTAATATTTTAGTGTTATTATAAATATTATTATTTAATTAGAAATATACAATTTAAACACATACAATATAAACATAATATATTTATATTATTTTAAATGGGTTATTTTAAACAGTAATTAAATAAGATATTATTTTGTAAAAAATTATTTTCTATTTTTTTAATATTAATAAGCTCATTTTTCAATTTTTCTTAACAATGATAAGAGAAAAATGGAGTTTTACATCCTCTTTTACAATAAATAAAAATGATATTTTAATCTGGTGTTGTTCTCTAAGCTTAGAGCTATACAGATGTTATTGCTTATCATTAATAAAACTAATGTGATTGATGGCGTAGAGATTACAAAGGGCTAATTTTTTTTGCATGTAATTCATATTTTTTACAAGACTTTAAAAATAACACAGAAAAAATGAGAGAGGAAGGAATAGTGAACAAGAGTGATAAGCTTTTTCATTTTCTAGTGTTATGATTACTTTTGTATTTTATGGTTCATTCATTGTATGTATGATTAATTCCAAAATTTTTATTTTAAGCTTATAGTGAATCTATATTTTAGTCTGTTATTGAAGTGTTGTCGTGATTGAGATTAAAATATCACAGTAGTGAACACTCTGATTTAATAGAGAAGATTGTTTGCTAGCAAATAATCTATCCATATCAACGTTATTTAAATTTTTTTCCAAAATATATATCTATGCTAATTTTCGTGATTGATATCTTTTCTAAGATGAAAAGGGGCATGAGCTGATTTGAATATCCATAAATTTTTCGTATTAACTCAAAAAATATACGATCACATCATTTTACGGCTATTCTAGATTATCATTTTGATAAACTGAAGAATTATAACGATTAGCATTACAAAAGGTTTGTGCAAAAATGCTTTTATTGGACATTATTAAATTTTTTATGATTTATATTTTTAATCATTTTATCTTGGTTAGAAAGAAGGTGTATTCATTTTTATTCCTCTATTTTATCTTAAAGTTGTGGAATTATATTAATGTTAGAAAGTTATAATTGTGGAAGACAATGAACTTTATTAAAATTATTCCACGTTTTTGTAGAAACGTATGGCTGTGAAATCGTTGAAATGTGTAATAGCTTATGGCATTAGATTTGGCGCATTCACCAAAGTTATCCCTTATCTTACTTAATTTAGCTTTTTCAATCAAAGAATTAAGCTGGTGCTTACGCTAATTGTAGCTGGGGCAAATATTTTTTCTTAATCTATACTAAGGAAAAATTATTTTATAAAAATATTACGTGCAAATAAAAAACAACATATTGATATTTTTTATATTGTAAAATAATAATAATAGTTATGATAATAAAGCAAAATTTATAATAAAAACAATAAAATAACTTTATTTTAATATATTTTTATCATTAAATTACACATTATAAATTACAAATAAAATAATTGACAATTCTTAAATAAGCATGTAACGGATATATTATAAGTGTAATATAATATAAAAATAATAATTTAAATAAAATTATTAATTAAATTTTGTATTATATTTTTATTGTAAGAAGATAAATATACTTTATTGATAGATAACGGAATGTTTTCTATTTAGAGGGGCGGTAAAGAAAATTTATTTTATTAAATTATTGTAATTAGGTGGTTATGATGAAAATATTCAAGCATTGTATAGTATGTTTTGTTGCAGTAGCGATTTTCTTTTCACAGATTTTAAGAGCCAATGCTGATTCTTTAAATGATAGATTTCAAAATGCTGGTTTTATTTCTGTAATGACACAAGAAAATAGAGTTATTAAAGCTGTTGGTATGATTATTAGCCAGTTTGGAGGACAAGGGGCTGAGAAAAATGTCCAAAAAGTTGCGGGTTTAATGGGGATGGAGACAGCGATTTTTGCTTTAATCGCATATTTTGTATATTTCTTTACTAGAAAGCCGCCGAGTCCTAACAGAGAGACAGGTGGAAGAACATTCGATGCTTTTGCTCATAGTTCATGGGCTTTGAATTAAAAGATATTATCCTTGATAAACTTTGAATTATTTTGTTATTGAATGTTTTATATTAAATAAATCGTGATATTTAATCACGGTTTATTTATTTTTTTTAATCTTAATGACATTGATAAGTTTATCCTTTTATATCATTAAGATATTGTTTTGTGGATGCCAGTATATGGTGCATTAAATTCAGCTAATCAGTTGCTTTTTAAATTTACTTAAATTTTTTCCTCTTCAAAATGCGCATTTTAGCTAAGTTTGTGGTTGATATTTTTTTATGATGAAAACGCGAATGCATTAATTGAGATATCCATAAACTTTGTATATCAACTCAAAAAATACAAGGTCACACAATCTTACGACTATTTGTGGGTTTTATGTTGATGAACTGAATAAGTATAGCGATGCGTCTTACAAATATTTGCAAAAATGCTTTTATTGGAATCTTTTAATCTCTTTGTGGTTTACAATTCATTTTATCATTTTATCTTAAGCAAAGAGAATGTGAATTCATTTCTATTTCTCTATTTTATCTGAGAAGGGTGGAGTTATACGAATGTCAAAAAAAGTCATGATCGTGGAAGATAATGAGCTTAATATGAAGTTATTTCGCGATCTTGTAGAAGCGAGTGGTTATGAAACCGTTGAAACGCGTAATGGTCTTATGGCATTAGATTTGGCGCGTTCATCAATGCCATCTCTTATCCTTGTGGATATCCAGTTGCCAGAGGTCTCTGGAATAGATGTTATTAAACAATTAAAAGAAGATGAAGAACTTCGATCAATCCCCGTTGTTGCTGTAACAGCTTTTGCTATGAAAGGCGATGAGGAGCGAATTCGTGCCAGTGGATGTGAAGAATATATGTCAAAGCCTATTTCTGTCCCTCATTTTATCACAATGGTAAAGCATTTCTTGGACTAAAGCTTGTTAAGTGGTGATAGAAAAAGCATTGAAAAGCTTATAAGATTGTTAAAGTTGTCGCGTAAATATTTTTGTGCTTCAGCACGTGGATATATTACAAGTTAGTAAAACAGATTTTAAAAATTGAAACTGAAGTTTTGAATTCTTTCGGTCTATTTTTCTTGCCTTTTATCTTAAGAGAAGGGATTGTTTTGCATTCTTGTTTTTTCTAATCGGTATAGATTTGTTCCTACATTCATCTAAAAGTTTGTTTTAGTAGGGGAAAAAGCCCCGTTTTTGTCCGAGGCTTTATGCATTGCAAAAATTGAAATTAACGCTTTGAGAATTGGAAAGAACGACGTGCTTTTGCTTTACCGTACTTTTTACGTTCAACAACACGGCTATCACGGGTAAGAAACCCACCTTTTTTCAAGATTGAGCGAAGTTCTGGTTCGTAATAGGTTAAAGCTTTGGAAATGCCATGGCGCACTGCACCGGCTTGTCCGGAAAGACCACCGCCTGCGACGGTTGCAATAATATCAAATTGGGTATCCCTATTTGTTGCAACAATTGGTTGACGAAGAATCATTCTAAGAACAGGACGAGCAAAATATTTGTCAAATTCCTTATTGTTGATCGTGATTTTTCCAGAACCTGGTTTAATCCATACACGTGCAACAGCGTCTTTACGCTTTCCTGTTGCGTAAGCACGTCCTTGTGAATCAAGCTTTTGCACGTGAACAGAAACAACATTTTCATGTGTTTCTGTAATACTTGTTACTATGCTAAGCTCAGAAAGAGAATTAATTTCAGCCATAATCAAGCAATCCTTTTGTTTTTGCGGTTTAAAGCACCAACGTCAAGAGATTCAGGCTGTTGTGCTTCATGTGGATGTTGGTTTCCAGCATAAACACGCAGATTCTTCAATTGACGGCGACCAAGAGGCCCACGAGGAATCATACGTTCTACCGCTTTTTCAATAACGCGTTCGGGAAAACGCCCCTCAAGAAGTTGACGTGCTGTACGTTGTTTTATTCCACCAATATAGCCGGTATGCCAATAATATTTTTTATCCGTATATTTTTTGCCAGTGAGAGCTATTTTATCTGCATTAATGACAATAACGTTGTCACCATCATCAACATGTGGAGTAAATGTAGCTTTATGTTTGCCACGTAAGCGGTTCGCAACAAATGTGGCAAGACGACCTAAAACAAGGTTTTCTGCGTCAATAATAACCCATTTTTTCACCACTTCAGTTGGCTTTTGTGAAAAAGTTGCCATAGAAGTATCCTTTATTAGAACCCTTTTAATATAAGGGAATTTTTACTGTTTTGCGTTGAAAATTGTTACCATAGCGAAATATTTAACGCATACTACTTGCTCTGATATAATGTCTTTTGATTGACGTCAAGAGAAAATAAAAACTTTATAAAACAGCGTGTTATGAGAGCGGTATTATAATACCACATTAAAGAAGTTTGTGGATCATTTAAATTTAAAATGAATGTTGCAAAAGACTATTTTATCTTTAACGCATGATTGTATTTTATCGTTCTTCATTATAAAATAAGTAATAATGCAGTGGTCTCGTTATTTTCTCAATGTTGAATCTTCTGCTTGTGGTCAAGCTTGGTTAGATGCCCTTGATGTTCAAGGGATAAATAATGCGCGCGCTATTTCTCAAAAATTTGGTTTTCCAGATCAGCTAGCTCGAGTACTTTCAGCAAGAGATGTGGATGAAGCTGAGGCTGTTGCTTTTATTAATCCAACATTGCGTACGCTTATGCCTGATCCAGAAAGTTTTAGGGATATGCAATGCGCTGCAGAGCGTATTGTTAAGGCTCTTCTCAATCAAGAACAGGTTGCTGTGTTTGGAGATTATGATGTTGATGGTGCTTGTTCATCGGCACTCATAGCGCGTTTTTTTCGTTATTTTGGTATTGAAGTCAAAATTTATATTCCTGATCGTATTGTTGAAGGCTATGGTCCGAATGAACAAGCAATGAGGATGCTTGTGCAAGAAGGCGCTCGGTTAATTATCACTGTTGATTGTGGCGCAAACAGTCCAGATGCCGTAAAAGCAGCTAGGCTTGCTGGGGCTGATGTTGTGATTTTAGATCATCATCAAATGTCAGAGATTCATCAAGAAGCTATTGCTCTTGTCAATCCTAATCGTCCTGATGATTTTTCTGAACAGGGTCATTTATGTGCAGCGGGTGTTGTCTTTGTTACATTAGCTTGGGTTCATCATTTACTGCGGAAAAAACAATTCAAAGGGAAACTGCCTGATCTTCTCAGTATGCTTGATCTTGTTGCATTGGCAACCATATGTGATGTTGTTCCGTTACAGGGGGTTAACCGTGCTTTTGTGATAAAAGGGCTGCAAGTTGCTCGTTCTATGCATAATCTAGGAATAACAGCTTTAACAAAGGTTGCACGAATAGGGGAGCCGCTTAATAGTTTTCATTTAGGTTTTTTATTAGGTCCTAGAATTAATGCAGGAGGGCGCATTGGTGATCAAGCTTTGGGAGCACGTTTGCTTAGTTGTGAGAATAAAGATGAAGCGGACAGAATAGCAGAACAATTAGATCGGCTTAATCAAGAACGCCAAGAAATGGAGAACATTCAATTAGCACAAGCGGAATCTTATATTACTTCTCTTTATCAAGATCAAGAAATACCATTGTCGCTTGTAATTTCTCATAAAGAATGGCATCCGGGAATTATTGGTATTCTTGCTTCCCGTCTCAAAGAGCGTTTTTTTTGTCCTGTTTTTGCTATTGCTTTGAAAGAAGATGGAAATGGCGTAGGGTCGGGACGCTCAATTAATGGTATAGATTTAGGAGCACTCGTTCGTGAAGCTGTTACATTAAATTTATTAGAAAAAGGAGGGGGACACAGTATGGCAGCAGGAATTACAATTCAATCAACAAAAATTGAAATTTTTCGAAAATGGCTAGAAGAAAAAGTTTCTTTAATGGTTTCACAGTTGCGTGCAAAAAAATCTCTTAGTATAGATGGTTCTCTTTCTGCTTCCGGTGTTAATGAAGCGCTGTTTGAATTGCTTGAAAAAGCAGGGCCATTTGGGGCAGGGAATGCAACACCTGTTTTTGTTCTTCCCTCTCATCGACTGGTGAATCTATCTGAAGTTGGTAAAGGACATCTTCGCCTCATTGTATCTAATGTTGAAGGAAAAAAACTACAAGGAATAGCTTTTCGTGCTGTAGGGACATCACTTGGTGATTTTCTTTTTGAAAATATTGGTGAAATGATTCATTTAGCTGGTCATCTTAGTTTGAATTATTGGAATGGAACGATCAATCCGCAACTGCGCGTGATTGACGCAGCCGCAGTGGTTTGAAAGGGATATTTTTTATATTAGATGTCTAGATTAGAAGCAAAAGTAGAGTTTTCTTGTATGAAACGAAATCGTGCTTCTGGTTTTGTTCCCATGAGACTTTCTACAGTCTTTTTCGTTTCTTGTATTTCCACGGCATCAATAGAAACACGAAGCAATGTACGTTTTTGAGGATGCATAGTCGTTTCTTTAAGTTGTTCTGCGCGCATTTCACCCAGCCCTTTAAAACGCCCGATTTCGATTTTAGCTTTTCCAGTAAATTCAGTTTTGAGCAATTCATCCTTATGAATGTCGTCACGAGCATAAGCAACTTTTCCTCCTTGCGATATTCTATAAAGGGGAGGGACGGCAAGATATAAATGTCCCTGATGAATAAGGTCAGGCATTTCTTGAAAGAAGAAGGTAATGAGCAGTGACGCAATATGAGCACCATCAACATCAGCATCTGTCATGATGATAATACGTTCATATCTGAGATCTTTTTCACGATACTTGGAGCGTGTTCCACATCCAAGAGCAAGGATAAGATCGCTAATTGTTTGGCTTGAGTTCATTTTTTCATGTGCAGCACTAGCGACATTTAAGATTTTACCACGAAGAGGTAAAATTGCTTGGTTTGCTCTATTTCTTGCTTGTTTAGCAGATCCTCCTGCAGAATCCCCTTCAACAATGAATAGTTCAGCACCCAAAGCATGGTTCTGGCTACAATCTGCAAGTTTACCGGGCAGACGTAATTTACGGACAGCAGTTTTTCGACTTATTTCTCTATCTTGGCGTCGTCTAACACGTTCTTCAGCACGTTCGATAACCCAATCGAGAAGTTTTGTTGCTTCTTGTGGGGAATTTGCTAACCAATGATCAAAAGGATCGCGGATTGCATTCTCAACGATACGCTGTGCTTCAATGGTTGCTAATCGATCTTTTGTTTGTCCAACAAATTCAGGGTTACTGATAAAGACTGAAAGTATTGCGGCTGTTGAAATCATAATATCGTCAGACGTAATAATTGCTGCGCGCTTGTTTCCTATTAACTCAGCGTAGGATTTCAATCCACGCAAAAGAGCTTGGCGTAATCCTATTTCGTGTGTTCCGCCTTCTCCTGTAGGAATCGTATTGCAGTAAGATTGCACACAAGAATCACCACCATGCCAAGCGATCGCCCATTCAACGCAGCCATGGCCGTTATTTTGTTGTGTTTTGCCAGAAAAAATTTCTGACGTTACTCGATATTCATCTTTTAGTGACGCAAGTAAATAGTCTTTAAGCCCATCGGGAAAATGAAAAACAGCTTTTTCAGGAATATTTTTTGTGCCTTCAAGTATGACGGGATCACAACACCAGCGAATTTTTACGCCACCAAAAAGATAGGCTTTGGAGCATGTCATCTTATAGATTTTTTCTGGATCAAAAGCTGCTTTTTCACCAAAAATTTCATGATCAGGATGAAAACGAACGCGCGTACCACGACGATTATAAACATCTCCCAGATCTTCCAATCCAGATTGAGGAATACCGCGTGAGAAACGTTGGCGGTACAGTTTTCGTTCTCGTGCAACTTCAACTTCCATATCATCAGAAAGAGCATTGACGACAGAAATTCCTACTCCATGAAGTCCACCAGCAGTTTGATAAGCTTTTCCATCAAATTTTCCGCCTGAGTGGAGTTGTGTCATAATAACTTCAAGAGTAGATTTCTCGGGCATTTGAGGATGATTTTCGACAGGAATACCGCGTCCATTATCTGTAACGGTTATATAACCGTTCCTATCTAATGAGACTTCAATAGAATCTGCATAACCCGCAACAGCTTCATCCATCGCGTTATCAATAATTTCGGCAAATAAATGATGAAGTGCTTTACTGTCTGTTCCACCAATATACATTCCAGGGCGTAAACGTACGGGCTCTAACCCCTCAAGTACTCGAATAGAGAGAGCATTATAGTCATCTTCTTGCATATCTTTCGCACTTTTTTTTGAAATCACCGCTTTTGATTTCATTGGAGACTGCAGAGTGCTTTCTTTTGTATTTACCCGAGATTGGGCTTTATTTAAAACACTAAAAAGATCCTTGTTGTTATCGCTCATAGCGTTTAACTATCCACCTCATAAAATATTTATTAAAATAAATTTTATGCCTGTTTTTTATTTAAAAATCAATGCACTTAGGAAACATCAATTGTTGGACCAAAAATTTCTTCAAAAGCGTGTTTGAGAGCGATATCAATATCATACATTGTTACAGAGTACCCTAGATCAAGAAAGCTTGTTACACCATGGTTTGTAATTCCACAAGGAACAATTCCTGAATAATGGGCTAAATTAGGATTAACATTGATAGAAACTCCATGAAAGCTTATCCATTTGCGCACTCGAATGCCAATAGCTGCAATTTTATTTTCAGAAGAAAGATCATTTTGTTTTGATGGGCAATGAGGCTGTTTAATCCAGACACCAACGCGATCTTCTCGTCGTTCGCCTTTAATATTAAAATTTGCAAGCATCTGTATGATCCATTCTTCTAATGCACTAATGAAAGCACGAATGTCTTGTTTTCGGCGTTTAAGATCAAGCATGATATAAGCAATACGTTGTCCTGGACCGTGATATGTAAATTCACCTCCACGTCCTGCTTCATAAACAGGGAATAAATGGGGTGCTAAAAGATCTTTTTTGTTGGCACTCGTCCCCGCTGTATAAAGGGAAGGGTGTTCAAGAAGCCAAACTTGTTCATGTGCGGTTTTTGCAAGAATTTTTTCTACACGTTCTTGCATATAACGCAGAGCTTCAGGATACTCAACTAGATGATCACTTATCTTCCATTCAACTGGTGGATTGCCTAGAATTGCATTAAAATGATGTGATAAGTGATTACGATCCGTATGTTTCAATTCAAATGTCATTAGTAATATTTATCTTGATGTTTGAGTTTATATTGTAATCAGAAAAATAAAAAAAGAATAAAATTAAGAGATAGTTTATAAGAAGTGCAATGAATTTTATAAAAAAATCGTTATATGCTCGTTTTACCATCTTCCTGTTGCACCGCCACCACCTGATGATCCACCACCACCCCTAAATCCCCCTCCACCTCGAGGACCTCCGAACTTTCCACCAGGATATCTGCCACCGGCACTTAAGTTAAGAAACCAAGGTGTGAAGATAATCCCCATCCAAAGATACTTTTGTGGGCCTACTTTTTTACCAAAAATCATTGCAAGAATGGGCAAACCAACGACTATAAAGAGAATGAAAAACATGATTGTATTGATAATCATTTCTTCTTTTTCAGCTTGTTTACGTTGTTCTTCAACAGCTTTAGCTTTTTGATTGATTCGAAAAGAAAAATCAGCATCACTTTGTGTGATTACTTTGATAATTGCATGAACCGCTTCGACAATCCCTTTTTGATAATTTCCTTCACGAAAATTAGGAATCATGAAGCTATTAATGATGACAGAAGAAATGGCATCTGTTAGTTCTCCTTCCAGACCGTAGCCTACTTCGATACGTGCTGTGCGTTCATTTGGTGCAATGACCAATAATACACCATTATTGATCTTCTTTTGGCCTAATCCCCATGTACGAAAAAGAGAATTGCTGTATGTTTCTATATCATTGCCCGAAAGAGTAGGGAGTGTGACAAGAACAATTTGATCTCCCGTTTTCTCTTCGAGTGCTGCCAGTTTTTTTATCAAGTCTTCCTTGGTTGCATTATCGAGCAAATGAGCTACATCATTAACATACCCTGTTAAATGAGGAAATTTTATTTGCGAACAAGCGATACTTCCCAATGCAGCAACTAAATACAGAGAGCAGATAAAAGCCCATAATTTTGGAAATACAATACGTTGCAAAGAGTATCGAAATAGTTTCATTAATTAAAATTAACCTTTGGTGTTTGTTGGCTATCTGTATCGATGGTAAAAGTTGGCATGGGTTTAGCATCGCGAAACCATAACTTTGCCCAAATCATCGTCGGCATTGTTTTGAGTGCAGTATTGTAGGCACGTACTGTTTCAATATAATCGCGGCGCGCAACGGAAATACGGTTTTCTGTTCCTTCTAATTGTGACTGAAGAGCAAGAAAGTTTTGGTTTGCTTTAAGATCCGGATAGTTTTCAACAACAGCCATAAGCCGCGAAAGTGCACTTGATAAGTTTGCTTGATTTTTGAGATATTGCTGCATAATTTCTGGATTATTCAACATATCTGCATTAATATTGACTTGCGTTGCTTTAGCACGTGCTTCAATTACATTTGTGAAAACGCTTTGTTCATGAGCTGCGTAAGCTTTAACTGTTTCTACAAGATTAGGGATGAGGTCTGTACGACGTTGATATTGATTGAGCACTTCACTCCATGCGGCGTGTGCTTTTTCTTCATTTGTTGGTATCGCATTGAATCCGCAACCACTTAAAAATGGCACTAACCATACCAAAAAAATAATAATTGAAAATCGTTTTAATATTCTAAACATTGAAGAAGTTTGTACATTTAACATAAAGATGTCTCCACAGATATTTTATGTATTATATAGAGTCTTTTTTCTTGGTGGAAAGTATTTTGAAATTTATAAACAGGCGTATTTATCAATAAATTGATATCTCTATGCGTTTTAGGTACGCTTAAGTGACTTGTTGATATTAAAATAATAATAGTAATATAGATGTCATCTTATAAAAGATCAATAATATTTATATCAATTATTATTACAGAAAATTATATTATTTTCGTAGGAGTTTTGGATTTCGCAACGTGCAGATAATAATTGGAAAAGAGAAAAATGTAAGGATCAATTTTATAGAAAAATAGAAGGTAAGGGAAGTTCTTATTTTCTTCCTTTAGAAGTTATGCTTAACGTATTGGATAAAAATACTTTTTAATTATGTATATCAGCAACTGTAAGGAGAGACAAAGTTCTATGATAGAAAGTGTCCAACAGCAAAGTGAAAAATTTGACGGATTGGCTGATGATTATAATCGCTATCGTCCTCGCTATCCCCTTACTTTATTTAAGACCATGCTCTTTCCTTTTAAGAACAAAAAGAATTTGTCCATCGTGGATGTAGGCGCTGGGACAGGCATCGCATTAGAGGGGATTGTTAAATTTTTAGGCAACGAGCACCAATATCATGCTATTGATGTATCGGCTGATATGATTAAGCAGGGACAAAGAAAATTTCCGAACGTGCGTTGGTATCAGGGCCGAGCCGAAGATCTATTGCCTCAAATAGGCAAGGTAGATCTTATCGTTGCAGCGCAGGCATTTCAATGGATGGATCGCCCTAAATTGCTTTGCGCTATTTCAGATCAACTTCGAGCCAATGGTGTCATGGCAGTTGTCCAAAATAATCGTGATTTCAAACATAGTGAATTTCTAGAGGTTTATGAGACATTGTTAGAGAAGATGAGTCCAAATTATTCCCGTTATTATCGTAATTTTGATTTTTTACAGGAAATGAGTGATGGCTTTGGGGTAAAAGCAGAAAAAATTTCTTTCCATACGCATAATTGGACGATGATGATCCCGTCTGAATTTTTTATTGGAATGAGCCGCTCTTCAACGCAAGCGCAACGCGCTATTGCGAGCCATGGAAAAGAATATTTGCGGCAATTGGTCGCATTGATAAAGAAATATGAAGTGCAAGGCAATTTGGAGATTTTGTATCGAAGTGAGCTCTATATGTATGCAGGATAATCCGATATCGATGATTGCTTTTGCTCTTTTAGCACATCAGAGTGGGCGCTATTCAGAAAATTAACGCATTATTAAGGCAGACTTTGAGGGAGAAAGGTTTTTTCTTCTTCAGCATTCACATTGACATCTTATTACCGCTGATTTTCATTGTTCATTTAATATGAGAGAGTTTAAATAGAAAACTTATGCTCTGCATTATAGCATCGAAGCGCTTTCTTTACTGCAGTTTAACAACAGATTATTTTATAAAATGGAAAGAGGTAGATTGAATAGAAATGTTTGATAATTCTTTGTTTTTATGATTGCTTTTTATTATTAAATGAGAGTGTTTTTAATAAATTTTGACAAAAATAACTGAAAAAGTACAAAAAATTATCATAATCAGAAATTTGTAGTAAAAAAGTAATGGCTTGGAAGAACCTTAAAAAAACAACTCATTTTGAAATTATCTCTAAATTTAGATTCAGTATAACAAAAAAGTAAAATATAAATATGCTATATGAAGCATTTCTCTTTTTAAAAGATATAATATAAAACAATATATTAATTATTTTTTTTGATATAAGAAAACTTCTTTTATTTTCTATTTTAAATAACGGGTTAGGCCAAGTCTTATGTGGTTTTATTGAAGATGTGTTTTTCAAGGTTTAATCTGGCGCTTTAAATACAATTTTAGAAGTGGCAAATAAGCTCAATTTCTTCTCTGTTGTGATGTGTTGAATAAGTTTTTAATTTTCTATAGAGTTTGATTTTTGCAATCATGATAGATTGTGACAGCTATCTATTTAAGGTTTTTATAAGTTTAGTAAGAATAGCTTGATAATAAATCCATTGAGTTTTCCATCTTTACGCTTCATAAAAGAATAAGCCTGCACCATCCACACTTTCATCTCCCAATGTTGCGACAGCCTTTGACACGGTTCATAAGAGGAGTTTTTAGTCCTTTTTTACAGTTTTATCCATACGCCAATCTCGCTTATTACGTGCAAGCGAATGGTTTTGATTTATTCAACATACACAGATTTGGAATGAGAGAGTTTTAAGATATTCAGCCCTCTCATTTAATATGCAGCATGCTAGATTATGATTATAAATTAAAGTGTTATCTATTTTTGAAATCCATTACTTTGGTTGTGCTTGTCAATATTTCATTTTCATTTATCGTCAACTATTCTACTTTTGGATAATGACTCCATTGTAAGGAATACCTTTAAGAAAGCATTATCGCTTTAAAGAGTCGTTATAGTTTTTTTTGTTTTATAGAAAGATCAATAATGTTAAGCATTGTACTTTAATGAACGAAGAAAGAAAATCATGATGATTACACTAAAACCGGGCGAGGTAACGCTTAGTGAACTTAAAGATATTTATTTTAATGGAGAAGTGGGTAAACTTCATAATAATACGCATTTAGCTATCGAGAAAGGAGCGCAGCGCATTTCTGAAATTGCTGCTGGAAGTAAGCCAGTGTATGGTGTTAATACTGGTTTTGGGAAATTGGCTTCCATTAAAATTGATACGGACAATGTTGCTGTTTTACAGAGAAATCTTATTTTGTCCCATTGTTGTGGGGTGGGAGAACCTTTAGCAGAAAATATTGTGCGTTTGATAATGAGCTTAAAGCTTATCTCTTTAGGAAGAGGGGCTTCAGGGGTTCGTCTAGAATTGATAAATTTGCTGGAAAATATGCTTGCAAAGGGCGTCATTCCTGTCATCCCTGAAAAAGGGTCTGTTGGCGCTTCCGGTGATCTCGCCCCACTTGCTCACATGGCGGCTGTTATGATGGGAGAGGGAGAAGCATTTTTTAAAAATATTCGTATGAGTGGAGCTGCTGCGTTAGAAAAAGCGGGATTGTCCCCTATTATTTTAAAGGCAAAGGAAGGTCTCGCTCTTATTAATGGGACTCAAACCTCAACAGCCCTTGCACTTGCCGGTCTTTTTCGAGGTTATCGGGCATTGTGTGGTGGATTGCTGGCAGGAGCTTTGACAACAGATGCCCTCATGGGGTCAACGGCGCCATTTCATCCTGATATCCATATTTTACGAGGACATTATGGGCAGATTGCCGTATCGAAAACATTAGAAAAACTTGTAGAGAATTCAGAAATTCGTGCAGCACATCTACGGGGTGATGAGCGTGTACAAGATCCTTACTGTATACGTTGCCAGCCACAGGTGATGGGGGCATGTTTTGATATTTTGTTAGCCGCAGCAAAAACACTTATTATTGAAGCAAATGCTGTTACAGATAATCCTTTGATTTTAAGGAATGGTGAGGTTGTATCAGGTGGGAATTTCCATGCAGAACCTGTAGCATTTGCTGCTGATCAGATCGCTCTTGCTTTGTGTGAAATAGGATCTATTTCTCAGCGGCGTATTGCTCTTATGGTTGATCCAGCTGTTTCTTATGGACTTCCAGCTTTTTTAGCGCATAATCCAGGTCTTCATTCAGGTTTTATGATCGCTGAAGTAACAGCAGCAGCTTTAATGTCTGAAAATAAGCAAATGGCCTATCCTGCTTCCGTTGATTCAACACCTACTTCAGCTAATCAAGAAGATCATGTTTCAATGGCTTGCCATGGCGCTCGTCGGTTATTGGTCATGAGTGAAAACCTTTTTACACTTATTGGCATTGAAACGCTTGTTGCAGCACAAGGAATTGAATATCGTGCACCTTTAAAAACAAGTACTTTTTTGCAATCTGTTATGGAATGTTTACGAAAAAATGTTGCTTCTCTTAAGGAAGATCGCTATCTGGCTCCAGATCTTCATCGAGTACATATACTTGTGCGTGAAGGACATTTATTATCTGTTTTACCAGAAACAATTTTTCCTTCATTAAGTTTTCAATAGTATTTGTTTTAAGGTCAATGCTGAAGGGGGGATATTGAATTTTGAAACTTTCTCATATGAAAATATAGAGGAGCAATACTATATTTGAATTATTTAATAAAATGTATATTTATTACTGTATATATCTGATTTTTGTAGTTAACTAGATATTTTGTTATTTTATAGAAACTATAAAATTAAAGCACCTATATTTTCTGATTTATATCAGAAATTTTAATATAAGTTAAATAATATATACGAATTATATATTCGTGATATTATATTTTTATAAATATAAATTATGATATATGTATTGTATCAAGTAAATATAAAATTTTTATTTTATATTCTTCTTATTTTTAATACTTTATGAATTTTATAGTTCATTTTTGATATTTAAAATAAAAAAGGAGAAAAGAATGTTTAAAAGTGCTAAATTATGTGTTTCAATAACAGTTCTTTTTTTCTCTCAAATTCTTGAGATTCATGCAAATTTTAGGAGAGCTAGCTTTCCAGAGGAAGTTTTCATTATGATAGTGGCTCAAGAGAAAGAGCCTCTTATTTCAGCGAAAAACAAAGATTTTATTGCTATCTCAGGGCAAATTCCCAGAGGTAATGAGAACGCTATCATCGGACCAATAATCAAAGATGCTCTTTTTATCGTATATTTTTTTTTCATTGGAAAGCTTGTCGTTAAGACAGCTGGAGTCCTTAAAAGATGGGTTGTAGATAAATTTTCTCATGCTTTTGAAGACTTGCGAGATTCGTATTATCATTGATTGAGCTATTCAATTGGCATAAAAAGTTTGTTTTATGGGCTCAAAGAAAGTTTGCTTAAAGTAACAAAAAATTAATTTTATGCATAGTTAATGTGTTTGTTATGAATTTTTAGGCTTCTATTTCAGTGCACCGAAATAGAAGCCTAAAAGTTTAGATTACATTAAGGTTAATTTTCTCTGTAAAAAACTAGAGAATACGAAATGAATTAAATGACAATTGTGAAAAAATTCATTATCACTTTATTTGAATAAAATAATACGAAATTGTAGGCTATAAAAGCTGAATAATTCGCAATAAAAGTATTTTTTCATTGTTTAGAGCAAAGTGTTGGACTGGCTGGTCTTCGATGTTTTTTGAAATATATTTGTGAAAGAAACATGAGGCTTTATTTATCATAGGGCTGTTATCGTGGTGTGGATTGTCAGCATTTCAAAAAGTAAGGAAAGAAATGGCAATAAATGAACTGAAACGGGGTATGAGTAAGCGCCAAGTTATTTTTTTAGCTCTTGGTTCTGCTATTGGAACAGGTCTTTTTTATGGGTCTGCACAGGCAATTAAGCTTGCGGGTCCCAGTGTTTTGATTGCCTATTGTATTGCTGGTTTAGCTATTTTTATGGTTATGCGGGCTCTAGGAGAGATGATACTTCATAATCCATTGCCTGGTTCTTTTGCTCGTTATGCGGCAAATTACATATCACCATTAGCAGGTTTTTTAACGGGATGGACATATGTATTTGAGATGATTCTTGTTGGTTTGGCTGATATTACAGCTTTTGCGACTTATATGGGTTTTTGGTATCCTGATGTTGCTCCTTGGGTATGGGCACTGAGTATTACATTAATCATCACAGGCATTAATTTAGCTGCTGTAGAAGTCTATGGTGAACTAGAGTTTTGGCTCTCTTCTATTAAAGTTATAGCTATCATTGCGATGATTATTTTAGGAATAGCAATTATTTTTTGGGGGTGGGGTGAAGGTGCAGATTTTTCTACCGTTACTGTTCATAATTTATGGAAAAATGGTGGTATTTTTCCCAATGGTTGGTTTGGTTTTTTAGCTTGCTTTAGTGTTGTTGTTTTTGCTTTTGGTGGCATAGAAATTATTGGCATGGCAGTTATGGAAGTTCAAAACCCTCATCAAACGATTTCAAAGGCAATTAATTCTACTCCAGTTCGTATTTTGCTTTTTTACGTCATGACGTTAGCTATTTTAATGTCTCTTTATCCTTGGAATGAGATTGGTCTTATGGATAGCCCTTTTGTATCTATTTTTGAAAATCTTGGGATTTCGTATGCAGCAAATATTTTAAATATTGTTGTTGTTACAGCGGCTATTTCAGCAATGAATAGTGGAATGTATGGTGCTTGTCGTATGATCCATGGTTTATCGCAGGAAGGTTATGCTTTAAAAAAGTTTCAATATTTATCAAAAAATGGTATACCAGTTTTTGTTATTTTGATGATCTTCGGTATCTTTCTTCTTGGTGCTCTCCTTAATTATTTTTATCATGAAAAGCTTTTTTTTCTTATTGCCGCAATGGCAACATTTGCGACAGTTTTTGTTTGGATGATGATTCTACTTTCACAATTTTCTATGCGAATTAAGATGCCTAAAGAAGCACAGAATGGTTTAAAATTTCCCATTCCATTTTGGCCAATAGGGTCGATTTTTTCTATTTTATTTATGGTTTTTATTTTTATTCTCTTATGGTATTTTGATGAGACACGACCGGTTTTAATTATAGGTGTTAGTTGGATTGCTTGGCTTGTTGTTTGTTTCTATGTACTTAAACTTTATAATTTTAAGCAAAAGAAACGGCAATAAAATGTGAATAGAGATAAAACTCAAAACAAATAGCTGATGTCATCAGGAAAACAGGTGTTTGATTGTTATTCTCTAAAGGTTAGAACAATCTAGATTGAAAAAATCTGCTCGTTATTATTTTGCTTTGGAAGTTTTTGTGAGCCATTGCTTACGGTAACGACCAAATCATATAAATATTAGGCGTTTTTTGATGGTGAGCTGTGCTATCAATATAAGTCTTTCAGGTTAAAATGCCTAACAGCGCAAATAGATTTTACCAGATACAAGATTATAGGCAGATATCTTTTTCTAAACGTATTAATGAAGTTCTGTTTTACAAGAGAAGTTATTGTAAGAATTGTTTTTTTAAGCTCTTTAAAAAATTGGTTGCTTAAATTTTGTTGTTTAGAAAATTACTATTGCTTTTAGAAACGAAGATAAAGTTCTTTATGTCTTTTCTTGAAAAGAAGGGGTGAAGTTTTTTTTTCTATTCTTTTTTCTTAAAGAGAATTGGCGTTGGTAGAAAATAGTGGATAACAAAGTTACATGAGGCATTGTATCATTGTTTTTATAAAAACTTTAATAAACAGCAGCAAGATATTACAATAAAATCTCATAGAAGAGTAAATTAAAAAGAACAATGAACGTGTGACAGTTTTACGATTCTTATTATTATTGCTCTCACAAGAGGAAGGATCAAACTTATTTTTTATAATATTGATACGAGAGTAGTTTTTATTACAAGTGGAGGCGGACAAAATGTACTCCGCAATTGTATTTCGGTGCAAAATTATTCAATATTACCATAAAAGGCGCTCAAGAACACTACGACCAGAAAAAACAATCATCGGAAAGTGGCTTTTTACACGAGAAGTCTTCCAATAGCTCTGAAACACACACAACAACGATTCCGTTTATCCTTGAGGTAACAGGCAAAGTTGATATGGATGTACAATGAGATGCTACGATTATTGCTTCTCATCTGATTTCTGGTCAAGATATCAATGTAATGGAAGAAAGTATGACGGTTGTTAGCATGACAGACCATCATAGCGGTCATTCACAGAGGCATGAAACAGGTTTTGATGGGCATAGATTTGACTTTGTAAGCAGAATTATTGGCGGCAATGACTATACTTACGAGACAGCACCTGCTGGTAGTAACTGGTGGACAGAATGGTGGAGAGTGATCATGAATCCCATAAGCTCCCATACCTGTCTTGGAGATGCGGGTCCGAAATGCCAAAAGTTTTATGGCACATCTCATTTAGAACAAAAGCCTTGAATTAAATCATGGAGGAAAAAATGAAACAAACCTTAAAATTATTAAGTGCGATAATTCTATTGGGTATAGCTGGGTGCCAGTTTAATAAACCTCCTCCAGGAGAGGTGGCTACGTGGGAGAAAAATGGTGTTACTGATTTTACTGAGGTAGGAAAAGCTTTGTTAGAATGTGGTATGCCAAGCCTTATTGATGCCGATCCAGAAAACAGAAAACTCAGCTACAATGCATGGGCAACTATTGATGCCTGTATGGTTCAATCGGGATTTCGTGATAAAGTGGGGGGAGGGACTTGGTGCGAGAATCATAAAGCCGAAGATCTCCCGATTTGTCGTCCAGGCGCTGTTGTTCCACAGCGCAGTGTCAAGAAGCGCTTAAACAGCCCTTTTTGTAAAAAATATAAAAATGCACCTGAATGCAAACCTTAAGTCTTGCTGTTTGTGACGATCAACAATCCCTACCTTCATGTTTCTCATGCCCGTGTGGGGATGGCTTAATTCAGCATGTCAATGCTATTTATTTATGGGGACTACAACTGTTGGCGCAATAATATAAAATATCTATCTTGGTTGTAATCAAAATATTGAGAATAATTATATGCATAACGTTGATAGAATACGATTTAAGTAGTAATTTTGCTGTATTTTTGATATAATATCGGTGGCATAATTATCGGAAAGAGATAAATAACCATGAAGGTTGATAATGTTCATCGTTATTTTGGAAGTGAAAAAACAGCATGTAAAGTAATTTATGGATTGTTTCATAATATCAAATTATTCAAGGATAGGAAAATGAAGCAGATTTTAAAATTATTAAGTGGGATGACCCTATTTGTTATGGCTGGATGTTATCCAGAAAAGCCTTCTCAAACAGCTGTAGATGCATGGGAAAAGTCTGGTGCTGATCAACTTGAGATAAAAAAAGCTCTGTTAGAGTGTGGAATACAGTATCTTGATGGTCGTTTTGATACAGAAACAAGTACTGATGAGAGATTCAATGCAGAGGAGTCTGTGAATGCATGCATGATACAAGCAGGTTTCCAAGATAAATTGGGAAGGGTAAAGTGGTGTGAAAAGTATGAAAATCTTCCAATTTGTCAGCCTGATGCTGTTATTCCTCAGCGAAGTGTAGAGAGGCGCTTGAATAGTCCTCATTGTGAAGAGAACAAAGAGCAGCCCGAATGTCAACCTTAAATATTGATGCTGTTGTAATCAATAATCCTTATATTTTTGTTCTCGCAAGGGGGGCGGGATTGTTTTTCTCAATAGACTAGCAATCTTACATGTGAAAAAATTAGCACAGAGTTATAGGCTTTTTTATTCGTAAATATTGAGGGAGGGGGAAAATGAAAAAAATATTGAAATTATTGAGTGCTATGATTTTTTTTAAGCTCTGTGGGATGTGTTAGTAAATCTCCCCCATCGATATTGGCATGAGGGGAAAAGCCTGGTGTCAATAAATCTATGGTTCAACAAGCACTGTTAAAATGTGGATGGAAACCAATCTACGTTTCTTCTGAAAATATGGATTCGCGTGCAAGTGAATTTGCAGCAATTTATGAGTGTATGACTAAAGCAGGTTATCGGTACAAATTGCAGGATTCAAAGGGAATCTATTTTTCATCAACACCGCGAAGTGATTCATTTTTAGTCAATTTAATGGTAGCAGGGTATCAGAAGGTTATGGACAATGATACTTTGAAACAAAAACAAGATTTGATGTTACGTCTTCAGAATGATAAAAAATAGAAAAGTTTTGAAAAAGTGACATAACAGTAAAATATATTCATCTTTAAAGTAATAGTTCAATGAAAATATTAATAGGGGTGAGGGAGTAAAAGTGCTGCTCTTTTACCCTCGATATAGTTATATTCATTAGAAACTAGCTTAGCAATGTATTATTTTCAGATGATAATAATATTGGGGGATGGTTAGCATTTTTAGAGAAGATTATTCAATATAAAAAATGGCAAAGAATAGCTTTGCTAAAATATCCTCTTTAACGATAATAAATAGATTATTTTTATAGAAATGAGTTTGATGAAATATTTTATTTTGATGTTTTTTAATTTCAGGAAAGTGAGTGTTTTATTGTATTTTAAATTTTATCAGAAGATATTAAAGCGTTATGCAAGTAATTTTGATGTAAATATCTTTTCATTTTATGGTCTATTTCGAGATGATATCTTTTAGAGTGGTTTATTGATGAATTGAAAACATTGATGATAGGAACTTACGAGAAAATTTATTCAATTTTTTCACTAGGTAGTTTACAGCTTTTATATAGAATTAGATACCTACATTAACTTATACGCTAGTGAGCATTTCCTTAGGTTTTTGTTGTAGAAGAAATGGTGCAATTATAACTTTTGTATAGTTTATTTCATAGTGTTGTGTTTTTATTAAGACATTTTGAGTTTTTAAATCTTAACAATTATTCTCATTTTATTGTATTTTTATTTTTGGGTAGTGAAAGAAATTTAAGATTATATCTCTCCAAAGTTTGCCTTTCTTCAAGTTTTTTTGAGATTATTTTTCCGACACTTTGTGTTGCCATTCTCAGCAATTGGGGGATTAGTTCTTTAAGAGAGCGTAATCCTAAATGGTATTATTAAGTTTTTTGTTCTTTCTTTACATAAAATACAAAACATATTATGAAATGCTGTCATTTATCAGTAAAATAGTAAAATAACTTTGTTTATTTTATTCTTATCGTATTTAATGTATGGTTTATTTTTTACCGGCATTTTTTGTGTTTGTTGAGAAAAAGAAAGTTTTGAAAATAATGATAAGCAAGGTATCTAAAAATCGCTTATATTCGTGTGTTTTTACGGCAGCTATTTTTTCTTTTTTGTTAAACACAAATATTGAGGCACATTCTCGTTCATTTGTATTACTGTCATGTGATGAAAACAAATTACCTTATGAATGCAGAGATGGTGCAAAGCATACAATTAGTGATAAAATATATAAGTTCACTGCACCTGTTAAAGAAAAGAATGGGGAAGGTAGTTCTCTCATATTGCCTGCTGCTATAGTAGTACAGGAGCCTAATACAGTTATTCAGGCAATGCGTGTAGAGGTTGAAGGAATTTCAGGTATAGAAGATATTTATGGTGCTGTTGTATCACGAGGGGGAAGAATTGTTTTAAGCGATTCAGCTTTTAAAAATGTATCAGTAGGTCTTAAAGCTGATAGTGGAATAATTGAGGTCAATCGTGGAACAATTGAAGCTTCTCATATAGCTGCTTATGCAGAGAAGCAAGAAGCAGCTGTTAGGTTAACGAATACAAAAATTAAAGTAGAAGGTCAGGGTATTGGTCGAGAGAGTGCTCTTTTCGTTGGTGCTGATGCGGGCATTCAGATGACGGGTGGATTTATTGATGTAAATGATGCCGCTGCACTTTATGTGGGTATAAGGGGAAATGCAACTTTAGATGATGTTACCATTACTTCAAAACGTCAAAAAACAGAAGATAAAGAAAATACAAATGAAAAAATTGCGTATACAGTTTTCAATGTAGACCAGCGTGGTTCTGTTTATTTGAAGAAGACTAATATTGTTTCTACAAATGTTCATGTTTTAATGGTTGGACAAGATTCTAAGGCACAATCCAATGTTGGCTGGAATGAAAATATTTTAATTTCGCGGGTTAATATTGAAGATTCAACAATTAAGGCAATCGGTAACAAACATGGTATGCATTTTGAGATGGGGGGAGGGAACAATGCGTACGAACAAGGACTAGTTTTTTTGAAAAGGACGGTTTTTGAGGTTGCAGATGGAACAGCTATTCATAGTCATAACAGTCGTAGTTATATTGCAGTAACAGAAGGCACAAAAATTTTTGGTGACTTATTATTAACAGCTGAAAAGGGGGGGGCTGTAGCGATTTTGGCTGATTCTTCTTCATTGATAGGAGGAACTCGTGTTGCTGATGATTCTATTGCTGAGCTTTATTTAACAGGAGGATCAAAATGGTTCGTAACAAAAAGAAGGGCGATAGATTCACATATTGCAAACCGTACAAGTTCATTTATTTCATTTGTAAAACTTTCTGATAGTTTGATTGCTTTTGAAACGCCAATGTTTCAGGAGTATCAGACACTTTATATTGGGAAGGGAGAGAAAGAAGTTTATAGTGCGCAAGATAGTGCAGATATTTATCTCAATACACATCTCAGTCGTGATGGTTTGCTTGATAATAAACAGACTGACCGACTTTTGGTACATGGTGATGTTTCTGGGAAAACCACAGTTTATGTGCAATTTGTTCCAGGAAATCAGGGGGAGATAGCAACCGGTGAAAAGGCTCATAGTATTTCACTTATTCAGGTTTCTGGAAAAGCGGCAGAAGATTCTTTTCAGTTAGATCGTGCTTATATTGCATTAGAGGGTTTGCCTTACCAATATTATCTTCATGCTTATGGTCCGAATTCTTCTCTTGGAAATGCACAAACTTCTCAAAGATTGGTTGAAGGAGATGGAGACTTTTGGGATTTCCGCCTTGAAAGTAAATATATTCAGCCTGTTTTAGAGGTGTCTGCTATTCCCCCTTCTGAGTTAAAGGTCAGAGAGGTTGTTCCACAAGTTCCGACCTATCTTTTGTTACCAAATGCTTTGTTTCATGTTGGACTCATGGATATTCGTCATCAACAAAAACAGTTGCAAGCTACGCGGTCTATTTCTCGTAAATTGTTAAAAAACGAAGAGAATTTTGCTTTATCTATTCACAGTTATGGTGGGCGTTATCGTTATGTCTCAGATCTTTCTACACTTAAATATGGGTACGATGGTCATGTTGATTATAACGCTATAAAAACAGATATTTTGCTCAAAACAATAGAAAGCGCATATAGTACGACATTTTTTGGGATTATGGGAACCTATGGAAAGCTTTCCTTACAACCTCGTAACGTGGAACGAAGCCAAAAGAGTACGTTTAATAAATGGTCATTTACGGCATACGCTAGTGTGGAAAACAACACTGGTTTTTATGTAGATGGTCTTTTATCTTATGGTTTGTTTAAAGGGGATGTGCTTACCCATGCTTGGGGTAAGACGGCGACATTAAAAGCAAGTCCTTTGAACGTTTCCTTTTCTGCTGGTAAAGTGTTTATGACAGGATATGAAGATCTTATTTTTGATCCGCAACTTCAGCTTATTTATCAACATCTTCAATTTAATAAGTTTCGTGATATTGATGGATTTGATGTTGAGATGAAAAAAATAGGTCAATGGTTGGTGCGTATCGGTGGGCGTTTAAATAAAACATTTTCAGCATCTGAAAAGGATCGTATCACTTCTTTTTATGGCAATATTCATCTTACTCATTGTTTTGATAAAGAAAAATTTGTTCATTTTAAAGATGTTTTCCAGTTGAGTTCTTTTGGTTCTTCCTTAGAGGTTGGCTTGGGTGTCAATTCACAGTTTTCTTCTAAAGTTACACTTTACAGTGATCTTGGCTATCAGCATACGTTAACAAAGGCGGGTTTTTCTGGAGTTCGTTTTTCTGGTGGATTGCGCTATCATTTTTAATCACTCTTTTTAAAAATAATAAATGTGATTTTCAAAATCTTGTTCTGTTGTCGAGAACTAAAACCACTGTTTGTGCAGAATTTTTTAACAAGAGTCCCATGTACTTTAATAAATATGAAGGTATCACGTTGATTTATTTTTATTGAGTATAGCATTTCTTAAATGCTTTTAAAAAATTGGTCTATTAGATTTTAAATTTTTTTGTCTTGTTTTGGCTATAAATATTTGGGATACCTTCGTTATCATCTTTTTAAAAGAACAGCATTGTTATCTTATTATGCCATAAAACACCGTTGTGTAAGGTATGCTGATATCAGGCATGAAAAAAGGCAGGGGAATATTGTTTGTGCTGATTGAGAGCCTTTGCTTTTAAGGATATGTGAAGGGAAAGAATGCACAACTCTATAGTTTCATGGATAATGGGCATTTTTCTACTTTTAAATTTTGCAAAAAGCGTTTTTGAAGCTTTGGAATCGAGTGCATTATTGTAAGTGGGGAATAAGAAAAGTGGTAAAGTGTGCTTCCTTTCACCATAAGATTCACTATCTTTAATTTTAAAATCAAGATAAATCCTTTGAAGAAATTGTTAGAATTGTTGCTGAATAGATGAACAAGGCCGTTGTTTTGTTTGTTAAATAGAGATGAAATATAACTTTTAAATCGGAGTGAAAGTGGTAAGATTTTCTTCTTTCTTTAAGGCGTGGGGAGAAGAGATTGATCATATCGAAAAAGTCGATGACAAGTTTTCTTTATGGTTTGAAATATGGAGATATTGAAGAGAGTCTATTAAAATGGGGTGTAAAAGTAGATCATCGCTTCCTCAATCATTAGGTTTTGAAAAGGGTAAGAGAAATATCTTTATCGGCTTATTGATAAACGTGGTATTTCCAGTGGGTGCAGTTTTACGCGCTTGTTTTAAAGAGAGTTCTCTCAACGTTCCAAAAGTCCTTTCGCGACGGCGTTTTTGAATAGTCTAACGGTAAATCCATTGAGCCTCCCATCTTTATGCTTATGAAGTAACAAGCTGGCACCATCACACACTTTGCCAGCTTCCAATGTTTTTTGCTACAGCTCTTGTCGTAAGATGATGCATAAGAGGCATTTTTACTTCTTTTGTAACGTGTAAGAAAATTGTTTTGACTGATTTAATATAAACAGGGTTGGGATGAGAGAGTTCTTCAATATTGGGAACGCTCATTCAACATACAAAAAAATAAATTGTTTTTATAAGTCAGTATTTTGCCATATGATGCTTAAAGTATCATCAAGCCATTTATGGTAATTGCGTGCTTCTTCGTTTGAGGCATGAACAGAGAAAATAAAACCAGGATATCCACCAAATGCTGGTGGCGGTGGTGAAATATGATCCGTTTCAAAGAAAATGATAGTTCTGCTAGTTTGTGGATGTTGTACGACCTTATCGAGACCTAAAAATCCAGAGAAGCGTCCATACCCATGAAGAGGAATAATATAATTTGCAGCCACTTTTTTAGCTGGGAGGACATCAGGAAGATCTAAATTTTGTTCAGCTAAAGCCGCTTTCATACAGAGTTTTGCAAATGAAATTCCTGTACCTTGTTCTACAATAAAATGGGAGACACCTGACCCACCTATACGAGCGCCGATCTCAATGATATAAGGTAAATTATTAGCATCTAGGCGTAGCTCTACATGGGCAGCCCCCATATTTATACCAAGAGCTTTGACTCCAGAGCATGCAGCCTCACATAAAGCAATAATTAAAGGATCATCTATATCACAGCGTTGACGATAAATTGTTTCTTCAAACCATGGTCCTTCAGGTTGTCCTTTGTCGCCAACGGCTAAAACATGCACACCTGTTGTATCAACAAAACATTCTACGACAAATTCTTTTCCTGGCAAATATTGTTCTACAATTAAACCTACAGGTTTATTTTTATCATTAAAACGTGCCATATCTTTATGCTGAATATTCCATACAGCTTTGATGAGCTTAGAAAATTCTTCAGGATTTTTAGCTAACATGACGCCTGTACTCGCCCATCCAGAGACGGGTTTAATAACGAGCGGATAGTCTAAGGTTTGTGTTTGTGATAGGTCTTCTGGATTATCTATATACAGAAATTTTGGTGTTCTTAAGCCTGCTTTAGCAAAAGCTTGACGCATGAGATATTTGTTTCTGGTTAATGCTGCTACTTCTGGTTCAATACTTGGAGTATTGATTTTTTTTGCAGCCAAAGCTGTCCATAGAATGGCTTCTTCGCGAAGGGTCATAATCCCAGCGATATTGCGTTCTTTTACGCCTGCTGCAAAAGCGTCTAGAGCTGCCTCTGGCTTATCAAAAACAGGAAGTTTCCAAGTTTCACTGACTGCTGCGAGGTGTTGAATAGGGGCGTTTTCAGCGGTATCATAGATCATTACTAATTCGATATTAGCTGCTTGTGCTGCTTCAAATATAAACGGGAGCTTTGTATTGCGCTGGCAAACTAACGCGAGTTTTTTCATTTTGTTTCCTTATTAAATTTGGAATTTTTGGCACGACGTTTCTGTTGCCATCCAGATACCTTTGATGCATCTATAAATAAGAATGTCATTCCTATAACAGCCATCATCATAGCAATTATTTTGATAATGTTGAGAGAAGGGCTCGAGCCGATTATCCATTCACATGTAACCACTGCAAAAGGGGATAATACGCCAATAGTGTTGGCGTATAATACACCTCCCTCAGCTAAAACTTTTTGGTACAAAACGTAAACTGGTGCCGAGCAAATAGTTCCTAAAATCAATATCTTAAATACATCTTCTAACTTAAGATATAAGAGTGGGGCAGGATCAAAAATGAATAATGGCATAAATGATGCGGCAGAAATTGTTGTAATCCAAGCCAGTGAGGTGAGCAAAGGTAAATGTTTAAGATAACGTTTAGACAATAAGCCATAAGCAGAGTAAGAAAGTGCTGCTGTTAAGGCAAGACCTACTCCTATCAGGTTATAATATCCACCTTCTCCACTGTTTATATTGAATGCTACAGCTGCTACACTGACAATTATCACTCCACTAAGCTTCAGCCATGAGAATTTAAGGACATTTGTCAATGCACCTAATATATAAGTAATCCCTGGAATAGTAGCAAGCACCATGGTTAAATCACTAGCTTTGAGTGATTTTAATGCACCAAAACTGCATACAAAATACAGCGAGAATCCTAACACTGAGAGAATAAAAAAAGCAGGTATCATGGAAAGCAATGGTAGGGATCTGAAAACGGCTTTCTCACGAAATAGTGCAATTAACCATAAGGCGGCAGCGGTGGCAAACAACCTAAGTCCAACCGCATGCATGACGGGTATATTGCTAACCAAATTCTTAGATAATAACCAACTTATGGAAAACAATGCTAGAATAGCAAAGGTAAATAGGAATAACCGTCCTTTTAAGAAACTCAATGATTTAATCCCCCAATAATGTACTGTGCATAAGATGATGTTGAAAAGTTAAATCGTGACTTTGAGGTCTGTGGTTTTCCAAGATTATCTTGGATATAATCCTTAGCTCCTGCCAAATAAGCATCATCATCTAATGCTTCAAGTGCTTTATAGCTGCAATCATCAATGCTATTACTTGTTTGAGATGCTCCAAATTAAAGATACCTCCTTGATCCGTTTCAATCAATGCTTTGTTTCACATCAATATTTCAAAAAGCAAGATCCCTGTACCAGCATCGAATGTCATATGCTGATCAGAATCTTTTGGATAACGAAATATGCGTTCTAAGAGGATAAATTCAGTTATTTCTTTCCAAAACTTTGAACAGTCTTCTAGCATAATACGCACTGTAACTAAGTTAACTTTAATTTCTTCTAGAAGATCTGTAAACCAATTTAATTTTATATACAGATTCTTATTTAATGGTTGCGGTCCAGTATGATGTGCATAGTCATGATAATACCCCCATAAACAGTGAACATCGTAAATGTCTTCTTTAGATAAGTTACGACTATGCAATTGACTGAACAGGAATTTACTATCTCGACCGAGTAAATTTTCAGCTTTCACAATTGTTTGCTTGTTGTAAATATCAAAGAGTTTGCTGAACAAACAAAGCAAATGCTTGTTTGTCAATTTTTTTAGCAGTTGCACAGATTTTGGGAATAAAACAATGTAATTGCCTTCTAAAAAACCTTTTGATGCTCTTCCCATTTTTATACATTGAAAAGGTGATACATAATCCTTTGTATATTTTGAGGCGTCGGCAAGATAGTCCGTTTCATGACGATATCCTGTCTAATTCCAGTCGGAATCCTTCTGGATCGGGACCATTTGTTGCACGCATTGGAGCCAAGAAAAATAGGGGAGCATCTGGTAATGGCGCTTTGAAAGCAGTCAAGGTGTTATCAAGTTTAGGAGGGGTAGTTAAACCGCTGAGCATTCACTGATGAAGATCATCAGAAGTGGTCACCAAAAGTTCCGGAGATAATCCGTCAATTATATCTGCATGATGATTGAGTAGAGTGATCAATTCATTAATCATATTACTATCTGCCGAAGTTGGTTCCTTAATGCTCCCATCTCGTTCTTGACGCATACGGAATTTGTCAACCAAGTTAACAATAGAAAGAGGAGCTTCAGATTGTTTTATAATGAGCTGACTTTAGCGAATGGAGCAAGAAAGCCATTGACACTTGTCCAAAATTTTTCATAATATTCAGCTTATAACGGTTTGCTGCAACCGATGTTGTGATACTAGCATCGGCTTTTTTAGCCTTACAAAGAACGGCTGCATCAGCATGGCTGTTGGCAAATATTTTGTCATATTGAGGAGCCACTAGAGATTGCGGAGTAGGATGAGTCGCTACGATTTTAATTTCATCAGCCTTATTGTGTTTAGCTAAAACCATAGAATGGGTAGGCATGAAAAGCTATTAAATAATTGCATGTCACCTAAACGGGTGAATATAAATGTATGCAAGTCGGGGTAAGCCGCACAGCTTAGGAGATAACCATCCTTTTTCTGAGCGAGTTCATCAAAGGCTTCTTCAAGAGTTGCGTATAAGATAATACGCGATTCTGAATCAGAGGAAAAAATATTTTGATTATGATTGTCAAGCCACTATTAAGCCACAGTTGCACAGTTAGTTTCTGCAGGGCCAAGTGTATTAAAGTATTATTTTCAGGTTTCACGACCTCTACACTCTATAATTATACAATTAAATTTAAGCTAGTGCAGTATGTGAAGTATATTAAGAAAAATAAGTTAAATAATTTAGTGCTTTAGAAAACATATGTATAGGTAAAAGAAAATTTACGATTATAATTTTGTCTTGTCATTGCCCTATTGCCATAAAATATCGTTATTTAGGGGAGTTATTAGGGAGAAAAGATTCTATGCAGGGGGTGTTTATTGGATATGTTAGAGAATTATTGGAATGGTGAAGCAAAAGTTGATGATGTGTAAAGCACACTGTTCTTTTGGGGATAATAAGCTTTTTTCTACTTTAAAATTTTGCAAAAAGTATTTTTTAGCTGTTCGTATCGAGTGCACTATTGTAGGTGGATAACGAACAGAATGTTAAAACACGATTGCTTTTACCATCTCATTCAATATATTTAACTTTTTAATTAAAATAATATTTTTAAAAAATATTCTACAGTTGTAACTGTATTGAATATAGGAAAAGGTATCACCATTGGCTTGTTTGTGAAAGAAAGATGAAATATGATTCTTAAATTAGAGTGAGGTTGGCAAGAATCTTTTTCCTTCTTTGAGGTGTGGGAAGGGTGGATTAAATCTTATTAAAATATATAAAACTTAGAAAAAATAGTCTCTTTCTTAAAAAGATCAGAGGTAAACAATATGCGTGAGATTTTGGATCATTTTGATATGCCATTGAATAAAAAGATTTCTGTTCAACAGACTCAAAATCTTTCATGCCAATCACACCCAAAACGATTTTATAAACAAGTGAAAATTGCTTGTGAGGAAAGAGGTTTTACTATCTTATTAGATGAACGTTCTGTTAAAACGCCCGCAAGGCGTCATTTTTATGTGCCAACGCAAGTGTTTGCTGAATTCGTTGCTCAGGAATTTGAGAGCCAAAAGCACGTTGTTGATCCTGCAAAAATGCCGATGACGCGTTTGGTTAACACAGTTATTGATGGTATCGCTGATGATATGCAGGCTGTGTTTGAAGATTTATTGCGTTTCGTTGCATGTGATATGATCTTTTATCGTGCGCAGACACCTAAAGAGCTGGTGCAAAAACAATCTAAACAGTGGGATCCTTTATTAGATTGGGCAGAAGAAAAATTGGGGGCGCGATTTTATTTGACAGAAGGGCTAATGCATGTGGAACAATCACCAGAAGCACTTCAAGCAGTCAGTAATTATTTACGTAGAGTTGAATCTCCTTATATGCTTGCTGCACTTCATATGATGACGACCTTAACGGGATCTGCTCTCATTGCTCTTGCGGTTGCTGCGGGAAAGATTGATGCTGATCATGCATGGTCTATTGCCCATTTAGATGAAGATTGGATGATGGAACAATGGGGAAGGGATAAAGAAACAATAGCACGCCGTACTCATAAAAAAGTTGAATTTAATGCTGCGGTTACAATTGCTACAGTATGTTTATAAGATTTCTTTGTTTCCGTGGGCTTTTTAAAGAAACATCTCTCAAAGAGTACCCAAGCCCATTTCACGGTGACAACCATGAATGGTATAACGATAAAGCCATTGAACACCACCATCTTTACGCTTGTGAAGAAGCAAGCCAGTACCATCATACACTTTACCAGCTCGTAGGTGTTGCGAACAGTCCTTGGTATTTGAGAGGGTTCATAAGAGGCATTTTTAGTTCTTTCTTGTACAGTTTTTACTCATATGCTAGCCCCGTTTTTGACGCACAAGGAAATGGTCTTTATTGATTCAATATACACAGATTTGAAATGAGAGAATTTTACGATATTTAGCTTTCTAATTCATTTATAAATCAATGTGTTGTTTTTGCTGTTACATTATTTTTGTGATTTTGAGAGGATTGATTTTTACTTTTTCAAGTCCAGGAAATATTTCATTGGTTATGTTTAAGATTGCTTCGTCATTACCACGGATAAAATACCATTCATTATCGTGAAGGAGGGCAATAATTTCAGTTTGAATAGAGCATTTTTTTCCAGCATTTGTTGCGGTTACAAGCTCCACGGGTATAACAAAATAAGGAATGCCATTATCAAGTGTCCCTTCACGTTTTTGTTTTTGATCAATGTTGATTGTTTCAATCTTGTAACTTTCTGCCAACCGTTCTATTTGGCTTTTCATAATTTGTAGAAATTGTGATTGATTAAGATTTTTTTTGGCGGTTAAGCGGTTGATGATTTGGGGAGGAATAGCATTTAAGATGGCATTTGCATCGGCATTTTTAAGTGCTTTACTATAAGCAGATGTTGCTTTCTCAAGAGTTGTAAGCTTTTGGTTGGTTATTGTATGTGCTTTAGTTGTTGATGTGATAAAGACAATGCATAAAAGAACGGGAACAAGAAAACAAATTCGCGGCATTAGAAACCTTTGTTAATTCATTTGAAGAGATTCAACGCATTATAAAGGAAAAGCGGATGAGCAAAAAGCCTCTTGCGCTTTTGCATGAGACGAATATCCACAAAAATGGAGGCTTTTGCCTCCATTTTTAAAATCAAAAGAATGCGTATTAATTGTTTAAACAGAATAGTACATATCAAATTCAACAGGATGGGGTGTTGTTTCGTAACGCAAGACTTCTTGCATCTTTACTTGAATGAAGGAATTAATCTGATCATCATCAAAAACGTCGCCAGCTTTAAGAAAGCCACGATCTTTGTCAAGTGCTTCAAGCGCTTCACGCAGGCTTCCTGAAACAGTAGGGATTTCTTTAAGTTCCTTTAAGGGAAGATCATAAAGATCTTTATCCATAGCATGTCCGGGATGAATTTTGTTTTTGATACCGTCAAGACCAGCCATTAAAAGGGCTGCAAATGCCAAATAGGGATTTGCTGTTGGGTCTGGAAAACGAACTTCTACGCGTTTTGAATTTGGTGAGGAGCTCATTGGAATACGGCAAGATGCAGAACGATTACGTGCTGAATAGGCAAGAAGAACAGGAGCTTCATAACCAGGAACCAAACGTTTATAGGAGTTTGTGGATGGGTTGGTAAAAGCATTTATTGCTTTTGCGTGCTTAATAACACCACCGATAAAAAACAGACAGGTTTCTGATAGTCCAGCATATTCATTTCCTGCAAAAATGGGTTTGCCATCTTTCCAAATGGAAATGTGGACATGCATTCCAGAGCCGTTATCACCAAAAACTGGTTTTGGCATGAAGGTTGCTGTTTTCCCATAACTGTTTGCTATTTGATGTACAACATATTTAAAAATTTGCATCTTGTCAGCCTCGCGAACAAGTGTATCAAAACGAATACCCAATTCATGTTGGCCCGCTGCTACTTCGTGATGGTGTTTTTCGACCTGTACACCCATATCTTTGAGTGCTGTGAGCATTTCAGAACGCATATCTTGGCAAGAATCAATTGGCGGAACAGGAAGGTAGCCTCCCTTTATTCGTGGGCGATGCCCTAGATTTCCTGTTTCATATTCCGTATCATCATTGGAGGGAAGTTCACTTGAATCGAGTTTAAACCCTGTGTTGTAAGGGTCCGTTTTATAGCGCACATCATCAAAGATAAAAAACTCTGCTTCTGGACCCACATTGATTGTATCTCCAATGTTTAAAGATTTCATATAAACCTCAGCCCTTTTGGCGATAGAACGAGGATCTCTACGATAAAATTCACCAGAGACAGGGTCAAGTACGTCACAAAATATGACCAAAGTAGATTGAGCAAAAAAAGGATCAATATGTGCTGTTGCTGGATCTGGCATTAAAACCATGTCAGATTCATTAATTGTTTTCCAACCAGCAATTGAAGAGCCATCAAACATAACACCATCACTAAAAGTATCCTCGCTGATTTCTGCGATATCCATTGTGATGTGATGCAATTTTCCTCGTGGATCAGTAAAACGTAAATCAACAAAACGGATTTCGTTGTCTGCAATCTGTTTGATAATATCTGATGCGGTTGTCATATTCAATTTCCTTAATGTGGCGTTGAGGTGGATAAAAAGACTAATTTTTTCGTTATCTATTAAAGGGCATCGATCCCAGTTTCGTCAGTCCCTATACGAATGGCATCATCAATGGAAAAGACAAATATTTTTCCATCTCCTATATGTTTAGTTTGGGCTGCTTTACGTATTGCATCAACAGTTTGTTCCAGTTTGTCATCGGACACGACAATTTCAATTTTTACTTTAGGGAGAAAGTCAACAACATATTTCGTCCCACGATAAAGTTCTGTATGTTCCCTTTGACGACCAAAACCTTTCGCTTCTGTTACTGTAATACCATGTAACCCAATTTTTTGAAGCGCTTCTTTCACTTCATCAAGTTTGAAAGGTTTTATAATGGCTTCAATTTTTTTCATGCTGAAATTATCTCCAACGTTATTTTGTCTTTTTAGACTGCATCACATTATATTGACAACTGTAAGATGTCCAACAGATACTTTGTGCACAAAAAGTCGGAAATGATGATACTATATATTCTTGGAGAGGCGCTTCTTTTGTAAAATTAAAGTGAAATATTATTGTTTTGGAAAAAACTTATAATCCTTATAAGCGAATCAAAATAATATCATTAAGAGAGTTTGCTTCCTTTTTGGGGGATAATGCATTGACTTATAAGGATAATTAGACGTTTTCTATATGGCATGAGGAATTCTAATAGCGTAAGATTTTCTCATTTTAGATCGTCTCATCAAAGCTATATCCTTGTATATCAAGAGATATGAGTGTGTGGATAAAAACATTTGAAAAAGGAATATAAATGCTTTTTATGAAAGCTCTCGATAACCAAAGGTTATTACAATATTAGAGATTAGGGGAGAGCGCAAATATTGGAAATGAAGGTGTTAGTTTGCACTTGCTTAAAAGCACAAAGATAGTGGTGTATAATAATTAATTTACCATTCTCAGGTGATGTCGTGAACTGGATTTGGGAGTGTTGAAAAATATTTTTTAAAACAAGCGTGTGAATTGGCAACGCAAATATATTCTATTTGGGGCGTTTTGTTTTTCGTGAGGAGCGAGATCTCATTAAAGAATGCGATAAACAAAAGCGTGAAGCAATGCGCAATCTTCATTCTTTTTAAAATATTGCTGTGGATGTTTTTGAAAATCGTAAAGATGAATTAAAAGAGGAGGGTAAAGATGGAAACTGGTTTATACCCTTAAAACTTCATATCCTTTCAAAATTAGGTTGTCTTCTCGTTTCAGAGATTACACCCAATAGAGCTATGCAATATGTTTGCCGCTATTTGACAATACAAAAACTAAAATAAAACAGCTTATAAAGCGCTAAATTGTTTTTAGTCTTTGCTTCCAACATGTTGCACCACTGGAATTAGGTGTTGGTTTACAGGTAACAATAAAAGTACAGGCTTTGTTCGTATGCTGTATTTTATAAGGGGAAGCATTTTTAAGAATTGGAATTATAGAGGGATGGGCGCAGTAAAACATCTTTTAGAAATTTTCCTGTATAGGAAGCGGGAATTTTAATAATGTCTTCAGGGCGTCCAATTGCAACGATTTCTCCACCGCGATCTCCACCTTCTGGTCCTAAATCAATAATCCAGTCGGCTGTTTTTATAACATCAAGGTTATGTTCAATGACGATGACTGTGTTGCCTTGCTCGACTAGTTCGTGAAGCACTTCAAGAAGTTTGGAAATATCATGAAAATGTAAACCTGTTGTCGGTTCATCCAAAATATAGAGTGTACGTCCCGTTGTTTTACGAGAAAGTTCTTTCGCAAGTTTTACACGTTGTGCTTCCCCACCAGAAAGTGTGGTTGCTTGCTGTCCTACTTTTATGTAACCCAATCCTACTTTAATGAGAGTTTCCATTTTATTATGAATAGCGGGAATAGCTTGGAAAAATTCTTCTGCCTTTTCAATTGTCATATCCAAAATATCGGCTATAGACTGTCCTTTGAATTTTATTTCTAGTGTTTCTCGGTTATAGCGTTTTCCTTTACAGACATCGCAAGTAACATAGACATCAGGTAAAAAGTGCATTTCAATTTTAATGACTCCATCACCTTGACATGCTTCGCAGCGTCCTCCTTTAACATTAAATGAAAAACGCCCAGCTTTGTAACCGCGGGCTTTTGATTCTGGAAGATCGGCAAACCACTCACGAATCGGTGTAAAAGCACCTGTATAGGTTGCGGGATTAGAGCGTGGGGTGCGTCCAATAGGGGACTGGTTGATATCAATGACTTTATCAAGAAATTCTAGTCCTTCAATTTTGTCATAGCTGGCAGGGCTGTGATGAGAGCCCATGATATGATGTGATGCTGCTTTGAAAAGCGTTTCAATAAGAAATGTTGACTTTCCTCCTCCAGAAACACCAGTTATGCATGTGAAGGTTCCAAGAGGGATGTTTGCATTGATATTTTTGAGGTTATTGCCTTTGGCACCGATGATTTTAAGTGTTTTCGATTTTGATATTTTACGCCGTTCTGTTGGCATTCTAACAGCCATTTTTCCTGAAAGGTATTGGCCTGTGAGAGAGGCTGAATTTTCTATAATTTCCTGCGGTGTTCCTTGTGCTACGATTTTTCCACCATGAACGCCCGCGGCCGGCCCCATATCGACAACATAGTCTGCCGTGAGAATAGCATCTTCATCATGTTCAACGACAATAACTGTATTGCCAAGATTGCGCAAATGCTGCAGCATTTCCAAAAGGCGTTCATTATCGCGTTGGTGTAAACCGATAGATGGTTCATCTAAAATATAAAGAACGCCTGTAAGACCAGAACCAATTTGAGATGCTAATCGAATACGTTGGCTTTCTCCCCCTGAAAGCGTTCCTGAATTTCGAGACAAGGTAAGATATTCCAATCCTACATGATTTAAAAAAGCCAAACGTTCACGAATTTCTTTTAAAATACGTACGGCGATATTACGTTGTTTTTCTGTGAGATATTGATGAACATTGGCAAACCAATCATCTGCTTGTGAGATGGAAAGATCTGATATTTGCCCAATATGCATTCCGTTGATTTTTACAGCAAGTGCCTCTGGTTTTAAACGATAACCGTGACAAGCCGGACAGGGCGAAGAAGACATATAACGTTCGATTTCTTCTCGAGACCAAGCAGAATCGGTTTCTTTCCAGCGTCTCTCCATATTAGGGATGATTCCTTCAAAAGGTTGGGTCGTTTTATGCGAACCAGAATTATTTTTATAGATAAAAGAAATTTCATCTCTTTTTGTACCGTAAAGAATAGCCTGTTGTGCTTCATTAGAGAGTTCACACCATTGATCTGTGAGTTTGAAACCGTAAGCTTTTCCTAATGCTTCTAAGGTTTGTTTATAGTAAAGTGAATCTGATTTAGCCCAAGGGGCAATGGCGCCATTCTTGAGGGTAAGATTTTTATTGGGCACAATTTTCAGTGGATCCATTGCTTTTTTTATGCCCAGTCCATCGCAGAGAGGACAGGCGCCAAAAGGATTATTGAACGAAAAAAGGCGTGGTTCAATTTCAGGAATAGAAAAACCCGATACAGGGCAGGAAAACTTTTCTGAAAAAATGAGCCGTTTGTGTGTATCATTTTTTGATTTATGAGCAGATTCCTTTGTCGTTTCTTTTTGTGCTAAGGGTTGGTCTGCCATTTCAGCAATGGCAAGCCCATTTGCTAGCTGTAAACAGGTTTCTATACTATCAGCTAAACGAGAGGTGATATCCTTTTGTACAACAATGCGGTCTACCACGACATCGATGTCGTGTTTATATTTTTTATCAAGAGGTGGAATATCAGCGATTTCATAGAATTTTCCATCAACTTTAGCGCGTTGAAATCCTCTTTTTAAAAGTTCTGTTAGCTCTTTTTTATATTCTCCCTTTCGTCCTCGCACCAAAGGGGCCATAATAAAAATTCGCGTTCCTTCTGGTAAGGACATAATTTGATCCACCATTTGGCTTACTGTCTGGCTTTCAATAGGAAGTCCTGTCACAGGAGAATGAGGAATGCCAATACGGGCAAAGAGAAGACGCATGTAATCGTGGATTTCAGTAACGGTACCTACCGTTGAACGAGGATTGCGACTGGTTGTTTTTTGTTCAATGGAGATAGCGGGAGAGAGACCGTCTATGCGGTCGACATCGGGTTTTTGCATGACTTCCAAAAATTGGCGTGCATAGGCCGAAAGGCTTTCGACATAGCGACGTTGTCCTTCAGCGTAAATTGTATCAAACGCTAAGGATGATTTCCCTGATCCAGAAAGTCCTGTTATAACAATGAGTTTATCACGAGGCAGATCGAGATCAATATTTTTAAGGTTATGCTCACGTGCACCGCGAATGGAGATATATTTTTGATGAGTCATACTTTATCCTTGGCATATGTGGCAAAAATTGAGCACCTAAAATGGAATAAAACTGTTTTTTTAGAATTACAATGTGTTTAACTGCTTTAATGCAAAAGGAAGGTATAAGTTTTGTGAAAAAAATACAAATAAGCAGCTTTTTATTCTCTCGAGGTGGAATAAACTATGCGTTTTTATCATCTTTTGTTATAATTACACTGAATACAATATTGGTAAAGGATAGCAATACCTATATTGATGGTCAATTGCGACATGTAAATTGAAGGTCAAGATGGTTATAACTGTTATAGAACAGAGTATTTTACAAATTAAAATTTTGGAGTTTATGCGATGGCTGGTAGCCTTAATAAAGTTATTTTAATTGGTAATCTTGGTGCGGACCCTGAAATACGCCGTTTGAATTCTGGTGATCAAGTGGCAAATCTGCGTATTGCTACTTCAGAAAGTTGGCGCGATCGGAATACAAATGAGCGAAAAGAACGCACTGAGTGGCATAGTATTGTTATTTTTAATGAAAACCTTGTCAAAGTTGCAGAGCAATATTTAAAAAAGGGGAGCAAAATTTATATTGAGGGGCAGTTACAGACACGAAAATGGCAAGATCAAAATGGAAATGACCGTTATACGACAGAGGTTGTTTTGCAAAAATACCGTGGTGAATTACAAATGCTTGATGGGCGCGGAGCAGCGGGTGGAGAGCAGGGAGCAAGTCAAGGGGGGAGTTACAGTGGTGACTTTGCTAATAGTAGTTCAAATCAAAGAAATACTTTTGATCAAAATAATAACCAATTAGGAGAAAGTTTTTCACACAAATTAGATGATGATGTTCCTTTTTAAGAGGCTTTAAAGTTGCAGTATTATGATTGCTTTATGGTTTGTTTGTTTTAGATTTTTGAAGTTTAGCAAAGTGAAAGTTGTTAATTATTATTGGTAATTTAAAATATAAATTAATAACATCTTGAAAAATATTGTTAAATTTCTTTTTTGTTATGGGAGAGAAATTAGCATTTTTGTGTATTTTTCGATATAAACCGATATAAATAAAGTGAAATGATTCTTTTTTGAAAGTTTTTAAATTGTGACCGATCTTACTCCACACTCAGAACGTGATGTGCTGACCGGTATTGAACCAATCAGTATTATTGATGAAATGCAACGCTCCTATCTCGATTATGCGATGAGCGTGATTGTTTCGCGTGCACTCCCTGATGTCCGTGATGGTCTTAAGCCTGTTCATCGACGTATCCTTCATGCTATGAATGAGATGGGGCTTTCTTTCAATAAGTCGTATCGTAAATCTGCTGGTGTTGTTGGTGAGGTTATGGGAAAATTCCATCCTCATGGTGATGCTTCAATTTATGATGCTTTGGTGCGTATGGCGCAGGACTTCTCTTTGAGAAATCCATTGATTGATGGTCAGGGGAATTTTGGTTCCGTTGATGGTGATCCACCTGCAGCTATGCGCTATACTGAGTGTCGTTTAGAAAAAGTTTCAGAAGAACTTTTAGCTGATATTGATAAAGATACTGTTGATTTTCAGGATAATTACGATGGGCGTGAGCGTGAACCGGTTGTCTTGCCAGCACGTTTTCCCAATCTTTTGGTTAATGGGTCAGGGGGAATTGCTGTAGGAATGGCAACCAATATTCCTCCCCATAATCTTGGTGAAGTCGTTGATGGTTGTATCGCTTTGATTGATAATCCTGATATCACACTCGATAAAATAATTGAAATTATTCCTGGTCCGGATTTTCCTACAGGGGGTATTATCCTTGGCCACTCTGGTGTCCGTTCAGCTTATGAAACAGGGCGGGGTTCAATTATTATGCGTGCTAAAGTTGATATTGAAGAAATTCGTAGTGGTCGGCAGGCAATTATTGTGAGTGAGATCCCTTATCAAGTTAATAAGGCCACAATGATTGAGAAAATGGCCGAATTGGTGCGCGATAAACGCATTGAGGGAATCTCTGATTTACGTGACGAATCGGATCGTGATGGATATCGCGTTGTTATTGAGTTGAAAAAAGATGTTGTTGCGGAAGTTGTTTTAAACCAATTATATCGTTATACGCCGCTGCAAACTTCCTTTGGTTGTAATATGGTTGCGTTGAATGGGGGAAAACCCGAACAAATGACATTGCTTGATATGCTTCGTGCATTTGTTTCTTTTCGGGAAGAAGTTGTCAGTCGGCGAACAAAATATCTTTTGCGTAAAGCGCGTGAGCGGGCCCATGTTTTGGTTGGTCTTGCCCTTGCAGTTGCCAATATTGATGAAATTATAGCGCTTATTCGCAAAGCTCCTGATCCACAGACAGCACGTACACAATTAATGGAACGATGCTGGCCAGCGATGGATGTCGCGCCTTTGATTAAACTTATTGATGATCCTCGTCATATTATCCACGAGGATGGTACTTATAATCTCTCTGAAGAACAGGCACGTGCTATTTTAGAATTGCGTTTGCAACGATTGACAGCCCTTGGACGTGATGAAATCGCTGATGAATTGAATAAAATTGGTGTGGATATTGCTGATTATCTTGATATCTTAGCATCGCGCGTACGCATTATGGGTATTGTTAAGGACGAGTTGAGTGCTCTGCGTGAGGAATTTGCAACACCGCGACGTACCGTATTTGGTTTTGGTAGCGCTGAGATGGAGAGTGAAGATCTGATCGCGCCAGAGGATATGGTCGTAACGGTGAGCCATAGTGGCTATATTAAGCGCGTACCTCTTAATACCTATCGTGCGCAACGTCGTGGTGGTAAAGGGCGTTCTGGTATGTCCACGAAGGATGAGGATTTTGTAACACGGTTGTTTGTCGCCAATACGCATACTCCGGTTCTTTTCTTTTCATCACGTGGGATTGTTTATAAGGAGAAAGTTTGGCGTTTACCGCTAGGTACACCGCAATCACGTGGGCGGGCTTTGATCAATATGCTTCCCTTACAACAAGGTGAACGCATTACGACAATTATGCCTTTGCCTGAAGATGAAGCAAGCTGGAGCGCATTGGATGTCATGTTTGCGACAACACGTGGAACTGTGCGTCGTAATAAGTTGTCAGATTTTGTTCAGGTTAACCGTAATGGTAAAATTGCAATGAAACTTGATGAGGAAGATGAAATTCTTTCTGTCGAAACTTGTACAGAACATCACGATGTCGTTCTAACAACAGCGAATGGACAGTGTATCCGTTTTCCAGTTGTTGATGTGCGTGTCTTTGCGGGGCGTAATTCTGTGGGAGTTCGTGGTATCAATTTGGCTAAAGGCGATAAAGTCATTTCAATGACAATTTTAGAGCATGTCGAGGCAACGTCCATTGAACGTTCTGCTTATATTAAACGTGTCATGAATGAGCGGCGTGCTGCTGGTGCAGATGCTGATGTTGAAGATATTGTCATTCTGGATGATGAAGATGGGGGTGTTGAAACAGAGTTAACAGATGAACGTTATGCAGAACTTCATGCACGTGAACAAATGCTTTTAACAGTGAGTGAATTTGGTTATGGTAAACGTTCTTCTTCCTATGAGTTCCGGATTTCGGGGCGTGGTGGAAAAGGGATTCGTGCAACAGATCCATCTAAAACAGCTGAAATTGGTAAATTAGTAGCGGCTTTTCCGGTGAAGGCGCAAGACCAAATTATGTTGGTGTCAGATGGGGGGCAGCTTATTCGTGTCCCTGTTGAGGGAATTCGTACTGCTGGGCGCTCAACTAAGGGAGTCACAATTTTTAATACAGCCAAAGGTGAAAGAGTCGTATCGGTTGAACGTATTTCTGAGCCTGAAGATGATACGAGTTCATTGGATGATGAAGGTGAGAAGCATTCTGATACGATTGATATGAGTGAAGAAAAGTAATTTTTAAGAGGAAGGAGTAAAATCATGAAAATTGCTCTTTACGCAGGTTCGTTTGATCCTCTTACAAACGGTCATCTTGATGTTTTAAAAGGGTGTTTTGTGTTAGCTAATAAGGTGGTCGTCGCTATAGGTATACAGGGTGACAAAAAAGCACTCTTTAGCTTTGAAGAGCGTGTTGGTTTTATTACCCAAGTAGGGAAAGACTTTTTCGGTGCAGATTCTAATCGGTTGCAGGTTCTTTCATTTAATAACCTTCTCATTGACAAGGCACGTGAAGTTGGTGCTTCATTTCTCGTTCGCGGATTACGTGATGGTACTGATCTTGATTATGAAATGCAAATGGCAGGGATGAATGGCATTCTGGCTCCTGAATTGCAAACTGTTTTTTTGCCCGCAAGTGTTTCTGGGCGTGCGATAACGTCTACATTGGTACGTCAAATTGCCTCTATGGGAGGTGATGTGACACCATTTGTGCCGCCCAATGTTGCACAAGCTTTGCGCTCGAAATTCCAGTCTTTAGAGGAGAATAAGTGTGTTTCGTAGAATTTTGGCTGTTTTGATATGTGTATTTTGTTTTTTTTCATTGTCCGCTGTCGCTGGTAATTCTAGTCCAGCGAGTGATTCAAGCCTTCTTGTTTTATCTCTCAACAACGGTGATGTTGTTATTCGCCTGCGTCCTGATTTGGCGCCAAAACATGTTGCGCAAATCAAAAGATTAACAGAGGAGGGGGCCTATAATAATGTTGTGTTTCATCGTGTAATTCCTGGCTTTATGGCGCAAACTGGTGATGTAGAATTTGGAAAAAAAGGCAGTAGAGATTTTGATCTGAAACGCGTTGGTATGGGGGGATCAAATTATCCCAATATACCGGCTGAGTTTTCAAAGCAGCCATTTAAGCGTGGTACTGTTGGGATGGCACGTTCACAAGATCCAGATTCCTCGAATTCTCAGTTCTTCATTTGTTTTGATGATGCTGCTTTTTTAAATGGTCAGTATACGGTTGTTGGGGAAGTAATAAAGGGGATGGATGTTGTTGATAAAATTAAAAAAGGTACCACAAGTAATAATGGATCTGTAGAAAATCCAGATGTTATTAATGCTGCTACTTTACAAGTTGATAGATGAAGCAAAGGAGCTTTTCATATGATTGAGGATAAAAATCCGGAAAATACTTTAATTCTTGAAACAACAAAGGGCAGAGTTGTTATTGAGCTTTTTGCTGATTTAGCGCCTTGTCATGTTGCACGTATCAAAGAACTTGTCCGTGAAGGTGCTTATGATAATGTTATTTTTCATCGCGTTATTGATGGCTTTATGGCGCAGACTGGAGATGTGCAATTTGGAAAGAAGGATGGTGAAAAATTCAATTTATCACGTGCTGGTATGGGGGGGGCAGAAAAACCAAATTTAACAGCAGAGTTTTCAAATCTTTCTCATAAGCGTGGTACAGTTTCTATGGCACGGAGTCAGAATCCAAATTCTGCTAATTCTCAGTTTTTTATTTGTTTTGCAGATGCTCCGTGGCTTGATCGTCAATATTCCATATGGGGGCAGGTTGTTGAAGGTATGGAAAATGTTGATAAAATTAAACGTGGTGAACCTGTTGCAGACCCAGATTCAATTACCAAAGCCATTATTGCTGCGGATGTAGAATAGTATAAATTATACTAGTTTCAATTGTAAGTTGCTAAGAGAAAATTCTCCTATCTGATATAGGGTGGCGATCAGTGATTACAGCTTAAATTCCTAACAGAGTTCAGCTGCTATGCCTTTATTCTTTCTACCAAGTTTCTTTTAATTTATGGATTTAGAGAATTTTGTTTGCTGTATTGGGGAAAGGTTGTAATTTGTTTGGGTGTTTTCTCGAACGAAGAGACCGCTCAATTGGGTGGAAGACGTAAAGATGAAAATAAAAGGCTCATCTTGCTCTCTCCTTTTTAATTCAGCTTTACTTTTTCAAAAGTATCTAAAGCAATGTCTTTTAAATAATGAAGATGACGCATTGCCTTATGCTTTGGTTCCTCTTGTTTTTTAATAAGAGGAACACTCATTACGTGGAATAGAGCGTCCCAAATAGAGTTGCGCATTTACGCGCTTTTTTAAAGAAACATCTCTCAGTGTATGCCAACATTCATTTAAACTCCCTCATCTTTATGCTTGTGAAGGAGCAAGCCAGTATCATCATATGCTTTTTTCAGCCTCCAATGTTATAACAGAGCCTTTGGTATGTGTAGTTTGACAGTAAGTTTCGCAGTAAGTGGGAAGAGGTGGGATTAGTTAGGAATGCGTGATAATTTACTATTTTATGTATAAAATTTAGCATTAAATGCGTATTTTGTCAAAATGGATTTTGACACTTGAAATTGCCAAAAAGAGCTAAAAATAACGAAATTTGGAATTTTGGAGCAAAAATGATAAAAGGCTTTGAAAGATCTTTTAAAATCCTTTGAAGATTTTTAAAAAGTCTGTGAAATCCCAGAAAACCGCCTTTGAAGACCCTTTGAGAGCCCCTTAAAAATCATTTAAAAAAAATAAATTGATGCAAAACCCGATGATAAGCTACAGTATGTGAGAATCTTAAAAAAATAAAAGTGCTTTTTTAAAGTTTTTTTATTTACACGTTAATCTCTCTTGTGATGTGCAAGAAAATAATTTTAGTTATTTTAACATATACAGATTTACAATAAGAGAAGCTAGCTCTTCATTCAACATATAGAAATGAATTATTATTATAAATCAATGTATTGATGATGTTTCTAAATATTGTCGTTAATAGAATATTCTATCAAAGTTTGGCTTTTGCATTTTAATACGGTTTGTTCAATGTAATTTGAGTATGAATAGCCCATTTTATTGTGCTTACTATTTATAGGGTTCGTCGTTTTTTAAAATTGTTTTTGCGTTTCATAATAGGTGGTTCATTTTATTTTTATCCCATGTGGGTAATGATCTTACAGTTTAATTAAGGATTTTTCCTGTTAGATTGAATGAATTATTTTTTCATGCTTGTGCTTTTTAAAAAATTTTGATGAATCTATCAATGTGGATGATACAAGGTAAGGTTTTAAAATAGAGTATTACATTTGTGATGTTGGTTGTCTTGTACAATCTGGAGAGCCTTTTAACGCCATATTATACGAATATATTGCGCAAGATAATGAAAATAAAATCGTGATTTTTTTATTTGCAATTGCAATGGAGCAAAGATGTAATCTCTAGGCTTTTGTTTTATGAAGTTATATCTAAATAACTTTAGAGATAGGTTTCTTTCTAGATTAGTACATTGATTTATAATGGATAAATTATTATTTTTTCCATTGAAAGAGCGCTTTGAATATTGTAAGATTTTCTTATTTCAATTTCTCTTATATTGACTTCTTCTCCATCCTAAAGGGTGAGTTTTCTACAAGTGTCGGTTTGTAAGCCTTTCTTTTTTCACGGTAGGGGTCTCTTACAGATTATTCATGCGGTTGAATTAATCAAAATCATCCCTTTTGCTCGTCACAAATGAGATTGGCGTGGGGAAAAACTATTGGAAAAAGCTCCCTTTTATGAATTATCTCAAGGGCTATCTCAATGTTGTGAACGGATAAATGATAATATGCATTTGCACTTTTATTAAGCGTAAGGCTCTCGGTGCCCGATAGATGAAAACTTTTTATCTGTAAAAGTTAAAGAATATTGTAAGTTGTACAATGCGTTCATAACTTTCTTCTATTCGTACGAAATTATTACTTATGAAAGTACGTAAAGATGAGATTGTTGAGATAATAATTTTGCAGTTCTGTTAAGGCTTTAGTGCGTTAAGCATAGGTATTTTGAGGCGTGATATTATAAGGATTTTACTTGTTTTCTGGAGCTAGATTATCACTTTTATTATGTTGATTTCTTAACAAGAAATGTTCTTTTATCTCGTTTAATTTTTGATGCTGATTACAATATTGAGCGAATCAAAAATTAATTCATAAAGCTTATGATAATGCTCGTAAGGGGATATCTTTTTTCTTTCTATAGAGATATGCATTGATGGAATCAAAAAGACGAGAGTTATGATAAAGACATTTCATTATAGAAAAATTGCTCAAGATGGGTATGCACGTCGAGGCGAAATTATAACGGGGCGAGGATGCGTTCGTACACCCGCATTTATGCCAGTTGGGACGGCAGGAACCGTTAAGGCTATGTATATGGATCAAATTCGTGATCTTGGTGCAGATATCATTTTGGGGAATACTTATCATTTAATGTTACGTCCAGGAGCTGAACGTGTTGCACGTTTGGGAGGATTACACGAATTTTCACGCTGGAGCGGACCTATTTTAACTGATTCTGGAGGCTTTCAGGTGATGTCGCTGGAGGGAATCCGTAAAATTACTGAACAAGGTGTGATTTTTCGCTCTTACATTAATGGAGCTTACTATGAAATGAGTCCAGAGCGTTCTATCGAAATTCAAGGGCTTCTTGGTGCGGATATCCAGATGCAGTTGGATCAATGTATTGCATTACCTGCCACTGAAAAAGAAATGGAAGAAGCTATGAAACTTTCATTGCGGTGGGCGCTGCGTTGTAAAACAGCTTTTGGGGATCAGCCAGATAAAGCATTGTTTGGGATTGTTCAAGGGGGTGATAATATGAAACTGCGTGAGCGTTCTGCTCAAGCATTAAAAGAAATGGATTTAAAAGGTTATGCTATTGGAGGGCTTGCTGTTGGTGAGCCGCAGAGTGTTATGACAGCAGTATTGGATACTACTTGTCCGATTTTACCAGAGGATAAACCACGCTATCTTATGGGAGTAGGGACACCTGATGATATTTTACAAAGTGTTGCTCGTGGTATTGATATGTTTGATTGTGTTATGCCGACGCGTGCAGGACGTCATGGTTTAGCTTTTACCCGCTTTGGTAGAATTAATTTGCGTAATGCGCGTTATGCAGAAGATCCACATCCTCTTGATCCACAGTCACTTTGTCCAGCAGCACATGATTATAGTTGTGCTTATTTGCATCATTTGATCAAATCTGGTGAATCTCTTGGGGGGATGTTGTTGACTTGGAATAATCTTTTTTATTATCAACAACTTATGCAGGGAGTTCGTGATGCCATTGAGGAAGGTTGTTATGCTGATTTTTGCGCTGAAACGCGTGCTCTATGGGCACAAGGGCGCTAAAATATTAATCGAAATATAGCACCTCATTTTTTTATTGAATTTATTCTCGCACTTACAAATTTAGCTAAAAATATGAAATTAGAAACATCTTCCAAAATTATAAAATTCCACTATCTTAAGATATAACAGTGCGGTTTTATAGGGCACATATTCTTTTTCTAAGTACTATATAAAACAGAAACTGTTACTCCGGTACGCGCTACCTGATCCGGAGAAAAACAGTTTATTTCTGTTTCTGATGACTGTTTACAGCAACAATGTTAATGAGGCGTTAGCGAACTCTTAAAGAAATATGAAAATTGTATTTTTATGAGCTACTTTGTGTTTTTTATTACTAAAGGTAAAGAATGGTTTATAGACAGTCGAACAGATAAACTCTTAGAAAATTAAGATAAAAATGAAATAATATTACAATCTTTTAAAAATATACTTTTAAATTTTAGTTTTTTCATTTCTATATATTAATATAAGTATTATTTGAAACATTCTTATGTAATTTTATGTTAAAATATTTTAAATTATTAATTTATAAAAATAAAAAATTTAATTACTATAATTATCGATTTATAAAATATCGATAATTATATTTACAAAAACTTATCATATTACTTTTTATTATGTTTATAGAATTTATTCGAAAATAATCATAATATATTACATGAATATTTTAATTTACAGATGGTGCTTTAGATGAAAAACTATTTGATGTTATTTAGATGAGTGACGGGTAAATGTACCTAAAATAGAACTATTTCATAAATGTAGAAATCAAGCAATATTATCATGAGAATTTTTAGAGGATTCTAAAATAGCTCATAAGGATGGCGTAAAGTTGAAATTATAGCTTATTGATTTGGAGGATGTGCATTCTGGTAACAAAAACAAAGAAACAATAAGTTTGGGAGAAAGTTTATATTTGTGTCAAGATAATGATTGAAATATTGATCACTTGTTTGGAATTCATTATTCGACTAATTTTAGGATGAATGTATAGTATATCATCTCAAAATAAAGGTTTCACAGAAAAAGAAGAATTTTGGAATGGTTAAAAAGAATAGACAAAGTTCATGATCTGACAGAGTTGATAAAAATAGTTGAATATATCTGTAGTCTTTAAGCTTACAATGATTCTCTATTAAAGAATCTGACTTAAATCTTTATAAAATGCTTTATATGTCGAAATGTTTATAAAATTTTATTGGGGACTATTGGGCATGCGTATAACAATGTTTTGAATTTTTGTTTGTGTGTATTACAGATATCTACAGTTAAAACTCCTATCCAGAAGTGATGATATGAAGGATTTTTATCAACAAAAGGTTCTTGCATTGGGAATTGATTCGAGAATACGGCGTTTAATAATTTTAGCTCTTGCTGTGGGGAGTTTTGCTATTGGTACTGCAGAGTTTGTCGCAATGGGGCTACTACCAGAGATGGCACGAAGTTCCTATGTTGATATTCCTACCGCTGGTCAATATATTTCTGCTTATGCATTAGGAGTTGTGATTGGAGCACCTCTTTTAGCTGTGGCAACAGCTCAGGTATCACGCAAAACTGTTTTGATAGGATTGATGCTTTTTTATGCTTTAGCAAATATCGCTAGTGCCTTTTTTTCTGATTTTAGCATATTAGTCGTATTACGCTTTCTCAGTGGACTTCCCCATGGAATCTATTTTGGACTTGCGGCTATGGTTGCCTCTTCAATGGTCGAAATGAAAGAACGTTCTAAAGCTGTTGGATATGTTATGCTCGGCTTAACAATTGCAACCGTTTTGGGAGCACCCAGTGCTACTTGGATTGGTCAACTTATTGGTTGGCAGATTGCTTTTATCCTTGTGGGTATGATTGCTTTATTGTGTAGCTTGCTTATTTGGAATTTTTTTCCTTGTGATTCAATTTTTCCAAAAACGAATCCTTTGCAAGAAATGGGTGCATTAAAGCAAAAGCAGGTGTGGTTTCTTTTGTTGATGGTTTCGGTGGGAGCGTCAGGATTATTTTCTGTTTTCACTTATATCAAGCCAACGTTAATGCATATTTCTGGTGTTTCACTTGAGTTGGTACCATTTATCATGCCTTTAGTTGGATTGGGTATGGTGGTAGGAAATCTCTTGGGGCCTAAATTAGCCGTTAAAATTGGTATTTCGCCGATGATATTTTTTTCTATGCTTTGGAGCGTATTTGTTTTTTTTCTTTTTTTCTTTTTATCCTATGCTCCGTTAACAGCGGCAATAGGATGCTTTTTTGTTGGAACTTCTTTTGCTGCTATGCCTTCTATACAAACAAAAATTATGGATGTTGCACTACAGGGACAGATTTTGGCAGGAGCATTAATGCAGTCTGCTTTTAATATTGCCAACGCTCTTGGTGCAGAATCTGGAGCATTAGTTTTAAAATTGGGCTATAGTTATGAATATACAGCTGTTTTAGGAAGTGTTCTAACTTTGTGTGGATTAATGGTTTTTTGCATCTCATGGTATATGGAGAAGCATGCTTAATATTTTTCATTTTTTAAATGAAGAAGGAATTTTTATATTTATTTTTAGTTATTGGAATGTCCTGTTGGTTTTTTTAATATGCAGTAAGAAATGCGCAGTGCTAATGGAATAGCAAGACAAAATAAAAGACCCATAAGCACTATAAGAAGAGTTTTTGCTGCTAAGATCATTCCTATTGTTCCTCCAGGATTAAAGAGGCCAGCAAGATTGGTGATAACTCCTGCTAGAGTTGCACTTAAGGCCGCTGAAAATAGTTGTACAGAGGTAAGGGATTCACTGGCACGGAGAGCATCTTCATCATTTGCACATTGTAAGATCCTTGTGAGCAAATGTGGCCATGCTATGCCCGCACTGATTCCAATAGAAAACAGTGCTAAGCAGATCATAAAAATATATTCAAGTGTGGAAACTTCTGTTGGAATGAGCCATAAAAGAATAGCTATGCCTAATAGTTTTAATAGGGGGGAGTATATAATGATGTTGCGAATTTTTTTTGCCGATACACCAGCGCTTGAGAGGGCTCCACATGTCCATCCTAGGCTCATAAGTGCTGCTATGTAACCAGCAAGAAGTGGAGTTTGTCCATGAAGCTCTTGAAGAAAAAGTGGGAAATAAAGCTCCATACTATATACGACTGTCGTCATAACGAGTATTAATGCGTAAACAGGAAAAATTTCAGAAGAAAAAGAAAAGGATTTGCGTGGCAACATAGGATGAAGGGTAGATGATTCGATTTTTGCTAGGACAAAGAGGAGACTAAGTCCGATAACTAATCCGCAAATTTTGGCCATTGTTGTGTCCATAGCTCCTCCAACAGAAATGATAAAAATCAATAAGGTGAGTGTGAGAAGCTGGAGCAGAGGGAGAGGGGTTGTTGGAATATAATTTTCATTCTTTTGGGGTAAAAATTTAAAGGCTATGAGTGAGAATAATATAGCTAATGCACCAATGATCCAAAAAGATGCTCTCCACATGCCATAATATACAGAAATTCCTCCGATTGCTGGTCCTAACAAGGTTGATATTCCCCACATTCCAGAGATGACACTTAATGCGTGTGACCATAAAGATGGACTGAAAACAATACGTACCATGGAATAGGATAAGGATAACAAAGAACCACTTCCAAATCCTTGAATAAAACGTCCTATTAAAAATAATGGCATAGATGAAGAAATGCTGCACATGAAAGTGCCTAGGGTAAAGATAAGTCCAGAGAGAACATAAGTGTTGCGAGGACCTAATTTCCCTAATATTTTTGTTGCAAGTGAAGTCCCAAGAAGTGAAGCTGTAATAAAGACAGTTGCCACCCAAGAATAATATATTTCATTGCCAATATGATTCATAAGAGAGGGCAAAATAGTAATAACAATATAAACGTTGGTAGCGTGTAACACAACACCGCCTATAAACGTCAAAAAGCAAAGACCATTTTTACCTAATAAAAGCGCAGACCAGCTTTGTTTTTTCACTGTTTTTGCTATTTAATAAAATTTATCCTCTTTTTATTTATAAGGCAGTTCTTTAAATTTGCCAAGAGAAATTCAAAGCTCTAAACAGAGCTTTGAATTTTAATTGAGTAATAACTTAATTGCCCATTGCTTTTTTGAGATTCTCATCAATTTTATTGAGGAAACCTGTTGTAGAAAGCCACTTTTGTTTAGGCCCAATCAAAAGTGCGAGATCTTTAGTCATAAAACCTTCTTCGACGGTTTTAATACAAACTTCTTCCAATGTCGTGGAAAAGTTTTTTAACTTCTCATTGTTATCTAGTTTAGCACGGTGCGCTAGTCCACGCGTCCATGCAAAAATAGAGGCAATGGAATTTGTTGATGTTTCTTCACCTTTTTGATGCTGACGGTAATGGCGTGTTACGGTGCCGTGTGCTGCCTCTGCTTCAACAATTTTGCCGTCAGGTGTCATGAGAACAGAAGTCATGAGACCCAGAGAACCAAAGCCTTGGGCAACAATATCAGATTGGACATCACCATCATAGTTTTTACATGCCCATACGTATCCACCTGACCACTTTAATGCAGAAGCAACCATATCATCAATAAGACGGTGTTCGTAATATAATTTACGGTTTTCAAATTCAGTTTTAAATTCCGTATCGAATATTTCTTGAAAAATATCTTTAAAACGACCATCGTAAGTTTTTAGAATGGTATTTTTTGTTGAAAGATAAACTGGAACATTTCGTTGTAGTCCATAATTAAAGGATGCGCGGGCAAAATCACGAATTGACTCATCAAGGTTATACATAGCCATGGCAACCCCTGCGCTTGGAGCATCAAAAACATCATGTTCAATAACTTGATTATCATCACCGACAAATTTAATACTTAATTTTCCTTTTCCTGGAAATTTAAAATCTGTTGCTTTGTATTGATCACCAAAAGCGTGACGTCCGATAATAATTGGCTTTGTCCAGTTAGGAACAAGGCGAGGGACATTTTTACAGATAATGGGTTCGCGAAAAATGACTCCTCCTAAAATATTGCGGATTGTGCCATTAGGTGATTTCCACATTTTTTTTAGGTTAAATTCTTTAACGCGTGCCTCATCAGGTGTGATGGTTGCGCATTTTATACCAACCCCATATTTTTTGATAGCATTGGCAGAATCGATAGTTACCTGATCATTGGTTGCATCACGATTTTCGACGGAAAGATCATAATATTTTAGATCAATGTCGAGGTAGGGATAGATTAATTTATCTTTGATATATTTCCAGATGATGCGGGTCATCTCATCCCCATCAAGTTCAACAACGGGGTTTTCTACTTTGATCTTTACCATTAGAAGTCCTTTTTTTAAGTGATATCACTTTATAGCACTTTTAGATTTATAATGAAAAGTAAAAACAAGGGGAAAAGAGCATTCAAAAACGATATTAACAATAGAGTAATTTGAAAGAAAAAAATCATCTTTTCTTTTTTAGTAGTGGAGTCATAATTTCAAATTAAAAAGGTAAGTTATTTGGAGAATAGCCTTAATTTTTTATAAAGATTGCTTTATCTGACATTTTGGAGTTTCATGCATTACAATACTTGTTTCTAAAGCTTCATAAACTTAATGTGGAGAGTAATCAGTGTAAAAAGTTTAAATGAGTAAGTTTTTTAAGGAGCATGAGAGTTTATTTTAATTGATATTGCAATATTGATTCGTTTGTGTAATCTTAGTTTAAATGCACAGAGGTGTTTTGTGGATAAATTACATTAAACACCAGTGTGATAAAGAGGGGAAAGCTGATGGGTATATAAAAGTTTAAAGGGCTCGTCATAATTTTTTCTCTAAATTTGACTTTTTTTTAAATATTGAAGTAAAAGCAATAAAATAGTTTTATTTCATTATAATTTAATAAATTTAAGTTAGAATTATATTTAATATTTTTTTGAATTTACTTAAGAGCGCGTTGAAAGGATTAACTTAATCATGTCGCATAAAAATATTTATTCTGCTGTTTCAGTATTAATTGGAGCCGCTGCCCTTTTTCTTATAGCTGGCATTTCTGCAAATGCGCAAACTTTATCGCAAGGTTGGTACAAAGTTTGTAGTAAGCAGCATGATGTTGATATTTGTAATACAATGAATACTGTATTATCGAATACGGGACAACCTTTAACGGCTTTTAATCTTGTTGAAATAAAAGGAAAGCAAAATGAAAAACGTATAGGCATTCAAGTGCCGACAGGTCGTTTTTTGCCAGAAGGTGTTCACATTAAAATTGGTGATGATTTCTCTAAAAAAATCCCTTATGTGATTTGTAATGGACCAAGTTGTATTGCCAATGATGTTTTAGATGATAAGCTTATAGCAGCTATGAAAAGTGGTACAAAAATGGTTGTAACTACAGTTAATTTTCGTGGTTCAGCTAATCCTATTGAATTTTCTCTGAATGGATTTACAGCTGCTTATACCGGTCCTGGTATGGAAGAAAAAGATTTCCAACAAGAACAAATAAAGCTTCAGCAGGCTATTCAATCAAAGCAAAAAGAAATTGAAGAGCGTATGCGGGCTGAGCAAGAAAAAGCAAAACAAAAATAACCATAGAATTGGTTAAAACTTTTTTATAATTGTTTATTTAAACCGCCACATTTTTTGTGGCGGTTTTTATTTTCTTAATTTTTTGAAAGAGTTCTACGTTTCCACCAACCAATACGCTCAGTTTTGGGATTATCGTTAGATGTTGATGAGATAACAACGGGTTGATTGATTGTTTCTGCAATTTGGGAAAGAGAGGATTCGACAACTTTCTTCATCTCTATTGCAGTTTCTTTCTCTAATGTTTTTTGTATTTGCATTATCTCTTTAGAGGATGACTTTTTGCGTGTTCTACGTGTTGATTTTTTACTATTTTCAGGAGTTTTACCCTCTAACTCATGAATAGATTTATCTGCTTTTTTTGTTTTAAGTTTACGTGCAGAATTGGTTTTAGGCTTTTCTTCAAGAGATTTTTGTCCTGTGACATTTTGATCATTCTCTAGAGAAAGTTGACTTTCTTCTGCTTTTGAAGAACGTGTTTTACGTTTTTTAGGTTTAATACTTGTGTCAACTTTTGTCGTTTCATCTTGTTTTTGTATATCTAGAGCTTGTATATCATTTCTTATTTCTTCAGATTCAAAACACTTAGAAGATGGAACACGACGTTTACGATGCGCTATTTTAATCTCTGCTAAAGCTTGCTTAGCAAAGTCTCCCACTGGTTCTGCGTAAGGAACACGAAGCTGAGGAAAACTACTATCTTGATTGCGTCGACCACCTCGACGTCCTCGGCGACGTCCTCGACGATAAGCATCATCACTCAACGTGTCTTCTTTTTTATGAACGGTGGAGGAAGAAAGATCAGTAGTTTCATCATGATGATTTTTGCGCCGACGCTTTGAGTTTGTTTCAGTGGGAGAGGAATTTTCAATAGTTTCACTCTTTATGAAAACAAAACCTTCAATTTCTTGCTTATTGTCATCTTCCAATGGAGATTCAGAAATATTCTCTGCTATTGTGCCTTTAGAAATAATAAGATGTTGCGTTCCAATACTATCATCTGCCTCAATACTAATATTAAGTTTAAAGCGTGTTTCTAAATTAACAAGAATATTGCGTTTGTGATTTAATACATAAAGGGCTGTTGCTACCGGTGTACGCACGATAATATTATATCGCGAATTATGAAGAAGATATTCTTCAATTGAGCGCATGACATGTAAAGCAATTGATGATTCAGAACGTATAGTTCCTGTTCCTGCGCAATGTGGGCAGGGCTGTGTTGTACTTTCTAAAACCGATATGCGAATACGTTGACGACTCATTTCTAAAAGGCCGAAGTGTGAAATATGACCAACTTGAATACGAGCACGATCATTTTTTAAACAGTCTTTTAATTTTTTTTCGACCAGTCGCACATTCCGTTCTTCAAGCATGTCAATAAAATCAATTACAATTAAACCAGCAAGGTCGCGTAAGCGTAATTGACGCGCTATTTCTTCTGCAGCTTCAAGATTAGTTTGTAAGGCTGTCTTTTCGACAGAAAATTCTCTCGTAGAGCGGCCAGAATTTACGTCAATAGCAACAAGTGCTTCTGTTTGATTAATAACAAGATAACCTCCAGATTTTAAAGAAACCTGTGGTTGCAACATTTTATCAAGTTGAATTTCAATATTATTTCTTGCAAAAATGGGTATAGGATCACGGTAAGGTTGCACAACTTTTGCATGACTTGGCATGAGCATACGCATAAAGTCTTTCGCTTCACGATATCCTTGGTCTCCAGAGACAAGAATTTCACTAATGTTCTTATTGTAAAGATCTCTTATAGAACGTTTTATGAGATTGCTTTCTTCGTGGATAAGGCATGGTGCCGTTGACTCGAGTGTCAAAGTGCGAATAGTATCCCATAACCGCATAAGATATTCGTAATCGCGTTTAATTTCAGCTTTTGTTCTATTGGCGCCAGCTGTTCGTAAGATAACGCCCATACCCTTTGGAACGGATAATTCTTTTACGATTTCTTTAAGACGCTTACGGTCTTGCACATTCGTAATTTTTCGTGAAATACCACCACCGCGTGCTGTGTTGGGCATTAGAACAGAATAACGACCTGCTAGAGATAAATATGTTGTAAGCGCAGCTCCTTTATTACCACGTTCTTCCTTGATAACTTGTACTAACAAAATTTGACGTCGTTTAATCACTTCTTGAATTTTATATTGGCGTCCTTGTTTTTTTTGATAAGTTGGGAATTCTTCGCGGATGTCCTCAGCACCGACCATTTCGATCTCATCATAAGAGGCATCGATATTTAATACTTCTTCTGTATTATCAATTATTGTCGCTTCAGATGTGATATCATTTTCAATATCGGCTGCTATAACATTGTTTTTTTCACTTTTTTTTGTTCTTCTGGAGCGTTTTTTATTTTTAGTTGCTTCTTCCGTAAAGGTATCTATAGAATTTTCTCCTACAGCTTCTTTTTCTTCTTCTTCAAGAAGAGCAAGGCGATCAGCAATAGGAATTTGATAATAATCAGGATGAATTTCAGAAAATGTTAAAAAACCATGACGATTTCCACCATATTCAACAAAAGCTGCTTGGAGAGACGGTTCTACACGCGTAATACGTGCGAGATAAATATTCCCCTTGAGCTGTTTTCTATGTTCTGATTCAAAATCAAGTTCTTCAATTTTGTTGCCGTGAACAACAACAACACGTGTTTCCTCCGGATGGGAGGCATCTATAAGCATTTTGTTTGACATAAGTTAATATCCTGAAGGCGACATGCACAATTTTATTCAAACGAATGCTATAACTATTCGTAAACATAAAAGGCTGTCTGCCATAAAAGGGAGGTACCAGAAAAACAGGACGGAACACCACGTGCAAAGGCATGACTGCATTTACACCATTTCTCATCATTATTTCCATCTGTTTTTTATGACTCATATTTCTTAAAAGTCTCCGGTAAAATAATCTTTAAAACAGTTCGGATATCCGAACCAACGAATCTTAAGTAATGCAATCCTAATGTTACAACATAGAAATTTTTCATCCATAAAAAAGTCTCAACGCATAATAGACAAAAAACCTCTAAAGACAACTTAATATGAGTTGTAGATAATTTAGATGACTATTATCAGCTAGGAAGCATAAATATTCTTTTATGTTGATATCATGCGTTTGGCAAGTAACAATGTAAATTTGGCAAGTAACAATGTAAATCATGTATAATTATAATATCTTTATGACCTTAATTCCATTTTGAGGTGTTTATTTAGCTTTTATTGAAAAATAGAGATAAATTGGTGTATCGTTTTATGTAACCAAGATAAATTATTACAAAGGTAATGTAGAGTATTTTGCTTATGATAAAAGTTTTTTTTACCAAAAAGCTGAAAACAGCTTATGGGGATATTATTGTGCTCGTCACATACTTTTTATTATCTTTTTTGCTACTCCAAACTAGTGTTCAAGCCGCAGATCCTCTGAGACTTATTAATTTTCGAACCATTGGTGATAGTGTTCATACGCGTATTATTGCGGTTTTTAATTCAAAACCAAATGTTCGTTTACAGATTTTGGACAGGCCCGCACGTTTGGTTATCAATTTACCTACAATTGACTTTTCGATGCAAAATACGCCTTTAAAGAAACGGAATACATTATCTGTTATGCTTTCAGATGTTCGTTATGCTTTCTCTGACATACAGACTTCACGCATTATTTTGACAAGTAAAACGGCTTTTGTGGTTGAAAAAAATGTCGTAAAAAAATTAAATAATGGTTTATGGCAGTTGCTGATTGATATTCGTAAAAGTACACAAGAAAAATTTGATGAGATATTAAAAAAACAGCAAAGAAGCAATTTTGATACAAAAACACAGTTAATGCCAGCATATAATTTCCGTGTTGTCCTTGATCCTGGTCATGGTGGTATTGATGGTGGTGCACGGGGTGTTACTGGAATTTTAGAAAAAGATGTGACTTTAGACTTTGCGCGTGCATTGCGAGACGAATTACAAAAGGATTCTCATATTACCGTTGCTTTAACACGAGATTCCAATATTTTTTTAAGACTAAGTGAAAGAGTTAAAAAAGCGCAAGAGTTTGATGCTGATCTTTTTATATCTATTCACGCGGATACGATTGATCTACATTCTCTTCGCGGTGCCACAGTGTATACCATATCAGACAAAGCCTCTGATGCCATTGCAAAATCTTTAGCTGAAAATGAAAATAAAGTTGATTTGCTTGATGGTTTGCCTGCAGATGAAACGCTCGAAGTTACAGATATTTTGATGGATCTTACACGACGTGAAACACATACATTTTCGGTTAATTTTGCAAATAGTGTTATTTCGAGTTTATCAAAGAATCATATTAACTTGATTAATAACCCACATCGGTACGCTAATTTTCAAGTTTTAAGAGCTTCAGATATACCCTCAGTCTTGATAGAGATAGGTTATTTATCCAATAAAGAGGACGAAAAGTTATTAAATGATCCTCATTGGAGAAAACAAATGGCAGCCTCTATTGCTCATTCTATTCGTCAATTTGCTGATTATAGGCAGAAAATGATACAGCCTCTTTAAATTTGTGAGAAAATAGAGTATCAATAGGGGCTTCTAGTGTACCCTAGTATAAATAAAAGATAGAAAACAATTTCTCTTGATCTCAATCTTGTGGTGTTATCCACTTGGTGTGTTTGAAGTATAACGTATTTTTTTCTTTGATTAATTCTTAAGAAAGCGATAGCCGTTTTTATGATGATTTTTTTAAGATATCTTCTTCGTTTTTTTGTTGCTATTGGACTTTGTGGTGCAATAATGTGGGGTGTTATGACCAGTGGTCAAGCAAATGCACTTCCTGATTATGAAGTTCTTTCACTTTATGAGCCGCCAGTAATGACCCGCGTCCATGCTTCTGATGGTCGTCTTATGGCAGAGTTTGCAACAAAACACCGTCTTTATTTGCCGATTCAATCAATACCAAAGCTTGTTATAGATGCTTTTGTTTCGGCTGAAGACAAGAATTTTTATCATCATTTTGGTTTAGATCCCGAAGGGCTTTCTCGCGCTTTGATCAATAATATTCGTAATATTGGTTCTGGAAGACGTCCAGAGGGTGCATCAACTATAACGCAACAAGTCGCTAAAAACTTCCTTTTAAGTTCAGAAACAACGTTAGAACGTAAATTTAAGGAAGCTATTTTAGCAATGCGTATTGAGAAAACTTATTCAAAAGATCATATTCTCGAGCTTTACCTCAATGAAATTTATCTGGGTCGTGGCACTTATGGTATAGCAGCAGCTTCTTTGACTTATTTTAATAAATCCGTTAATGATCTGACGCTAGAACAATGTGCTTATTTGGCTGCTCTTCCAAAAGGACCAGCAAATTATGATCCATTTAAGAATACACAACGTGCTATTGAACGGCGTAATTGGGTTATAGACCGTATGATTGCAAATGGATATGTAACGCGTGAACAAGGTGAAAAAGCGAAAGCTAAACCTTTAGGAGCGACAATACGTGGGAGTGATAGCTATGTTTTTGCGGCTGATTATTTTACTGAAGAAGTGCGGCGTCGTTTAATACATCGCTATGGGGCTAAAACACTTTATGAAGGTGGGCTTTCCATTCGTACAACGCTTGATCCGCATTTACAACTTATTGCACGACGTGCTTTGCACAATGGATTAATTAGATTTGATCATGCGCAAGGATGGCGTGGAGCTTATGCGCATATTGATGAGAAAGGTGATTGGGGGACAGAACTTGCAAATATCACAGGGCTAAGTGATGTTCCTGAATGGCGTTTAGCTGTTGTTCTTTCTACTAATCCCAACAAAGTAGAGATTGGTTTACAGCCACAGCACGAAGCTTCAGGTATATTATCCCAAAAACGGGAAATTGCTGTTTTATCTGAAGCTGATTCAAAATGGGCTCTCCATGTTGTAAAAGAAAATGGTTATCGAAAAACTGTTCAGAACTTATCTCATGTTCTGCAAGTTGGGGATGTCATTTTTGTTGAAAAACTATCCAATACAAACAACACTTATCGTTTACAACAAATTCCAAAGGTTGAAGGTGCAATTGTTGCTATGGAACCTCATACAGGGCGTGTTCTTGCTATGGTGGGAGGATTTTCTTTTGCCGAATCTGAATTCAATCGTGCAACCCAAGCTTACCGCCAACCGGGGTCTGCTTTTAAGCCTTTTGTTTATGCAGCAGCTCTTGATAACGGATATACACCAGCATCCGTTGTTTTAGATGGCCCCATAGAAGTTCGTCAATATAATGGTGAAGTTTGGCAACCCAAAAATTATGGTGGTACCTTTGCAGGACCTTCAACGTTGCGTTACGGTATTGAGCATTCTCGTAATCTTATGACAATACGGCTTGCCAATGATATGGGAATGCCTCTTGTCGCTGAATATGCAGAACGTTTTGGGGTGGTAGATAAATTGCAGCCTTATCTTCCCATGGCTTTAGGGGCTGGTGAAACAACAGTATTACGGATGGTTACAGCTTATTCCGTTATTGCCAATGGCGGACGCTCTATTAAACCTTCTCTGATAGACAGAATTCAAGATCGTTATGGGAAGACAATTTATCGTCATGATGATCGTATTTGCGAAAATTGTAATACGAATTCATGGAATAATCAAAGTGAGCCCACATTGATTGATGAGCGAGATCAAGTTCTTGACCCTATGACGGCTTATCAAATTACATCGATGATGGAAGGGGTTGTTCAGCGTGGTACTGCGGCACGTTTACGTTATCTTAATCGACATATTGCCGCTAAAACAGGAACAACCAATGACTCTAAGGATGTCTGGTTTATGGGATTTACTCCTGACATTGTCGTTGGTATTTTTGTCGGTTATGATCAACCAGCTCCGTTAGGATATAATGGAACAGGAAGTTCATTAGCTGCACCTATTTTTGGTGATTTTATGGTAGATGCTCTTAAAGGGAAGCAAGATGTTCCCTTTAAGATGCCAAAGGGTATGATTTTAATGCCAATTAATCGAAAAACAGGAATGCTTGCCGAAAGAGGAGATCAAGATGTCATTATAGAAGCATTTAAACCAGGGACTGGTCCTGCTGATATCTATCAAGTCATTGGGAGTACGAATTCTTTTCAAGAAGGTGTTCCTGCAGTAACCACTTCTCCACAAGTCAATAAAGCTCTTGAAAGTGGGACGGGTGGGCTGTATTAATCGATAAATTTTTTTGCCATGAGTTATGGTTTTTATCTATTTTTTACAATGTCGGTTCCGTAAATAGAATGATAAAACCCTACCATTTTCTGATAGCTGCTTTTAAATTTGTATAAAATGCTAAGAGACATAACCAGAAAGAGTATTAAAAAATACGGTGTTAAATTATGCGAGCAGAAATAGAAACATTAGTTGATGAAATCCAGAAAGCAATTCAATTGCTAAGGGGGCATCTTTGACTGGGATCAATCACTAAAACGTCTCGAATATCTTAATCAAAAAGCGGAAGATCCATCCTTATGGGATGATGCGCAACGAGCACAGGATATGATGCGTGAGCGTCAGCGTCTTGATGATTCAATTAATGGCCTTTTATCATTTACAAAAACTCTTGAAGAATGCATTGAGCTTATCGCGATGGGCGAAGAAGAAAGTGATGTTGAAATTATCGCTGAAGCAGAAAATTCAATACGTAATCTTAAAAGTGAGATAGATAAAAAGCAAATTGATGTGCTTCTTTCAGGAGAGGCGGATCCAAATGATACCTATTTAGAAGTTCATGCTGGGGCAGGGGGAACTGAGAGCCAAGATTGGGCTTCTATGCTCTTACGCATGTATATGCGCTGGGCTGAACAGCATGCAATGAAGGTTGAAGTTTTAGAAATTCATGATGGAGAAGAAGCAGGAATAAAGTCAGCGACTATTCTTGTAAAAGGGCATAATGCTTATGGAATGTTAAAAACAGAATCAGGCGTTCATCGCTTAGTGCGGATTTCCCCGTTTGATTCGAATGCAAAGCGCCATACCTCTTTTGCAAGCATTTGGGTTTATCCGGTTATTGATGATAATATTGAGGTTGATGTTTCAGAGGCAGATGTGCGGATTGATACATATCGTGCATCAGGAGCAGGAGGGCAACATGTTAATACGACAGATTCTGCCGTTCGCATCACACATATAAAAACGGGTATTGTTGTTCAATGTCAAACAGAGCGTTCTCAACATAAAAATCGCGCTACGGCTTGGTCGATGTTGCGTGCACGGCTTTATGAAGAAGAGCTTAAAAAAAGAGAAGAAGAAACCAATGCTGCTGAATCTTCTAAAACAGAAATCGGATGGGGACATCAAATTAGATCTTATGTTCTTCAACCCTATCAGCTTGTCAAAGATTTGCGTACAGGAATTGAAAATACTGATCCACAATCTGTACTTAATGGTAACTTAGATGTATTTATAGAAGCAGCGCTTGCTCGACGCATTTATGGACAAGATAAAGAAATTGAAGATATTAATTAATTATATATCATCCTTCAAGGATGCAAATTTGTTTCTTAAGTTGTTCATTTTACTGAGGTTGTGATTTACGGTAGCTCTTGATACTTGAGAGGTTCAAAGAGGTATTCTCTTTTTTCCTTTCTTCAAGTTTTTTCTCACACGCCAATCCTGCTATATAAACGAATTGATTTATAATGATAATTCACTGTTTTGCCTATTGAATGAGAATCCCGCATATCGTAAGATTCTTTCATTTCAAACTTGTTTATGTTGAATCAATCAAAATCACTACTTTCACATAACAAACGGGATGAGTGTGTGGATAAAAATTATAGAAAAAAGGACTCAAAATGGCTCTTATGAACTGTCTTAAGTACTAGGAGCGATCTCAATCATCCACGAGCTGGCAAAGTGTGTGATGGTGCCGGCTTGTTTCTTCACAAGCGTAAAGATGGGGGTGCTCAATGGATTTTTTATTATTTCATGGGAGATTTATCATTATACCATTCACGAGGTGTCGTCGTGAAATGGATTTTGGAGGCAGATGTCTCTTTAAAACAAGCTTGTGAATGTGCACCCTAATGGCGCTTCTGTTTTACGTGAGGGGCGTGATCCTATTAAAGAACGCAATAAACAAAAGCGTGAGATAATAAGCAATCTCCATTATTTAAAAGATATTGCTCTAGAGACTTTTGAAAGTCGTAAAACCGAACTAAAGAATGATGGCAAAGGTGGCAAATGGTTTTTATATTTACGGCTTTAATTCTCCCACAATTAGGCTGTATTTCCGTTTCAGAGATTACACAAACAGAGATACACAATATCTTGCTCTTATTTGGCATACAAAAGCTGGCGCTGCTTACAAAGCTCTCATTTCGTTTCAATCGTTGTCTCAAACATGCTGCTGCACTATGACGGATGCAAGTGAATTGATTTTGATTCATTCAAAATAAGAAGAATTTACGATATTCAGGAGGATAATTTAAATGTAGAATAATCAGTTGTTCTTATAAAGCAATATATTATAAAAATTGAAACCATTGGAAAAATTAATATCAATTGGGAAGGAAAACTTTTGCTTTTTAAGATAAATCAAGCATTCTCTTTACAAGTCACCATTACTATGTAAAAGTGTTGCAGCAGCTAAAACATTCTCAGCATGTCCAGATACACTTACTTTGCGCCATTCTTCTGTTATTATTCCATGTGCATCAATTAAAAAAGTGCTCCGTTCAACACCCATATATTTGCGTCCATACATACTTTTCTCCACCCAAACACCATAAGCTTCAAGGGTCCTTTTTTCTTCATCAGAAACCAAGATAACATCAAGTTCATGTTTTACTTTAAATTTATCATGTTTTTTTACATTATCTGGAGAGATTCCAATAACAACAACACCAATTTCATCAAATTTTGTCTTTAATTTTGTAAAATCAAGCGCTTCGCTTGTGCATCCACTGGTATCATCTTTGGGATAAAAATATAAAACAACAGTTTTTCCTTTAAAGTCAGAAAGACATACTGTCTCTCCTCCATCGCGTGGTAAATTAAAATCAGGAGCAAGAGTACCTTTCATTGAGTTTATCATTTTTTTATCTTTCTTTTTAAGCGCAAAGATGAATCACTAGCATACAGAGAAGGAATAAAGTTTCAACTCTCTAAAATAGAATTATTTTAAAGACTTTTTCGCCATCATATAAAATTATTCTGTCATAAGAATTAAATTAAAAAATGAGGGAAGAAAGCGTAAGAAAGATCAATATCATGGATATAAATATAGAATGAATGAGAAATCAATAGATTATAGCGGTTTGATCAAAATATGTTTTTTCTTTCCGAAAGAAAGTTTAATGATTCCTTCTGCTGTCACATCTTTTTCAATAATAAGGTGTGTTTCATCCTCAATAATTTGATCATTAACACGTACGCCCCCACCTTGAACGTGTCGGCGTGCCTCACTATTAGATTTAGCAAGTCCTGCTTGTACTAAAAGAGTGAGCAATCCAACACCTTTTTTTAATTTTGAGGAATTAATTTCAACAGTTGGAAGATTTTCTCCCAGAGTTTTTTCTTCAAACGTTTTGCGAGCCGTTTCTGCAGCTTCATCGGCAAGAGCGCGTCCATGCAACATTGCTGTAATTTCTGTTGCAAGAATTTTTTTTGCTTCGTTAATTTCAGTTCCTTGTAATAGAGAAAGTTTAAGAATCTCATCCATCGGTAATGGAGTATAGAGCTTTAGAAATCGTGTTACATCAGCATCTTCTGTATTGCGCCAGTATTGCCAAAATTGATAAGGTGAAAGCTTATCCGCATTCAGCCATACAGCCCCATTCAATGATTTACCCATTTTGGCACCGGAAGAGGTTGTCAGCAATGGTGATGTTAACGCATATAATTGCGGTGTTCCTAAACGATGCCCTAATTCAATTCCGTTAATAATGTTGCCCCACTGATCAGAGCCGCCCATTTGCATACGCAACCCATAACGTTTATAAAGTTCAACAAAGTCATAAGCTTGCAGAATCATATAATTAAACTCTAAGAATGACAAAGAGTGCTCACGCTCAAGTCTGAGTCTGACAGAATCAAATGACAACATACGGTTGACAGAAAAATGCTTTCCTACATCACGCAAAAATTCTAAGTAGTTTAAATTGCATAACCATTCAGCATTATTCACAATACAAGCATCGGTTTCTCGGTCACCGAATGTCAAATAGTTAGCAAATACCTTTTTAATACCATCAATATTTGCAGCAATATCATCTTGTGTCAGAAGGCGTCGCGCTTCGTCTTTGAAGGAAGGATCACCAATCAATCCGGTCCCTCCACCCATTAAAGCAATGGGGCGATGACCCGTTTTTTGTAACCAATAAAGCATCATAATCTGAAGAAGACTTCCAGCATGTAAACTTGATGCTGTTGGATCAAATCCAGTATAAGCGCTTACAGTTTCTTTTGAAAAAAGATCATCTAAGCCTTTTTCATCTGAAATTTGGTGGATAAAACCACGTTCGCTCATAATATGTAAAAAATCAGATTTAAAGGCAAACACAGATTTAATTTCCTAATTTAAGAGTGCATTTATTGTATATAACAGGCGATTATATAATAAGTTATTAATGTGTTATCTATCATAACTGACGCACACCTCACAAGAGAAAGAGACATATTGGTAGTATAAAGATAATAACACAGGTATTATTTCTTTTTTACGCTAAAAAAGAGCCTTCTTAGTAATAGAAAAAAGGTATTCTGTTACTCTCATTTCTATCCTGAAATAAAATTTAGAAAAGTTTTAATATAGACTGAAAAAATACTTTGTTATGATCAGGGACGATTTTTGCTAATTTTTTATAAATCTATCGTATTTTCCTAAGTTAGTGAAAGTACTTCAGAAGGAGGAGCGAGAAGTTCATTGGAGATATGGTTATCCAAATAGTGGGCACATCGCTCAATAAGTTCTTCATGACATCCACTGAAAAAGTGATTAGCCTCTTCCAATATTTCTTGTGTGATGATGATACCTTTTTGTGTTTTTAATTTATCGACAAGTATTTGAACATCTTTTGGAGGGGCAACTTTATCGATACCGCCATGAATGATAAGTCCAGAAGATGGACAAGGTGCAAGAAATGAAAAGTCATAAACATTAGGCTGAGGAGCAACTGAGATAAATCCCTCAATTTCCGGTCGGCGCATTAAAAGCTGCATACCAATCCATGCTCCAAATGAGTATCCTGCTACCCAACAATTTTTAGAGTCTGGATGTTGTGTTTGCACCCAATCCAGAGCAGCAGCAGCATCTGAAAGTTCTCCTATTCCATAATCAAATTCACCTTGACTACGACCAATACCACGAAAGTTAAAACGTAAAGTTGTAAAGCCACGTTGTTGGAACATATAAAAGAGGTCATAGACAATTTTATGATTCATAGTTCCACCAAATTGGGGATGAGGATGCAAAATGATCGCAATGGGTGCATTTTTTTGTTGTGAAGGTTGATAACGCCCTTCGAGCCGACCCGCAGGACCGTTAAAAATAATTTCTGGCATAAAATGCTCCTTAATGCAATAAAAGGCTCTCTTTGACCCTGGTCGACTTTTACCATAGAATCTCTTAAATAATTATTAGATATTCTTTTTTTAGTGCACTTTTCAAGAAAATTGCGCTATTTTTTTAATCAATTCATAAGATTAATGATTGCGATGTAAAATGGTTATAAAACGCCGATATTTTGATCATAACGCAACAACACCACTCAAAAAAGTGGCACGGATGGCGCTACTAGAATCTTTAGAGATATTTGGTAATCCATCATCGGTTCATAAGGAAGGGCGTGCGGCTAAAACTTTGTTGCAAAAGGCCCGTCGGCAAATCGCTGAAAATCTTAAAACAGATCCAGATCACGTGGTATTTACCTCTGGTGCGAGTGAAGCTGCAATGACTTTGTTAACACCCTTTTACAATATTGGGAAAGCAAAAGTTAAATTTTCTCATCTTTACCTTGGAGCGACTGAACATCCCTCTGTTGCAGAGGGAGGACGTTTTTCTAAAGAGTTGATAAGCGTCATTGCTGTTGATCAAGATGGGCTCATTCAACAAGATAAATTAACATCACTCTTAGCGGCTCACGATAAAACAAAAGGTTTACCTCTTGTTGCTATTCAAGCTGCAAATAGTGAAACTGGTGTTGTTCAACCATTAAAAGAAATAGCTGCTGTTGTTCGCGATTTAGGAGGCACTCTTGTTGTTGATTTGACACAATATGTAGATAAAAATTTTGTTGATATTCATCAGCTAGGAGGAGACTTTTTTATACTGTCTGCCCATAAAATTGGCGGTCCTAAAGGGATAGGTGCTTTTGTTTCATTTGGTAATCTTCTCACTCCACATCCTCTTATTGTCGGGGGAGGACAGGAAAAAGGTTTACGGGGAGGAACAGAAGCATTGCCTCTTATAGCTGCTTTTGGAGCAGCAATGGCTGATTGTTTCACGCAAGAAGAAAGAAAACAATTAATATATTTACGCAATAAATTAGAAGATGGACTACAAAAAATAAGTAAAAATGTTGAAATTTTTGGTAAAAGAGTTCAACGTTTGCCAAATACAACTTACTTTACCGTGAAAAATATAAAAGCTGAAACGATGCAAATTGCTTTTGATTTAGAAGGGTTTTCTGTATCAGCTGGTTCTGCCTGTTCTTCGGGAAAAGTAAAACAAAGCAAAGTGTTGGAGGCAATGGGGTATCATGTTCCAAATGGTGCCATTCGCATTTCGCTAGGGCGTGGTACAACTTCTGAAGATATTGATGATTTTCTGTCGTTTTTTTCTCAAATTATAAGCAGGAAAAAAGAAGAAGATTTATCATCAGAAAGTTATAAAAATTAGAATTATTTTAAAAATAAAATAAGTTTGATTGAAATTTTTGCACTTTACCTATAGCCTAGGAGATAACTTGCTTACTTTAATCTTGTAAAAAACAAGACTTTAGTTACCGGTTTTTGACGCCAAAAAATGGAGAAAATTTATGCCGGCAGTACAAGAAACGATACGCCAAGTACGTGAAATAGATGTTGACCAATATAAATATGGTTTTGAAACCAATATTGAAACCGATAAAGCTCCAAAAGGCTTAAATGAGGATATTATCAAATTTATTTCCGTTAAAAAAAATGAGCCTGAATGGATGCTAACATGGCGCTTAAAAGCTTACCGCCGTTGGCTGACAATGCAAGAGCCTCATTGGGCGCGTCTTGAATATCCTAAAATTGATTTTCAGGAGCTTTATTATTATGCTGCTCCAAAAAATCATACAGGACCAAAATCTTTGGATGAAGTGGATCCTGAGTTATTAGCAACGTACGAAAAACTTGGCATTCCTCTTAAAGAACAAGAGATTTTGGCAGGAGTAAGAAAACAGTCTGATCCCTCCACTTTTGATGACAGTATGTCTGTATCGGGGCAGGTGGCTGTTGATGCAGTCTTTGATTCTGTTTCTGTTGTAACAACATTCAAAAAAGAACTGGCACGTGCTGGTGTGATTTTTTGTTCTATTTCAGAGGCGATTATTGAACATTCTGAGCTTATTAAAGAATATTTAGGAACAGTTGTACCTATAAGTGATAATTATTATGCTGCTTTAAATGCAGCTGTCTTTACAGATGGTTCATTTGTTTATATTCCCAAAGGGGTTCGTTGTCCTATGGAGCTTTCAACTTATTTTAGGATTAATGAACGCAACACTGGCCAATTTGAACGAACATTGATTATCGCCGCTGAAGATTCCTATGTTTCTTATCTTGAAGGGTGTACAGCACCCCAACGTGATGAAAACCAACTTCATGCTGCTGTTGTTGAGCTTATTGCGCTTGAAAATGCAGAGATTAAATATTCTACAGTACAAAACTGGTATCCTGGCGATAAAGATGGAAAGGGCGGTATTTATAATTTTGTGACGAAGCGTGGAGATTGTCGAGGTGATAACTCTAAGATTTCATGGACACAAGTTGAGACCGGTTCTGCGATTACTTGGAAATATCCATCCTGCTTACTGCGCGGTGAGAACGCGCGTGGAGAATTTTATTCTATTGCCGTTGCAAACGGTCATCAACAAATTGATTCCGGTACAAAAATGATTCATTTAGGAAAAAATACATCCAGTCGTATTATTTCCAAAGGCATTTCTGCTGGTTTTTCAAATAACACGTATCGAGGACAAGTTACAGCGCATAGAAAAGCACAAAATGCGCGTAACTTTACGCAATGTGATAGTTTGTTAATCGGGAATGATTGTGGTGCGCATACAGTTCCTTATATTGAAGCAAAAAATGCAACAGCTCAGTTTGAACATGAAGCCACAACATCAAAAATTTCCGATGACCAACTTTTTTATGTTATGCAAAGAGGAATTCCTGAAGAAGAAGCTATCGCATTAATTGTAAATGGTTTTGTAAAAGAGGTCATTCAAAAACTTCCCATGGAATTTGCTGTCGAAGCGCAAAAGCTTATTGGTATTAGCCTTGAAGGTAGTGTTGGATAATTTTATTTAATGAGATAAATAGAAGACTTTATGTAACAAGGCTGTAACGGTAGCACATAATGCTAAAAATGACCTCTATGGTAATTACAAAAGTAGATGGATGCTAAGGTAAAATAATACGCATTGATATCTGAAAAACAGCCAAAACAGGATTAAATGATGTTAGAGATCAAAAATTTGCACGCCCGTATTGCTGAAACCGATACAGAAATTATTCGTGGTTTAAACTTGACAGTTCAAGACGGAGAAGTTGCCGCTATCATGGGACAAAATGGAGCCGGAAAATCAACTTTATCTTATTTGCTTGCTGGTCGTGATGATTATCAAATAACAGAAGGAGATATTCTCTATAATGGACAATCACTTTTAGAAATGGATCCAGCAGAACGTGCTGCATATGGTGTTTTTCTTGCATTTCAATATCCAATGGAAATACCAGGGGTAGCAACAATGGAATTTTTAAAAGTTGCGATGAATTCTCAACGCAAAGCGCGAGGTGACGAAGAACTTAAAATTCCTGAATTTATAAAATGTGTTAAAGAAGTTTCAGCCAAACTTGAAATAGATATGGATATGCTAAAGCGTCCATTAAATGTAGGTTTTTCAGGTGGAGAAAAAAAACGCGCTGAAATTTTACAAATGGCACTTCTTGAGCCTACACTTTGCATTTTAGATGAAACGGATTCTGGTTTAGATATTGATGCGCTAAAAATTGTTGCAGATGGTGTTAATAAACTTCGCGATTCAAAACGTTCATTTTTGGTGATTACCCATTATCAACGGCTGCTTAATTATATTATTCCTGATACGGTACATGTTCTTTATAAAGGACAAATTATCAAAAGCGGTGATAAATCCTTAGCACTTTATTTAGAGCAAAATGGGTATGCTGATCTTATTAGGGAAGCGGTTTGAGGTTATTAAATATGAATGCACAGCAAAACTTGTTAGCGGTTGAAGAAAATATACTCAGTAATTTTAATCAGTATGTAAACCACTTACCTGGTGATAAAGCTGTACAGGAAATCCGCAAGAAAACTATTGAGCAGTTTCAAACGACACGGCTTCCTTCCCGTAAAATCGAAAGTTGGCATTATACCAATCTGCGTACCTTACTGAAGTCTATTAGCAATTTTTCAAAAGTTCAAGACAATCAATTGGTTGATGCATTGCTTTCAGAAAGTGCTGTTTTCTCCATAAACAATGGAAAAACATCGATAGAGTCAAAGATAGACAATATTGCAGTAAAACGCCTTTCAGATGCATTAGAAGATAATTCTTTACAGATAAATCAAAACATTTCTGATGAAGATTTTATTGGACAGTTAAATACAGCTTTTGTTACAGATGGTTGGCTTTTTCACATCCCTGAGAATACAAAGTTAAATATCCCCATTGAGTTACAAAATATACAAATGGGGGGACAATCTCATATTTTTTCGGATATAAAAGTTGATAAAAATAGTCAAGTTATGTTTATTGAACATCAGGTTGGCAATGATAAAGATACCTTTGTCAGTTCAATATTTTCATTAAATGTTGCTGCTGATAGTGATGTTACGTGGATTCTCATTCGCAATCGTGATTTTAATTCTACACAATTTGGTCGATTTTGTGCTGTTCTTGATCAAAGAGCGAAGTTATCACTTTATGTCATTAATATAGGGAGTCAATTAAATCGCCAAGAAATCGATATTGAATTACAGGGAGAAGAATCTGACTTTCAATTACGCGTCATAAATTTATTATCAGGACAAACACATAGTGATCTTACAATGACTGTTCGTCACGTGGAAGAAAAATCAACATCAACCGAAATTATACGCAATGTGGTTACAGATAAGGCTGTTGGTGTTTTCCAAGGAATAATACGTGTTTCTCAAAAAGCGCAAAAAACAGATGCACGCATGGCTTGTAATAGCCTTATTCTTTCAGATGATGCAGAATTTAATGCAAAGCCTGAATTAGAGATTTTTGCTGATGATGTTGCATGCGGTCATGGTGCAACAGTTGCTAATATTAATCATGATTATCTTTTTTATCTCATGGCGCGCGGTATTCCATTTAAAACGGCTCGTGCACTTTTAATTAAAGGATTTATCTCTGAGCTTATTGATGACATCAAGCAAGATAATATTCAGATTATTTTGGAGAATATCATTGGTAAATGGCTTGAAAAAAATGTTTAAGGTGGAAAAAATGGAAAATAACGTACAAACATTTACTTATAATGTAGAAGAAATTCGGCGTGATTTTCCTCTTTTGCACCATCAAGTTTATGGAAAGCGATTAGCCTATCTTGATAGTGCTGCTTCTGCCCAAAAACCACAATCAGTACTCAGTGCAATGAATAATTATTATCACTATAGTTATGCTAATGTGCATAGGGGAATGTACTTTTTAGCCAATGCAGCAACGCAATCCTATGAAAATTCTCGTGAAACCGTTCGTGTTTTTCTAAATGCACAAAAAGCGGAGGAGATTGTTTTTACGAAAAATGCAACAGAAGCTATTAATACTGTTGCTTATGGTTGGGCTATGCCTAAACTCAAGGAAGGTGATGAGATTGTTCTAACGATTATGGAACATCATTCAAATATTATTCCTTGGCATTTTCTTCGGGAACAAAAAGGTGTTAAACTTATTTTTGTTCCTGTCGATGAAAATGGTGTTCTGCACATTGAAGATTTCCAAAAGTCTTTAAGCGAAAAAACGCGGCTTGTTGCTATAACGCATATGTCCAATATATTAGGAACTGTGCCTCCTGTTAAAGAGATTATTAAGCGAGCACATCAAAATTCTATTCCGGTTCTTGTTGATGGTTCTCAAGGGGCAGTACATTTAACCGTTGATGTGCAAGATCTCGATTGTGATTGGTATGTCTTTACAGGTCATAAGCTTTATGGACCTACTGGTATTGGTGTTCTGTATGGTAAAGAAGATAGATTAGAAGAAATGCGTCCTTTTCAAGGGGGAGGGGAAATGATCGAGGAGGTAACAACCGATAAGGTTTTTTATAATGCTCCTCCTTACCGTTTTGAAGCAGGCACTCCTCCTATCGTTGAATCTATTGGATTAGCAGCGGCTATTGATTATATACAAGAGAAAGGTTGTAGCACGATTCATGCCCATGAGAGGTCCCTTTTAGCTTATGCGCAGGAAAAACTTAAAATGGTTGAGTCATTGCGTATTTATGGTCATTCTCCCAATAAAGGAGCTATTATATCATTTACAATTGAAGGGATTCACGCCCATGATATCGCTATGTTTATTGATAGAAGAGGAGTTGCAATCCGCGCCGGAACTCATTGTGCTCAGCCTTTATTACAGCGCTTTGGTCTAGCATCTATTTGCCGCGTATCGTTAGCCATGTATAACACTCAAGAGGATATAGATCAATTAGTAGAAGCATTGCAAGAAACAAGGACATTTTTTAATGGCTGAATCAATTGAAGAGCGTCATTCTACAGAATCCGTTGAAACTGTAAGCGAAAATAAAAAATCTTACATATCAGCAATTCCAGCAGACGAAATTGATCGTATGACAAATGATATTATTGCTGCTCTCAAAACAGTTTATGACCCAGAGATTCCTGCTGATATTTATGAGCTAGGACTGATTTATCGTATTGATATTGAAGATGATCGTTCAGTAAAAATTGAAATGACTCTTACAGCACCGGGATGTCCTGTTGCAGGTGAAATGCCGGGGTGGGTAGAAAATGCAGTTAGTGCAGTTGAAGGGGTTTCGTATGTTGAAGTCACTATGACTTTTGATCCACCATGGACACCTGATTGTATGTCAGAAGAAGCTCAAATTGCTGTCGGATGGTACTAAAAGTATTGTTAAGAGACTCTAATCTAGCCATTCATGAATAAGCTGTTTACTTTTCACAAGCGTTTAAATTTAAGGGCGATCGCATGAGTTATAATAAACAAAAATTAGAACTCACTTGGATTGGAAAAGAAAAACGCCCCAAACTGGAACCTCGTATTTTATTGGAAGATCTTGAAAAATCTTATCACGCTCCGCACCAAGTATCTACCCAAGATATTTTTGATAATAAACTCATTTTTGGTGATAATTTGTTCGCGCTCAAAGCGCTGGAACAAGAATATATGGGGAAGGTAAAGTGTATCTATATCGATCCGCCTTATAATACAGGCAATGTCTTTGAACATTATGAAGATGGTTTGGAGCATTCCCTATGGCTCAGTCTTATGAGAGACAGGCTAGAATTGTTACATCGTTTACTGGCGGAAGATGGAAGTATTTGGATTTCCATTGATGATGATGAACAAGCCTATCTAAAAGTGATGATGGATGAAATTTTTGGTCGCCAAAATTTCATCAACAATATTATTTGGCAAAAGAAATATGCCCCACAGAATGATACAAAGTGGCTTTCCGATAACCATGATTTTATAATGGTTTATGCCAAAGATAAAACGATTTGGCGCCCTCAATTGCTTCCTCGTTCAAACGATATGGATGCGCGCTATAAAAATCCTGATAATGATCCTCGTGGTCCTTGGAAATCGGGAGATTTATCCGTGAAAAGAGTAACACCTAAGGACATTTATGAAATCATCACACCTTCTGGACGCAAGGTAATGCCTCCTAATGGTAGAAGTTGGGCTATGAATAAAAAAAAATTCTTTGAATTATTGAATGATAATCGTATTTGGTTTGGCCCCACAGGAAGCAATGTTCCTTCTTTGAAGCGTTTTTTATCAGAAGTAAAGAATGGTATGGTTTCAATGACCATTTGGCTTTATGAGGAAGTAGGGCATAACCAAGATGCCAAAAAAGAGGTTAAAGTTTTTAATTCTAAGAATGTCTTTACAACTCCCAAACCTGAGCGGTTAATGGAACGCATTATTCAACTTGCCACCAACTCTGGTGATCTTGTATTGGATTCCTTTGCTGGTTCTGGTACGACCGGCGCTGTTGCTCATAAAATGGGCCGCAAGTGGATTATGATTGAACTCGGTGAACATTGTCATACACACATTATTCCTCGTTTAAAACAAGTAATTGATGGAACTGATCAAGGGGGAATTTCTAAAAGTGTCAATTGGCAAGGTGGAGGTGGATTTCGTTATTATCGCCTTGCACCTTCTCTGTTGCAAAAAGACCCATGGGGACAATGGGTTATTAGTCGCGAATATAATGCTGCGATGCTTTCAGAAGCTATGTGCAAACATATGGGATTTACCTATGCGCCGGATGAAAATCATTATTGGATGCAGGGGTATTCAACGGAAACGGATTATATTTATGTCACAACGAGCGCTATGACCCATGAACAACTCCGTATCATGAGCGAAGAGGTGGGCTCTCATCGCACTCTGCTGATTTGTTGTACAGCCTTTGATATAAAAACAGCATCATTTGAGAATCTTACACTCACAAAAATCCCTCGTGCAGTATTGGAAAAATGCGAATGGGGAAGGGATGATTATAGTTTAAATGTAGCCAATCTTGAACCAATGATTGTGGTAAAAGAAAGCGACAAAGATAAAGATATTGCGCAACAAGAATTAGATCTATTTGGATAAATATCAACGAGGCAGGTTACGAATGAGCCGTAATAAACAAAAATTAGAACTTAACTGGATTGGAAAAGAAAAACGCCCCAAACTGGAACCTCGTATATTGTTAGAAGATCTTGAAAAATCTTATCATGCCGCGCATCAAATATCATCACAGGATATTTTTGATAATAAACTTATTTTTGGTGATAATTTACTCGCACTCAAGGCACTTGAGCAAGAATATACGGGGAAGGTAAAATGTGTCTACATAGATCCACCTTATAATACAGGCAATGCCTTTGAACATTATGAAGATGGTTTGGAGCATTCCCTATGGCTCAGCCTTATGAGAGACAGGCTAGAATTGTTACATCGTTTACTGGCGGAAGATGGAAGTATTTGGATTTCCATTGATGATGATGAACAAGCCTATCTAAAAGTGATGATGGATGAAATTTTTGGTCGCCAAAATTTCATCAACAATATAATTTGGCAAAAGAAATATGCCCCACAGAATGATACAAAATGGCTTTCCGATAACCATGATTTTATAATGGTTTATGCCAAAGATAAAACGATTTGGCGTCCTAATTTACTTCCTCGTTCAAGCGATATGGATGCGCGCTATAAAAATCCTGATAATGATCCTCGTGGGTTATGGCAATCGGATAATCTGTCTGCGAAAAGAGTAACACCTAAGGATATTTATGAAATCATTACACCTTCTGGACGCAAAGTTATGCCTCCCGCTGGGGCTAGTTGGCGGGTTAGTAAAGAAAAGTTTGCCAAGCTGTTAGAGGATAATCGCATTTGGTTTGGAACAGATAATGGCGGAGTACCAAGAATCAAACGTTTTTTATCAGAAGTAAAGAATGGCATGGTTTCAATGACGATTTGGCCCTATACGGAAGTAGGGCACAACCAAGACGCCAAAAAAGAAGTCAAAGCCTTTAATTCTGATAATGTTTTTACAACTCCTAAACCTGAGCGATTAATGGAACGCATCATTCAACTTGCCACCACCCCTGGTGATCTTGTCTTGGATTCCTTTGCTGGTTCTGGTACGACCGGTGCTGTTGCTCATAAAATGGGCCGCAAGTGGATTATGATTGAACTTGGTGAACATTGTCATACGCACATTATTCCTCGTTTAAAACAAGTAATTGATGGAACTGATCAAGGGGGAATTTCTAAAAGTATCAATTGGCAAGGTGGCGGTGGATTTCGCTATTATCGCCTTGCACCTTCTCTGTTGCAGAAAGATCCATGGGGACAATGGATTATTAGTCGCGAATATAATGCTGCGATGCTTTCAGAAGCTATGTGCAAACATATGGGATTTACCTATGCGCCGGATGAAAATCATTATTGGATGCAGGGATATTCAACGGAAACGGATTATATTTATGTCACAACGAGCGCCATGACCCATGAACAACTCCGTATCATGAGCGAAGAAGTGGGCTCTCATCGGACCCTGCTGATTTGTTGTACAGCCTTTGATACAAAATCATCATCCTTTGAGAATCTTACACTTACAAAAATCCCCCGTGCAGTATTGGAAAAATGCGAATGGGGAAGGGATGATTATAGTTTAAATGTAGCCAATCTTGAACCAATGATTGTGGTAAAAGAAAGCGACAAAGATAAAGATATTGCGCAACAAGAATTAGATCTATTTGAATAATATATAAAAAGCGGAGTTTTTTATGAACAGTGTTGAAAAAAGGATTTCAGCTCGCTTATCGTTGCGTGATCCTCAACGTGAATCATTAAATATTTTGGTGAAAATTTTAGAAAATATAGAGCTTTCTAAAAATGCTGATTTAGTTTCGAAATTAGAAATAATAAAAAGTCTCTATCCTTCTGTACAAGATTTTGAACGAAGCTTTCCCTCTTTTTGTTTTGCCTTAGCAACGGGAGTTGGAAAAACGCGACTTATGGGAGCTTTTATTAGCTATCTTTATTTAACAGGTCGTAGCCGACATTTTTTTGTTTTAGCGCCAAACTTGACTATTTATGAAAAATTAAAACAGGATTTTAGTCCTCAACGTCCGAAGTATGTTTTCAGTGGAATAAGTGAATTCATTGCAAATAGACCCATTATTATTACAGGTGAAGATTATGAAAGTGGTAAAGGTATTCGCGCTGATGAACACCACTATTACGGACAAAAACGTTTGTTTGAAAATCGGGATACGGCCTTTATCAATATTTTTAATATTTCTAAAATTAATACAACGGATAATAAAAAAGGCACACTAAAATCTAGTATTCCGCGAATTAAACGCTTACAAGAAACGATTGGTGAAAGTTATTTTGATTATCTCGTAAATCTTCCTGATTTAGTTTTGTTAATGGATGAAGCGCATCGTTATCGAGCGTCTGCTGGTGCAGCAGCAATTAATGAGTTAAAACCTGTTTTAGGAATAGAACTTACAGCGACACCGAAAACAATAGGTGCAAAACCTGTAGATTTTAAAAATGTTGTTTACAGTTATTCACTTGCAGAGGCTATGAGAGATGGTTTTGTAAAAGAGCCTGCTGTTGCTACACGTAAAGACTTTCATCTTCAAAATTATACATCTGAACAATTAGAACATATTAAATTACAAGATGCAATTCATGCCCATGAAAACGTGAAAGCAGATTTAATTGCCTATGCCAAAGATTATAACAAAAAATTTGTTAAGCCTTTTATTTTAGTTGTCGCTCAAGATACAAATCATGCACAGAAATTGCGTGATTTATTGGAATCAGATGATTTTTTTGCAGGAGCTTATAAGGGAAAAGTTATAGAGATTCATACAAAACAGTCAAATATAGAGGAAGATCAAAATATTCAAAAACTCATTGTGATTGAGAATCCTCATGAGCCAACAGAAATTGTTATTCACGTTAATAAATTAAAGGAGGGATGGGATGTTAGCAATCTTTATACTATCGTACCGTTGCGTGCATCGGCTTCAGAAATTTTAACAGAACAAACAATTGGGCGTGGATTGCGTTTGCCTTATGGGCATAGAACAGGCATAGAATCTATTGATCGTTTAACAATCATTGCGCATGATCGTTTTCAAGATATTATTGATCGTGCGAACGATCCGAATTCAATTATAAAAAAGCATATTGAGATTGGAACAGGGGGTGATATATCCTCTGAAAAATCGGATATAGTGGCAGTTCCAAGTCAAGCAGAAGCTTTATTTATAAAAACGATAGTAACACGTCATTCCGATATAAATGGAACATCTGATTTACACGGTATCATGTTACGTAATACAGATTCACCCACATTAACCTCTGAAGAACAAGAAATTGCTGCTATCGCATGGGATATTATTAAAGAGAATGATAATTTACCAAGTTCTCAAATGCTTTGTTCTGCACCGATACAAGAAAAAATGAATAATAAAATTATGAGTATTATACCGCTAGCACAAAAGTCTCTTGTGTCAAAAGTGGTTACAATTCTGACAAAACAATTACCAGAACTGATCATAGATATTCCTAATATTGTACTCATTCCTTCGCGTGAGGTTACTTATGGTTTTTCTGATTTTGATTTGGAGAATCTAGAAAGTTTAAATTTGCAACCTGTTAGTAAAGAACTTTTAATTCGAGAATTGCGTACCCATAAAAGCATTTTTCTCACTTCTAAAGATAAATATATTAAAGAACCTCATCTTGAAAATTACATCATTCGTGGTTTTATTGATAATGATTTTATCGATTATGATAGCCATACGCCATTATTACGAAAATTGGCTTGTCAGATGGTAGAGCATTTCCAATCTTATTTACCCAATGATATAGCTGTTGAGAACGTATTAATTCACTATCAGCATAAGATTAATACTTTTATTGTTGCGCAATTAAGAAAACATCAATGGGAAACACAAAAAGATTATGAGATTAAAGTTACACGAGGTTTTACAACTTTAACACCTATCCATTATGTTTTGCCGCAAGGAACATCTCCTATTGATTTTCGTAATATTCCTGCCATTAAAAGAGACATTAAGAAACTTATATTCAGCGGCTTTAGGAAATGTTGTTATCCTTTGCAAAAGTTTGACTCAGTAGAAGGGGAATTACGATTTGCTCAAATATTAGAAGACGATGCAAAAGTATTGAAATGGATGAAACCCGCTCGAGGTTTTTTCAAGATAGAATATGATAAAGGATCAGCCTATGAACCAGATTTTGTTGTAGAAACGAAGGATGCCAAATATCTTTGTGAACCTAAAAAAGCTTCTGAAATACAAAACGCTATTGTTTTAAAAAAGAAACAAGCTGCAGTTCAATGGTGTTGTCATGCAACGCATTATGCAGCTACTTACGGTGGTAAAAAATGGTATTATGTTCTTATTCCCCATGATGCTATTAAAGCAAATAGTAGTTTTGAAGGTTTGTGTGCAGAATTTACCATTTCAGAATCTATACTTGAGAGCACATAACTTTTTGCTTTAAAAAAAACATAAGTTTTTTAACTGGTCGATGCGAGAAATAATCAAATGTTTGAATATTATTTTTAATTTTGTTCCCTGTTGCACCATTAATTTAAGAATATGAGCTAATTCTTAAATCATGAAATTATTATTTTTTTCTAACTAACTTAAAGTAAAAGGAAAAATTTATAGGGAAATTATACAATATTATGCTTTTTTATGGGGATTTTCAGCCCATTTATGATTTTTGATAAAAATAGAAGCTTACTTTCTTTATATGAAACAAAACCTTGAATTTGTAGTCACAAATTCAGAAAAAATATTTTAATTTTATAGACAGCTTTTTTCAAAAAAAATAGACAGTTTGTTGTGTTCTCTTTTGAAATATCTGAATATAATGGAATATCCAGAAGATAAAAGTAGGCTACTTTACATATGACTTTGAATTTAACAAACACTGTTTTTAATTTTTTAAAGAAAAACCCGACAAAAAAATTTACAGCTCGAGAAATTGCTCAATGGATATTTGAGAATTATCCAGAAAAATGCCGCCAAAAACAAAAGCGTTCAACGGCAATAATCTCTCCCCTTCATAGTGATGCAGCTCTTATTCAGCAAATTGTTGCTGAAATAGGGTCTCTGCGCTCTCAATTACAAAAGCGTTATCCAGAAATTAAAACCACTGAAGGACGACCGCGGCAGTATTATTTTACTAAACAAACAGATAGCGCTGAAATTGATGCAGCAGAGGACAATGTAGATTATAGGCCAGAAGATGGCTCTGTTAAAGAGCATGATCTTTATCCGTTATTATCTAAATTTTTATGGACAGAGCTTGCTGTTTACAGCAAACGCATTAATGAGAAATGTTCTCGTAATAAACATGGTGCGGGCGGCAATAAATGGCTTTATCCAGATCTCGTAGGGATGCAAGATTTAAGCAGGGAATGGAATCGCGAAATCAAAGACTGTATTTTGCAATATTTTGATAAAAAGACAAAGCTTTGGTCTTTTGAAGTTAAAATTCTCATTAATCGTTCAAATTTACGGAAAGCATTTTTTCAAACAGTTAGCAATTCTTCATGGGCTAATTTGAGCTATTTAGTTGCTAGTGAAATTGAAGGTATTGATACATTAAAAGAGCTTCGGATGCTTTCAAGTTTGCATGGAATTGGATTTATAAGGCTTGATAAAGAAAATTCTTCCGAGAGTGAGATCATAATTCCAGCGAAAGAACGTAGTGATATTGATTGGGATACTGCTAATAGATTAGTGGTAGAAAATAAAGACTTTCTTGATTATATTAAACTCATTCGTCAATTTTATCAAACTGGTGAAATGCGTCCATTGGATTGGGATCATACGGATCCATGAGGAGTATTAAAAAAGCTCTATTGTTTAAAGGCTCTTTTTGTAGAGTGATAAAAAATTACTTTCATGGTTTTATTTGATGATTATATTTAGGTAATACATTGATTTATAATGATAATTGGTATTTTTGACTTAAATGAGAATTCTGAATATCATAGCATTCAATCATTTTAAACTATCTTATATTGGTGTTAATCAATCAAGGTTGTTTTCGTGCATCTCACGAGAGAGGCGATAGGGAAGGGGCGTGTGGAAATTCTGTTTGGAGTGTTCTATTTTGTGCAAGAGATGTGATCCCATTAGATACTAGATTTAATGATTATAATTCATTACATATTTTGTATTGTAGAAAGTAAAATTAAACTTTGTTGTTTCTGTTTAACATAACATCAAGCATTGAAAAAATTTCCTCCTTATACTGAAGTTTCTTACAGAAAATTTATTCTGCTCTTTCCTTGTTTCCGATTTCTGTTCGTTCTGATTATTATTAAGTTCTTTATTCTCTGCATTAAATATTTAAAAAGAAATATCAATTTTATAAAATATTCACATAGTTTATTTCATTTCTTGAAATGGATTTAAAAAATAAATTTCTATCATATCTTATGCTCAAGAGAGTGTGTGTAACATAATATTCTATTTATTTTTCAATAATACCGCACGCTAAACGTGCTCCACCTCCGCCAAGCGGTAATGGTTTATCTGATTGATTATCAGCTCCTAAATGAATTATTAATGAGCGCCCTTTAATTTCAGAGATTGTTTTTAATCGTGGAGCAAGAACGCTCATTACGGCATTTCCTTGCTTATCAACATAAAGTGCCGGTAAATCACCAAGATGACCATTGATATTATAGGGTCCTAAGTGTTTCCCAGTATGCTCTGGATCATAATGTCCACCCGCGCTTCCACCTATTATGCCATCTTTTGTATCACATGAAGGGTTTACATGTACATGAAAACCATGCATCCCTTCTGGTAAAGTAGATAAATTGGGTATGAAAACTAAACCGTATGTATTTTCTTCAATTTTAATGCTACCAATAGCCTTTTTAGAATTATTAGCTTCTAGTTTATAAATATTTACTTGTGTCGATATCGCTAATGCAGAGTTTTTATGAATTAAAAATGCCATAAAAACGAATAATGATAATAATATTTTTCTCATAAAATACCTTTATATTTAATTTAAATAATTTTTAGCTATAAAAATAATTATTAATTCTATATTATGCTTAATTGGATATATTTATAATTTACTAAAGTTGATTTTTAGAAAAATACTTCATAAATAAATATTACTTTTTAGAAATAGTAAATAAATTAAAGTATATTTCTGAACATATATCTCATTTTTTTATTTATAAAATTTATTTACAAATAATGTAGCGTTTATAGGTGGATAATTATATCTCACTTACATTTCTTCAAGAGATGCTTTAAAAAAATCTACTTTTTGAGGTATAATAAGAAATTAAATAAGGAATTTTAATAAGTTAGCTATTATTTCATTTATAATATGATGATCTTTTCATCAAAAATGAGAACTTTTCTATTCATTGTGAAATTTATAAGAGAAAGGACTATTATGGTTCATATAACTCTCCCATAAAATACAGCATATACCGACACTCCCCCCCATTCCTAATCCTATCAGTGCTCCTATTATCATTCCGGCAGAAAGTGCTACCCCTATACCCATTGCAATAACTGGACCAAATCCTGGAAGAGCAATATAACCATAAGCTGCAAGAGCTGCTGCGATTGCTCCTGATAGGCTACCATTTAATACCCCGATGAAAGCAAATTCTTTAATGGAATGCCAGCAATTTTTGAAAAAATTTGTCTTATAATTATGAAAAGAAACAGAGCTGTAAGTTTTAAAATCAATCATATTTTTTTCTTTCATTTTGAATGGTAACGGTTCCTGAATAATCAATGGATACGAGAAAATGAGAGTTTTTAAATTTTATTAAAGCTCGCCAGATACCTTTGTCATCTAAACGTAATCGTTTAATATTCTCAAAACCATTTTGCATAAGACAGTTTTTAATTTGTGAGGCAGTAAATGAATTCTGACCTATTTTAGTGATATTTTGAGTAGAGGTATAGGTAAAGGTTTGACAATAAGGAAGGTGAAAAACGTCACTGATTGAAGTCGTGACTATCAACGAGACAGATACAATCATCATAATAAAAACACTTAATTTTAAAAAGTTATTTAGTTTCATCTTGTCACCTGCTGTTGAAACAACACTTTATTAACCTTTGTATTGCTAATAGGTTCCCAAGATGGTTTTATTTTTAATATTATACTTAATAACAAAAAGTTATAAAAATTTATTGATTAAATAAAAATATTTTTTATTATTTATTATTAATAATTTATAATATTGAAATAAATATTATTAATATTATTTAAAAAGATGATATATAAGAATATTATACTAATAATATATATTATTACATAAATTAAAATAAATATTATTTATAGCTTTAATATAATTTATTATTTTATTAGAAAAAAACAGTATAAAAAATAAAATAGCACTGAAATTTAAATGTTTAATAACAACTTGAAAATAAATGATATTTATCACATCAGTAATAGATATGCTCCAAAACGCAATATTAAACTATAGAGAGATTATATTGCTTATTATTGCTCATTGATAACACATAGATTTATAATGATAATTCATTGTTTTGTATGTTAAATAAGCGTCACGAATATCGTATAATTCTCTCATTCAAATCTGTTTTTATTCTGAAGAATGAAAATCATAAAAGAGGCTTGCGTATGAGTAAAAAGCTATAAAGGAATAAATATTAAAGTGATTCTTAGAAAGGCTCTCAAATATAAGGGGAAAAATAGTAGAGGATGGCCACATAATAATATAATGTGTGCCAGCTTGTTCCTTGATAAGTGTAAAAATGATAATGTTTAACAGCTTTCCTTTTATATCATCATTACAGGGGTGTCATTGCGAAACGGCTTTAGGTGTCAGATTTTGCTTTAAACAAGTGCATAAATTAATAAAATGAACACTCTCGTATGAATTTTTTACAAAAGCTGTAAAGATACTCTAAATGATATTAACTTTTAAAGAATTAAACAATTCATTTTTGTTATGCATAATTACCCTTCTAAAGAATTGACACCAAAAAATGTATAGTAGAATATTGTTTTTTTACTAAATAAATTTATTTTCAAAACGCATTATTAAAAATAATTATTTATTGGGTTATTTATATATTATGCATTTATTTCTATTTAGTTAGTTTTCATTAGTAAGTTAGACACAAAATGGCATTCATTTTACGTTATTATCCATTATTTTTCAATAGAGCTGTTTAGGCGATTTTGTTGGAAATATTTGCATAATTTCCTTGAATCCGTAACCTGGATACATTCCTTCGCGCATAAATAAATTACGTAATGGCGAGCAATTATGTAATAGACCAAGCCCAACACTTCGTACGATATGAACAGGAAACATATGAGAAAGTAGAGCAGAGTTCAGTGTATGAACAGCTCCACTTCGGATTAATATATCTGGTTTGCGGCATTTGTTATAATGTGCAACAATCATTTCAGTGTTAGAGTTGGATATTTTATTGGGTAAAATATCAATTAAAGTTTGGACATCACGCAATCCTAAATTCAATCCCTGTGCTCCAATAGGGGGGAAAACATGAGCGGCTTCACCGACTAAAATTGTTCGGTTAGCAGCAAAATGATGAGCAAGAAGCCCTGAAAGCGGCCATGCTTGAATTGATGTTTCTAAGCTTAGCTTTCCAAGCATTGATTGCATTTTGTTTTCGATCATTTTTGCAATTGTTTTTGGTTCTATATTCAATAATTCTTCAGCAAGGGAAGGATGAACAACCCATACAAGACTAGATCTTCGTCCTGGTAGTGGAACCTGTGTAAATGGACCGTGTTCTGTATGAAATTCAGTTGATGTATTTTGATGAGAAAACTCATGAGAAAAGTTGAGAACAAGTGCTTTTTGTGGATAATTCCACTGTTTGACACTTATCCCTGCTGCGGCACGTGTAAGAGAGTGACGCCCATCGGCTGCAACAACAAGTGGTGTTTGAATGACTCTACAATCAGCAAGAGTAATACATACATGGTTTTTTGTATGATGAACAGATTTGGCTGCAGAAACAAATCTTGTAATATTAGGCGTATGTGTAACAGCATCGACTAAAGCACTGTTTAATTTTACATTAGGTATATTATAGCCAAAAGCTTTTTCACCAATTTCAGCAGAAGAAAAATGTACCGTAGGAGCATGCACAATTCTAGAAGTTATATCTATAATTCTCATGGACGATAAAGCAGCTGCATGTTTTTGAAGATTATCCCAAATATTGAGTTTTTGAAGCATGCGTATTGCAGGCATCATAAGAGCAGTTGTTCGTAACTCATCTGTATGAGCAGGGGGCCCAACAAGAAAAACAGAAAGCCCCTCATGTGCAAGACTCAGCGCAGCTAACATTCCGACAGGACCTGCACCAATAACAGCAATATCTCTATGCTCGTTTTTTTCAAAGATCACAACTGTTTGAACCTTTCTCCATTGAGAAAATATTTTAACATTTCCAAATGATCACTCTCTTTTTATTATATGAAGCTCTTCTATTATTATAGTATGTAATAAATAATGCGATATAAAAAAGTAACCTTTTTATGATTTTTTAAAATGTTGAGTTATATCATCGGTAAAAAATGGCGTATTGATAGATGATTGAAGACTTTAAAAACGAGGATAAGAAAACCTTGAAACGTAAACTAACAAAGAAAATCAAAACAAATGCTAAATTATTACGCCATAAAAAAGTAACAATGCCACAAGCAAAGGCCTTTTCCGTTCATTTACTAACAGCTTCGGGATCATTTTTAGCGTTTCTTTCTCTTATATCAGCCTCTCAAAAAGAATGGACAGCTATGTTCTGTTGGCTTGGGCTTGCCCTTCTCGTTGATGGTATAGATGGACCAATTGCACGCAAACTTGATGTTAAATACGTTCTTCCAACATGGTCTGGAGAGCTGTTAGATAATATTATTGATTACGTGACTTATGTCTTAATTCCTGCCTTTGCACTCTATCAAAGTGGTTTTATGGGGGTAGGGTTATCATTTTCATTGAGTGCAATCATTGTTATTTCATCTGCTATTTATTATGCAGATACTAGTATGAAAACCAAAGAAAACTTTTTTAAAGGATTTCCTGTTGTTTGGAATATGATGATTTTTACGCTTTTTGTCGTCAGGCCAGGAGAGTGGATTACTTTTATCATTATTGTTTTATCGGCGATTATATCTTTTTTACCAATTTATTTTATTCATCCAGTAAGAGTCCTTCGTTTACGTAGAGTTAATTTTCCAATTTTTCTCTTATGGTGTGTTTTTGGTGTTTCTGCCTTCTTTTATCAACTAGAGGCTCCGTATTGGGTTAAAATAGGAATTTCGGTGACAGGAATTTATATATATTGTATTGGTGCAATCATGCAAATATTTCCTCAACTTGGGGGGGGGAATATAAAAAAACAATGAAATAGTTGTTTTTAAAAGGGTGTAAGATGCAAATTGACTTTGGAGCAGGTGATGATATTTCTTTTACGAAAGAAGGATGTGCTGGTATTATAAAGCTTACGCGTCCTTCAGCATTAAACGCTCTTAATCAACGAATGGTTTCAGCTTTAAGAAAAGCTCTCAGAACATGGGAAACAGATGACAATGTTTCTTGTGTCTTAATTGAAGGGGAGGGTCGTGCTTTTTGTGCTGGTGGAGATGTTGTGGAAATCCATCATATGGGGAAAAGTGCCTCTGCTTGTCAATACTTTAGGGATGAATATAGCTTAAATGCTTATATCAAACATTTTTCAAAACCCTACATTTCTTTCTTAAACGGTATTTGGATGGGGGGAGGGGTAGGTATTTCTCTCTATGGTTCACATCGAATTGTTACAGAAAATACAGTTTTTGCTATGCCAGAAGGTGCGATTGGGTTTTTCCCAGATGTAGGTGCAAGTTTTTTCTTACCATCTCTTCCCAATCATTTTGGCATCTATCTTGCATTAACGGGCGCACGCATAAAGTGGGGAGATTGCTTAAATTTAGGATTAGCAACACATGCAGTTTCTGAAATTGAATTCGATAGGGTTAGAAAAGCTGTTATTGAGCAAGGAGATCCCACTTTAGCTTTAAACCAGCGAGCAATTACAAAAGATTATGAAACGAGTCATGAGATACGTTGTATTATTAACAGTTGTTTTAGTGCCCACAGCTTAGAAGAATGTCTTGAGTTGCTACATAAAAAAAGCAATGAAGATGTTTTATTTGCTAAAGAATGTTATGATATTTTGCAGTCACGTTCTCCGACAAGTTTAAAAGTTATTTGGAAACAAATGAAACAAAATTCATCTCAAACGTTGGAAGACTGTATGAAAATTGAAAACCGCATAGCGCATCATATGATTTATTCACATGATTTTTATGAAGGTATACGTGCTATGTTAATCGATAAGGATAAAAGACCTCAATGGCAGCCAGATAAACTTTCAAATGTGACAGATGAAATGGTAGATTCTTACTTCCAACCTGTTGAACAAGAGTTATTATTGTGAAAAATAATTCACACAAACGGGTTTCAAAAATCAATTTAATCTATAACTGTTACTTACGGTTTTTGGCACTTATTTGCTTAGTCCTAGGTATTTTTTATTGGATACGCCTTGTGGGTGTCTTCCCAGGTATTTTATGGCGTTTTGACCTTATGCCTTGGCAGTGGCAATTTGCCTCAGCTATATTGGCGATTCTCTATCCTATTGCCTTAATTGGACTTTGGATGTATTCACCATGGGGAATTATTTTATGGTGTATTGCAGCATTGATTGAAACAATAGCAATATATTATTCTGATTTTATTTATCAGCCATTTGTACCATTATTTCATGGAATATTATTTTTAACTTTTATGATACTACAAATTATGATGATTTTTTTAAAAAGAGTAAAAAATAAAAAACTATAATGATTGAAATTTTCGAGCCAGAATAACCGGACAGATTTTCAATCTTGAAAGGTTATCAGTTTTTTAAGTAAAGGCTATGCATCTCAATTGTCAAACACGAAGTATATTGGGTAGGGAGTCCCATGGTTAATATTGCTAACATTCCTTAAAGTGCTGATGGCATACCCTTGTATCCTTTCTATAAAAGTTCCATAATATATATTATGCGATAACATGATACAGAAGATAAATCCTTTATCCCAAAAGAAAACCCTACTTTAAAACATCATTATATTTATATCATATAATTTACTTTTAAAATAAAATTTGGTCTTTAAAGTATATTCCTTAAAGACCAAAAATAGTGATAATAAAATTACATATAATAAATAAGAAAAATTACTGTACTATTTTACAACGTTTCATACGTGCAAGATCACTTAAAACAGCATTACGATTATTTAAAGCCGAAATTTCATTGCTTTCACTGGATTTAGGATCCATAAAAAACAGAGCAGGTAAAAATACAACACCTGCCGCTGCTAAAGCTACATTTTTATTTCTTGCTGTAGAACGCTCTCTAATTGTATCATTAATCTGTCGTTTATTAGCAAAAAACTCCCGTTGAATATCGGTGCAACTCATTGATCCATCATGTAATGTTGTCGTTGCAATATTTTTTTCTAAACGCCCCCCACATGCTGTTAAGGAAACTGCTAAAACGGCAATACATACACCCCGCTTAAAATTCTTATACATAAAAACCTCATTTTAAACATAAAAAAGTGACATTTATGTCAAAAATAAAACAAAATAAAGGATAATCTTCAAAAAACTTTATTTAACGTAAAATATTGTATGAATAAACTTATGCAGTTGTTTCGAAAGTAAGGCCCTGATACGCAGGTTTTACAGAGGATGGAACGTAATTTACGACTGCATTATAATCCAGCGATCTATCCATATGTGTGAGTATTGCTTGTTTTGGCTTTAAATATTTTATCCATTGTAATGCTTGATCAACAGAAAAATGACTTGGGTGAGATTTAAATTGAAGGGCTTCAATGATGAGAACATCCAAACCCATTAATTTTGATAATGTTTTTTCAGGAAACTCACTAACATCTGTACAATAGGCAACATTTCCGATACGGAAACCTAAAGAATGAATATTTCCATGGTGTTGTAAATGCGTATTAACGCTTATTGCTCCACCCTCCCCTTGAATAATAAATTGGCTATCTTCATTGATAAGATGCTCTTTTAAAATAGGAGAATAAGATGAATCTTTTGGTGTTTGAAAACAATATCCGAAAGCATTTTTGAGATGTTCTAGTGTAAATCTGTCAGCATAGATATCTATTAAACATTTTTGTGCAAGTGCATAGCTGCGTAAATCATCAATACCGTGGATATGATCTGCATGAGAATGCGTGTAAAGAGCAGCATCAAGATGGTCCACATGCGCTTCAATCATTTGTGAGCGAAAATCCGGCCCCGTATCAATAACGATTGTTGTTTTTTTCCCTGATGGTTTAATGCGTTCAACTAATAAAGAACTTCTGTAGCGTTTATTTTTAGGATTATTCGGATCACATGTTCCCCAATCACCATTAGGTCTTGGCACTCCTGGAGAAGGCCCACACCCTAATATTGTAAATCGGTATTGATCACACATAGCTTTTGCCTTATTTCATTTTGCTAAATAAACGAAAAGCATTACGGGTTGTTATTTGAGCTGTTTCTTCAATGCTTAAACCAATTGTTTCAGCCAAAACAGCTGCTGTATAGCATACAAAAGATGGTTCATTTGTTTTCCCCCGATGAGGGGTAGGTGCTAAAAATGGTGCATCTGTTTCCACCAACAAATGTTCATGGGGCACAATTTTTGCTATTTCACGGATTTCAAGAGCGTTTTTAAAAGTAAGAATACCTGAAAAAGAAATATAACCACCAAGCTCAATTCCAGCACGAGCAAGTTGCATTCCAGATGAATAACAGTGAAGGATAAAGGGAAAAGCTCCTTCTTTTATCTGTTTGCGCAATATTTTTTCCATATCGATATCGGCATTGCGTGAATGGATAACAAGAGGAATCTGTGTTTCTCTAGAAGCGATGATATGTTCTTGAAAAACTTTCTTTTGTTCTTCTGGTGTAGAGTAATCATAATGATAATCAAGCCCCCCTTCCCCAAACGCAACAATTTTAGGATGATTCGAGAGCTGTATAAGCTCTTCCGCTGTAATATTTTGTTCTTCATGCGCATGATTGGGGTGTGTTCCAACGGAACAAAAGACTTGATCATAGCTTTGCGCAATAGCTAACAGCTTATCTAACTTATGAACATGGGTTGAAATTGTTATCATACGTTTAACGTTAGCATCTAAAGCCCGTTGGATAACATTATCCAAATCTTGTGAAAAATCTTCAAAATCAAGATGACAATGTGTATCAATCAACATGATGAGTATCTTCTTTCTTCAAGATATAACGAGGAAAAATTGGTTCTGGTGGTGGAAGATCAAGTCCTTCTTGAATTTTCGCATGGCTTATATGATACAACAACCGATCATCTTCAGCAATCGCAAGGCTATCAAGAAGTTTTGCTGCTGATTGAGGTATGAAAGGCAAAAGCATTATTCCTATTCGCCGCAAGATTTCTACAGTTATATAAAGAACTGTAGAAAACCGATCTCGATCATTTTTACGTAAACTCCAAGGTTGTTCGTTGGCAAAATAGCGATTGGCATCTGCTACAATTGAAAAAATAGCTGAAAGGGCTAAATGCATACTATGAGAAGACATTGCTTGATGTACAGTTTCCAGCACCTGAAGAGATTGTTCTAAAAGCTGTTTATCTTGAACTAAGAATGAAGTTGGTTTTGGGACTTGTGCATTACAATTTTTGGCAATCATAGATAAAGAGCGCTGTGCCAAATTACCAAGATCATTAGCAAGATCAGCATTAATACGGTTCACTAAACTCTCATGGCTATAACTACCATCTTGTCCAAATGGCACTTCACGGAGAAGAAAATAACGGACCTGATCAAGACCGTAATGATCAACCATTTCAAAAGGATCAACGACATTTCCAATAGATTTTGACATTTTTGCACCACGATTAAGTAAAAAACCATGTGCAAAAATATTCTTAGGTAAATCAATTCCAGCAGACATTAAAAATGCTGGCCAATAGACTGCATGGAAACGAATAATATCCTTACCAATAATATGCGTATTTGCAGGCCAAAAATCACGTTTTGTTGAATTTTCATTGAAAAAACCAATTGCTGATAGATAATTTGTAAGTGCATCAACCCAAACATACATTACGTGCTTTGGATTATCAGGAACAGCAACGCCCCAATTAAAACTTGTGCGTGAAATAGAGATATCTTTTAAACCCGATTTGATAAAACTTATAATTTCATTTCGCCGCTCAAGTGGAGCAATAAAATCAGGATGTTTTTCATAATATTCAAGAAGAGCCTTTTCATAACGAGAAAGCCTAAAAAAATAACTTTCTTCTTCATTCCATTCAACTGGAGAGCCTAATTCCTTCTCGCGACGGATATTGTCTTGTCCAACTTCCGTATCTTTCTCTTCATAATAGGCTTCTTGGCGAATCGAATACCACCCCGTATAACGGCCGAGATAAATATCACCATTTGCTTCCATCTTTTTCCAAATTTCTTGACACGCTTGATAATGGCGTTCTTCTGTCGTACGGATAAAATCATCATTAGAACAATTTAATACTGCAAGCATTTTTTGAAATACCGCACTATTACGATCTGCAAGTTGCTGAGGTGTCATGCCTAATGCAGCTGCGGTTTGTTGCATCTTGAGACCATGCTCATCTGTACCAGAAAGAAAAAATACATTTTTCCCGTTTAACCGTTGAAAGCGGGCTAAAACATCGCTTGCAATGGCACTATAAGCATGTCCAATATGTGGAGCACCATTAGGATAAAAAATGGGAGTTGTTATGTAATATGTGTCACGCATGTCATACTCGTTGTAAAACGCTATAAATAGAAGATATTATGACATAACGTTTGTTCATCGCATTGTCACGGAAAAACTAATTCTCATGAATGATCTTATGAACTTTAAAAAGTAAGTTAATAACAAACTGCTTTTTATCGAGATTAAACAGTTGTATTTCCTCTATTTCTTGATGAATCTCTTGCCATTTTCCCGCATATTTTTTTGAGAGAAATAAGTCTCCCTTTTCAACGAGCATAATAGCTTTTTTTTGAATTTTATTAAGAATTTCATCACAAAATTGTTGAAATTGGAATGTAGAAGAAACAGATGAAAATGTTTGTGCAAGAGTATGTACAATCGTTGCGTTACAAACAGGTTTCTCTAGGAGAGCATCAATTGTTTTAATAATTTCAAGACCGCCATGGCAAATAAGTAAAGCGGCTTTTCGAGGGCTTCCTTTAGATTTTTTAATAATCATTTCAATTGTTTTTTCATCAGGTAAATCCTGATCGGCGAAAATATGTATAATAACTTTTTTCATTTCATCGTTATTCAACGGACGAAAAGAAATTTTTTGACACCGTGAATGGATTGTTGGAAGCAATTTTCCTGAAGAATGTGCGATAATAACAAATAACGTTTTTGTAGGTGGTTCTTCAAGTATTTTGAGAATTGCATTTGCTGCATTTCTATTCATATCATCTGCAGAATCAATAATAACAATACGCCATCCATTATCTTGCGATGTTCGACTTAAAAAATGCATAATATCACGGATATCATCAACGAGTATTCCTGTTTTAAACTTTTGCGTTTTCACATCAAATCGACGTGAAATATACAAAAGACCAGGGTGACTTCCTTGTGTAATTTGGCGCCATGGGGTAGAATAAGGATCGGGTTTCAGGAAAGAACTCTGTTGAAAACTTAAAATATTCCAAGCAAGATGAAAGGCTAATGTAGCCTTTCCAATCCCATATTCTCCTTCAAATAATAATGCATGATGCAAACGCTCTTCTTTAAGCATTTGTGTCAAAAAATGACGAACATCCTCATGACCAAAGAGAACATTGTTCTGGGATGGTGATAAAATTGTATCAATATCATCATATTGGCGTAAGGTATTTACATTACTCATGAAAGCTGCTCCAACAATACCTGATGACAAATATTTTTTATTTGATGAGCAATGGCTTCCACTGAGCCAGTGGCATCAATGACTCGAAATCTATGGGGTTCCCGTTTGGCCAATTGAAGAAAAGCCTGACGCCTTTGTTCTTGAATTTCCAACTGATCTTTTTCAAAATAATCAATTTCTTCTGTTTTTTTTCTTCGCAAATTTGCACGCTTCATACCACACATTGCTGGCATATCTAATAAAAATGTTAAATGAGGCAAAATACCATTGAGCGCAATACACTCTAAAACAGAAAGAAGAGAAGAACTGACGGTATCATTGAGGCCTTGATAAACGCGTGTAGAATCAATAAAGCGGTCACATAAAACGATTTTACCTTTTTGCAAAGAAGGTGCGATAACCTCAGTAACATGGTCGACACGTGCCGCTGTAAACAAAACAGCTTCAATCAATGGTCCATACTGTTGTATCTTCCCTGACAATAAAATATGTCGGATTGCTTCTGCTCCTGCCGTTCCTCCTGGTTCTCGTGTTGTAACAACATCATAACCTTTGTGAGAGAGATACTCAGCAAGCAAAGAAATCTGTACTGTTTTTCCTACTCCCTCCCCTCCTTCGAATGTAATAAAATAACCTGACACGTATGACCTTAACCTTATTAGCGCGTAACTATAAATATTTCCGTAACCATCCAATTGTGATTTCATAGAATGCATTTTTTACTTTTGCAAAGAAACTTCCTTCCTGAACATTCATTCCGGCAAAAACTGGTTTTTCCAGAAGAACCTTTTTATCTTCTAAAATTTGAATAACGCCAACTGATTGCCCAGAAACGATGGGGGCTTTCAATGGACCATGATATTTAATTTTTGCTTTAACATTTACTTTTTTTTCATTCGAAAGCATAAAACTTATTGGTGTTTTAACAATGAGTGGAACAAAATTTTGCTTACCACCATAAACAGGAGCACGACCAACCGTTTCTTCTCTTGTGAAAATCGTTTTGAGATCAAATGCCGTCATTCCCCATTGAAGAATGCGTTCTATTTCTTTTGTATATTTTTTTCTATCTTGCAAACCATTGATTGCTAAAAAAAGACGTTGATGATTTTTAGAAATGGTGGCAACCATTGAAAAACCTTCTTTTTTACTGTAGCCAAAACCAAATCCTTCTACACCAATTTCCTTAGAAATAAGAGGGTTTTTGTTACGTTGAAAAATATTATTCCACGTAAAATGAGGTTCACGATAAAGTGCATAATAATCTGGATATTCCTGAGTAATGTAACGTGCTAATATAATCATATCACGCACTGTTACAAATTGTCCCTCTTCGGGAAGCCCTGTTGCATTAACAAAATGACTCTGAGATAATCCAATCATTTTAGCGCGCTGATTCATCAACTTTGCGAAATGAGCTTCATCTCCTGATATGCCTTCAGCAAGAATAATAGCAGCATCATTTCCATTGACAATAATTAAACCACGCAACAGATCATAAACACTGATTTCTGTTTTTATCTTTGCAAACATAGTGGTTGTACCAGAAGGTGCTCCACCCTTGCGCCAAGCATTTTCACTGACCTTAAATTTCTGCGTACTTTTTAATAATCCTTTTTTTAATTGATGAAATACAACTTCTGCTGTCATCAATTTTACTAATGAAGCAGGAAAAAAAGGAATAGCACTTTGTTTTTCATAGAGTACTGTCTCTGTATCATCATCGAGTAATAACAATTGGGATGCGGGAGTTTGAAAATCTTGCGCTCTCCCCCATGTATCAAATGCCAATACTCCCCATAATATTAATAAGATCCTTAATACTGTATACATAGCCGCTCCTCCCATCTAAAAATCAGCATAAAGAATCTACTATATAGGAAAAAACTTTTTGATTGCTGCAAATTGAGGAATTATTTACAACTCACAAAAAGATTTTATTTTCATTTAGCTTTAGAAAAAAAATAATATGACACGCTTTTTATCTTCCATGTAGGTTCAGTTTAATTTTAAAGTATGAGAGACAAAATATTTTTTCCTATTTTTATTGATAGTATTTTGATTTGTTATGATAAATTATAATCTTTTAACGTGGATTTGATTCAAAATACTGTAAGATTCTCTCATCCCCTCCTCTCATATTAAATTCAATAAAATCACTTGCTTACGCGTCATAAGCAGGGTTCGTATATGGATAAAAATTATTAAAAAAGAGAGTAAAATACTTCTTATCAACCTCTCAAGTGTTAAGAATTATCGCACAAAACATTGGGGCTTGCAAAGTCTATGACGTTGTCGGTTTATATCTTCATAAGTGTGAAGATGGTGATATCTAAAGGCGTTACAGTTATGCCATTCACAGGCGCTGTCGTAAAATAGGCTTGTAGCGTGTTGAAATATATCTCTTTTAAATAAGTCCATGAATTGGCAATGTAAGTGTATTTTGTTTGAGACGCTCTGTTTTTCGTGAGGGAATTTACTCCATTAAAGAACATGATAAACAAAAGCATGAGATAATGCATAATCTTTTCATAGGATATTACCGTAGATACTTTGACAAGATATTGATTTATAATGATAATTTAGCATTATTCATATGGAATTAAAGACCAGAATAACGTAAGATTCTCTCATTTCAAATCTGTTTATCTTGAATCAATCAAAACCACTCATTTGCACATAACAAGTGGGATGAGTGTGTGGATCAAATTTGTATAAGAAAGGATTTAAAAATGGCTCTTATGAACCGTCTTAATGCAAGATCTGTCGCAACATTGGGGGCTGGCAAATATAATGATGGTGCCGGCTTGTTACTTCATAAGCGTAAAGATGGTGGTGCTCAATGGATTTACCGTTATACTATTCACGGACGTCGTCGTGAAATGGGATTGGGTGCTTTGAGAGATGTCTCTTTAAAACAAGCACGTGAATTGGCAACTGGGTGGCGTTCGGTTTTACGTGAGGGTCGTGACCCCATTAAAGAACGTGAGAAACAAAAGCGTGAAGCAATAAGCAATCTCCATTATTTAAAAGACATTGCTGTAGATGCTTTTGAAAGTCGGAAAGCTGAATTAAAAAATGATGGTAAGAA
>NZ_JBHIQU010000009.1:0-84107 GCF_042196725.1 Bartonella sp. AC158YNML
ATTCGTGAAGGTGGTCGTACTGTTGGTGCCGGTATCGTCTCTAAGATCATTGAATAAATAATGCTTGTTGAGTGCTTGTTAAAGGTATTTTAGTTTTAAGAATTAGGGGTATAGCTCAGTTGGTAGAGCGGCGGTCTCCAAAACCGCAGGTCGCGGGTTCAAGTCCTGCTGCCCCTGCCAAAGGGGAATAGGATTCAGATATGAGTTAGTAGATTTTTCTGCTTTTTTTGCTTTTTTTTATATGGGGCTTGTTTTTTTGTGTATGAAACTGTATTGAATAGAAAGTAAGAAAATTGCGTAAGTCTGGAAGTTGGCTTTTGCATTTTTTTCTATTTATTTTGTTGTATAAAACACAATAGGGCGAGAGAGAGTAGTGTGACGATGGCATCTAGAACCAATCCGATTACCTTTATGAAGCAGGTTTATGCAGAAACAGTTAAAGTGAAATGGCCTACACGTCGTGAGACGGTTATTTCTACTATTATGGTTTTGTTGGTAACTGCATTGGCTTCAGCTTTCTTTTTTATTGTGGATCAGGTTATGCATTTTGGTGTTTGGCGGGTTATTGATCTTCTGAAATATCTTTTTAGTTGAGAATGTAAGGAAGTGTGACTGTGGCAGCTCGTTGGTATATTGTTCAGGCATATTCAAATTTTGAAAAGAAAGTAGCGGAAGCTATTGATAAGGAAGCAAAGCAGAAAGGACTTGATCATCTATTTGAAAAAATTTTTGTTCCAACAGAGCGTGTTGTAGAAGTCCGTCGTGGACGCAAAGTTGATACTGAGCGAAAATTTTTTCCTGGTTATGTTCTTGTTTGTGCTGAATTAACAGATGAAGTTTATCATCTTATTAAGAATACTCCTAAAGTGACAGGTTTTTTAGGGTCGGATGCGCGTCCTGTTCCTATTTCTGATCGAGAGGTTGAAAAGATTCTCAAACAAGTTCAGGAGGGTGTTGATTCTCCAAAGTCCTCTGTGTTGTTTGAGGTTGGTGAACAAGTTCGCGTTGCTGATGGTCCTTTTGTTTCATTTAATGGAATTGTTCAAGAGGTTGAAGAAGAGCGCTCTCGTCTTAAGGTTGAAGTTCTTATTTTTGGGCGTCCTACGCCTGTTGATTTAGAATTTGGTCAGGTTGAAAAACTCTGATTAAACTTAGAGTAATTTTAATTACTTTAAGTAAGGAGTGGGAGGTGATTTATAGCTTTTGTCGGCTTAATGATCCGAACCACGTAACTGCAGCGGGTAGCAGGCAAAATAAATTGTCCGTATACCAGTGAAATTGAAGGCAGATTGTTATGGCAAAAAAAAGTATAGGTCAGCTCAAGTTGCAGGTCCCTGCAGGAGCTGCTACTCCATCTCCACCGATTGGTCCTGCTCTTGGGCAGCGTGGTATTAATATCATGGAATTTTGTAAGGCGTTTAATGCAGCGACACAAGAAATGGAAAAGGGGGCACCGATTCCAGTTGTTATTACGTATTACCAAGATAAATCTTTCACATTTTCTCTCAAGACGCCTCCTGTATCATTCTTTTTAAAGAAGGAAGCAAACCTGAAATCTGGCTCAAAAGAGCCTGGTAAAGTGTCTGTAGGAAGCATTTCTCGCGATAAAATTCGTTCGATTGCGGAATCAAAGATGAAAGATCTTAATGCAAATGACATTGAGGCAGCGATGCGTATGGTTGAAGGTTCTGCTCGCTCGATGGGTTTGGAAGTGGTGGGCTAGTATTATGGCAAAAGTAGCAAAGAGAATAAAAAATATCCGAAAAGATATCGATTTTAGTGAACTTTATGCTTTAAAAGATGCTGTTTTAATGGTTAAGGAGCGTGCCGTTGCTAAATTTGATGAAACAATCGAAATTTCAATGAACTTGGGTGTTGATCCTCGTCATGCTGATCAAATGGTTCGAGGTGTTGCTCATTTGCCTAATGGAACAGGAAGAAATATCCGTGTTGCCGTTTTTGCTCGTGGGGATAAGGCTGAGGAAGCTAAGGTGGCAGGAGCTGATATTGTGGGTGCTGAAGATTTGTTTGAAAGCATTAATAGGGGGGCGATTGACTTTGATCGTTGTATTGCAACACCAGACATGATGCCTCTTGTTGGTCGTCTTGGTAAGATTCTTGGTCCACGGAGTTTGATGCCCAATCCCAAAGTTGGTACTGTAACACTTGATGTTGCTGGTGCTGTCAAAGCGTCTAAGGGTGGTGCTGTTGAGTTTCGTGTTGAAAAAGCCGGTATTGTGCATGCTGGTATTGGTAAGGCTTCTTTTGGTGTTGAAAAAATCGTAGAAAATATAAAAGCCTTTGCAAGTGCAGTTATTAAAGCTAAACCGCAAGGTGCAAAAGGTGAGTATATTAAGCGCGTTGCTGTTTCTTCGACTATGGGGATTGGTGTTAAAGTTGATCCAGCAACAGTTCGTTCAGAGACAGTATAAGCTGATTTATAATTTTGTTTTGGGGTATGTGAACATCAAAATTGTATTTTAAATGCTGGTTTTGGTCGGTATTTAGCTATCTAAGCTTTATAGAGCTTAGGTTGTACCGGAAGAAATTCCGGAATATCCTGTCCGAGATTGTAGGTGATACTTTTAAGTATCTTAATCAAAAAAAGCCTGCATGAGACTGGGGTAAAAACTGAGAGTTAAAAGACTTAAAGGGTTTGAGCCAGGGTTGCCTTTGAGCGCTGTGCGTGAAAAAGGGGACAGGATCCTCATCGGTGACATGAAATATTTTATGTTATCAAAGGTAACCAACAGGTTTGTTTTAAGCAGATCTGTTAAATGGAGAGAGACAGTGAATAGAGCGGAAAAACGCGAATTTGTTACATGGCTTAACGAGGCTTTTCGGAAGTCTGGTTCTGTTGTTGTTGCACATTATTCCGGTCTGACAGTTTCACAAATGAACGATTTGCGTTCGAAAATGGGTGAAGCTGGCGGTGCCGTTAAAGTCGCCAAAAACCGTCTTGCTAAAATCGCTCTTCAGGGCACGGAATCTGAATCGATAGTGGATTTGTTTGCTGGACAAACACTTATTGCTTATTCAGAAGATCCAATCACAGCACCGAAAGTTGCTGTTGATTTTGCAAAAAGCAATGACAAATTTGTCATCCTTGGCGGTTCAATGGGTGCAACAAGTTTAAGTGTAGATGCTGTGAAGTCATTGGCTTCATTGCCTTCATTAAACGAGTTGCGTGCAAAACTTGTGGGTATGATTTCTACCCCTGCGACCCGTATTGCACAGGTTGTTAATGCTCCTGCTGGTCAGGTTGCACGTGTCATTGGAGCATATGCTCAGGAGGATAAGGCGGCTTAAGGCTGTTTGTATTCATGTTTATGGAAAAGCTTTAATGCTTTTCTATTTTTTTGGATAAGTTTTAATAATGGTTCAAATCTTTTAATTGAAGGAATTTAAAAATGGCTGATCTAGAGAAGATCGTAGAAGACCTTTCTAATCTAACCCTTTTGGAAGCTGCTGAGCTTTCTAAGTTACTTGAAGAAAAGTGGGGAGTTTCTGCTGCTGCTCCTGTTGCTGTTGCTGCTGTTGCTGGTGCTGCTGCTCCAGCTGCTGAAGAAAAAACAGAATTTGATGTTATTCTTGTTGAGGGTGGCGCACAAAAAATTAATGTTATTAAGGAAGTTCGTGCTCTTACTGGACTTGGTCTTAAAGAAGCTAAAGATCTGGTTGAAGGAGCACCCAAGCCTATTAAAGAAGGTGCTTCTAAAGAAGAGGCAGAGAAAATTAAATCCCAACTTGAAGCTGCTGGTGCTAAAGTTGAACTTAAGTAAATTTAATTTTATTGGCGAACATTTATGTTCGCCGATTTTCTTTCTTTTAATAAAGAAAGAAAATCGTGAGTAGAAAACCTTGTCCCAACGGTTTTGTCATAATAATGGGATAGGTTTTGATTACTCATCCTGTCATCATAGAGTCAAAGAGATAAATGGCTTATGTTGGTGGGGAAAGTTAATGATGCTCATTATTGGGTGTCAAGTGAACTGGTCTGCATATGCAGGTTAATGATATAAGGCTTTCAAGGTTGGTCTACCTTGAACAGTAAAGATCAAGGAGCGATGATGGCTCAGACTCTTGCAATGATGTCTCAATTCAATGGTCGTAAGCGGGTACGTAAATTTTTTGGTAAGATTCCTGAAGTGGCAGAAATGCCGAATCTTATTGAGGTTCAAAAAGCGTCATATGATCAGTTTCTCATGGTTGAGGAACCGGAAGGTGGGCGACCAGATGAAGGTTTGCAGGCTGTTTTTAAATCGGTATTTCCTATTTCAGATTTCTCCGGTACAGCTATGCTTGAGTTTGTTGGTTATGAATTTGATTTACCGAAATTTGATGTTGAAGAATGTCGCCAACGTGATTTAACTTATGCTGCACCATTAAAGGTCATATTACGTTTGATTGTTTTTGATGTTGATGAGGATACTGGCTCCAAAGATATCAAAGACATTAAAGAGCAGGGCGTTTATATGGGCGATATGCCTTTAATGACGACGAATGGTACCTTTATCGTTAATGGTACAGAGCGTGTTATTGTTTCCCAGATGCACCGTTCTCCTGGTGTCTTTTTTGATCATGATAAAGGGAAGTCGCATTCATCGGGAAAGCTTCTTTTTGCTGCTCGTGTTATTCCATATCGTGGTTCTTGGCTTGACATTGAGTTTGATGCTAAAGATATCATTTATGCGCGTATTGATCGACGGCGCAAGATTCCTGTTACCAGTCTTTTGATGGCCTTAGGTATGGATGCGTCGGATATTTTGTCAACGTTTTATGATAAAGTGACTTATGAGCGTGATGGACAAGGATGGCGTGTTCCTTATTCTGTTGATCGCTTTAAAGGAATGAAGCTTATTTCTGATCTTATCGATGCAGATAGTGGTGAAGTTGTTGCTGAGGCTGGTAAAAAGCTAACAGTTCGTACTGCGAAGTCTTTAGAAGAAAAAGGTCTCAAGGCGGTTAAAGTTAGCGAAGATGATTTATTAGGTTGTTATCTGGCCGAAGATATCGTCAATTACGAAACAGGTGAAATCTACCTTGAAGCTGGTGATGAAATTGACGAAAAAGTATTGAAAATTTTGCTTGATGTTAGTGCTGATCAAATCAATATTCTTGATATTGATCACATGAATATTGGAGCATATATCCGCAACACTTTAAAGGTGGATAAAAATGAAAGTCGGCAGGATGCGTTGTTTGATATTTACCGAGTAATGCGTCCAGGAGAGCCTCCAACAATCGATACAGCAGAAGCAATGTTCCATTCTTTGTTTTTTGATCCAGAGCGTTATGATCTTTCAGCTGTTGGACGTGTTAAGATGAATTTGCGTATGGATCTTGATTGTCCAGATACAGTTCGCATTTTACGTCAAGAGGATATTCTTGCTGTTGTTAAGATGTTGGTTGAATTGCGTGATGGTCGTGGTGAAATTGATGATATTGATAATCTTGGCAATCGTCGCGTTCGTTCCGTTGGGGAGTTGATGGAAAATCAATATCGCGTTGGTCTTCTTCGTATGGAACGTGCGATAAAAGAGCGTATGTCATCGGTTGAAATTGATACAGTTATGCCGCAGGATTTGATCAATGCAAAGCCTGCAGCAGCAGCAGTTCGTGAGTTTTTTGGGTCTTCACAATTGTCGCAGTTTATGGATCAAACCAATCCATTGTCGGAAATTACCCATAAACGCCGTCTTTCTGCTCTTGGTCCAGGTGGTTTGACTCGTGAACGTGCGGGTTTTGAAGTTCGTGACGTCCATCCTACGCATTATGGTCGAATTTGCCCGATTGAAACACCAGAAGGCCCGAATATTGGTCTGATTAACTCCTTAGCAACCTTTGCTCGGGTTAACAAATATGGCTTTATTGAAAGCCCATATCGAAAAATTATTGATGGTAAAGTCACAAAAGAAGTTATTTATCTTTCTGCGATGGAAGAAGCAAAGCATTATGTAGCTCAAGCTAATTCTTCATTAGATAGTGAAGGCCGCTTTATAGAAGAGTTTGTTGTTTGCCGTCATGCGGGTGAAGTTTTAATGGCGCCACGCGATCATGTTGATTTGATGGATGTTTCACCAAAACAGTTGGTTTCAGTTGCAGCAGCGCTTATTCCGTTTTTGGAAAATGATGATGCGAATCGTGCGTTGATGGGATCGAACATGCAGCGTCAGGCAGTTCCTCTTGTACGCGCTGAGGCACCTTTTGTTGGTACGGGAATGGAATCCGTTGTTGCACGCGATTCAGGAGCTGCTGTGAGTGCAAAACGTAGTGGTATTGTTGATCAGGTTGATGCGACCCGTATTGTTATCCGTGCAACAGAAGATTTAGATCCTTCAAAATCAGGTGTTGATATTTACCGCTTACAAAAATTTCAGCGTTCTAATCAGTCCACTTGTATTAATCAGCGTCCTCTTGTGCATGTCGGTGATAGGGTAGAGAAGGGTGATATCATTGCAGATGGTCCATCCACGGATCTTGGTGATTTAGCTCTTGGGCGGAATGTTCTTGTAGCCTTTATGCCTTGGAATGGATACAATTACGAAGATTCCATTTTGTTATCTGAGCGCATTGTTGCTGATGATGTCTTTACTTCGATTCATATTGAGGAATTTGAAGTTGCAGCACGTGATACAAAACTTGGTCCAGAAGAAATTACGCGTGATATTCCTAATGTTGCGGAAGAGGCGTTAAGAAATCTTGATGAAGCTGGCATTGTTTATATTGGTGCTGAAGTTCAACCAGGTGATATTTTAGTTGGAAAGATTACACCAAAGGGTGAAAGTCCTATGACGCCGGAAGAAAAGCTTCTGCGTGCAATTTTTGGGGAAAAGGCATCCGATGTTCGTGATACTTCTATGCGTATGCCACCTGGGACTTTTGGTACTGTTGTTGAAGTTCGGGTTTTTAATCGCCATGGTGTGGAAAAAGATGAACGTGCTATGGCAATTGAGCGTGAAGAAATTGAGCGTTTAGCAAAAGATCGTGATGATGAACAATCTATTCTTGATCGCAATGTTTATGCGCGCCTCACCGATATGTTGACAGGTAAAGTTGCTGTAGAAGGTCCAAAAGGCTTTTCGGGTAGCAAAAAGCTTGATAGCGCGGTAATGGGGCATTATCCACGATCCCAGTGGTGGCAATTTGCTGTTGAGGATGAAAAGCTTCAAAATGAAATTGAAGCTTTGCGTAAGCAATATGATGAATCAAAAGAAGCATTACAGCGTCGCTTTATGGATAAGGTTGAAAAAGTCCAAAGAGGTGATGAAATGCCTCCTGGTGTCATGAAAATGGTGAAGGTTTTTGTGGCTGTGAAACGCAAAATCCAACCAGGTGATAAGATGGCGGGGCGTCATGGGAATAAGGGTGTTGTCTCACGTATTCTTCCCATAGAAGATATGCCTTTTCTTGAAGATGGATCCCATGCTGATATCGTCTTGAATCCACTTGGTGTGCCTAGTCGTATGAATGTTGGACAAATTCTTGAGACGCACCTTGGTTGGGCATGTGCCGGGATGGGTAAGAAGATTGGCGATTTGTTAGAATTATATCAAGAAACTGGGGATATACTTCCTTTGCGCCAACGTATTGAAAACCTTATGCCTGATGATAATCATAATGAGCCAGTCCGTCAGTATGATAATGAAAGCCTTTACAAATTGGCTTTACAGATGAAGAAAGGGGTTTCAATTGCAACACCTGTTTTTGATGGAGCACATGAATCAGATATTAACATGATGCTGGAAGACGCAGGATTAGATAGTTCAGGGCAGGTTACACTTTATGATGGTCGTACGGGAGAGCCTTTTGATCGTCCAGTAACGGTGGGGTATATTTACATGTTGAAATTGCATCACCTTGTTGATGATAAGATTCATGCACGTTCTATTGGTCCTTATTCACTTGTTACGCAGCAGCCATTAGGAGGTAAGGCACAATTTGGTGGTCAGCGTTTTGGTGAAATGGAGGTTTGGGCACTTGAAGCTTATGGTGCTGCATACACTTTGCAGGAGATGCTAACAGTAAAATCGGATGATGTAGCTGGTCGGACGAAGGTCTATGAAGCGATTGTACGTGGTGATGATACATTTGAGGCAGGTATACCTGAGAGCTTTAATGTGTTGGTGAAAGAAATGCGTTCACTCGCTCTTAATGTGGAGCTTGATGATGCGCGTGAACTTATTGCACAGCGCGTATTGTCTGACACAGCAGAACAATAATTCAAGGAGCGCGCTGGAAAAAGGCTGCGCTCTGATTAATTTTAAAAGGTTCAAAACCTTATTAAGATACTGCAGATCATTTTTAAAAATAAATGTATTTTAAAGAAGATCTGTTATAAAATAAATGAGATATTACAACAGGTTCTAAGAATCTTTGAAGGAGAACAGCATGAACCACGAGGTCATGAATCTTTTCAATCCTCAAGCGCCAGCGCAGACATTTGACTCTATTCGTATTTCTATTGCAAGTCCTGAGAAAATTTTGTCCTGGTCGTATGGTGAGATTAAGAAGCCTGAGACGATTAATTATCGGACTTTTAAACCAGAGCGTGATGGTCTTTTTTGTGCACGTATATTTGGCCCTATTAAGGACTATGAATGTTTATGTGGCAAATATAAACGCATGAAATATAAGGGCATTATTTGTGAAAAATGTGGTGTAGAGGTTACTCTTTCGCGCGTACGTCGTGAGCGTATGGGGCATATTGAGCTTGCGGCGCCTGTTGCGCATATATGGTTTCTTAAATCATTACCAGGTCGTATTTCTACACTTTTAGATTTGACTTTAAAAGATATTGAGCGGGTTCTTTATTTTGAGAATTATATTGTAACTGAACCAGGGTTGACATCTCTTAAGCTCTACCAGCTTCTTTCTGAAGAAGAATATATGCTTGCTATTGATGAGTTTGGAGAAGATCAATTTACAGCTATGATTGGCGCTGAAGCTATTTACGAGCTTTTAGCTGGTATGGAGTTAGATAAAATTGCCAATGATTTGCGTCTCGAATTAGCTGAAACGACTTCAGAGTTAAAGCAGAAAAAATTGATTAAACGACTTAAGATCGTTGAAAATTTTCTTGAATCTGGGAATAAGCCAGAGTGGATGATTATGAAAACAATTCCGGTTATTCCACCGGATTTACGTCCATTGGTTCCACTTGATGGTGGGCGTTTTGCGACATCAGATCTGAATGATCTTTATCGACGTGTTATTAATCGTAATAACCGCTTGAAACGGCTTATTGAATTGCGTGCTCCTGGAATTATCGTGCGCAATGAAAAGCGTATGGTGCAAGAAGCTGTTGATGCATTGTTTGATAATGGACGGCGCGGGCGTGTGATTACTGGAGCCAATAAACGTCCGTTAAAATCTCTTTCAGATATGTTAAAGGGTAAGCAAGGGCGTTTTCGTCAAAACTTACTTGGAAAGCGTGTTGATTACTCGGGACGTTCTGTTATCGTGACAGGTCCTGAATTAAAATTACATCAATGTGGTCTTCCTAAAAAAATGGCTCTTGAATTATTTAAGCCATTTATTTATGCGCGCCTTGATGCGAAGGGATATTCCTCAACTGTAAAACAAGCAAAAAAGCTTGTTGAAAAGGAGCATCCAGAAGTTTGGGATATCTTGGATGAGGTTATTCGTGAACATCCTGTTTTGCTCAATCGTGCGCCAACATTGCACCGCTTGGGGATTCAGGCTTTTGAACCTATCTTGATTGAAGGAAAAGCTATCCAGCTTCATCCGCTGGTGTGCACTGCTTTTAATGCAGATTTTGATGGAGATCAGATGGCGGTTCACGTTCCGCTTTCTCTTGAAGCACAGCTTGAAGCCCGTGTTTTAATGATGTCAACCAATAATATTCTTCATCCAGCTAATGGAGCCCCCATTATTGTTCCATCACAGGATATGGTTCTTGGTCTTTATTATCTTTCGATTGTTTCTGAAAAAGAACCAGGTGAGGGAATGGCTTTTTCTGATATAGGTGAGCTTCATTATGCTTTGGAAAATAAGGTTGTAACGCTTCATACGAAGATTAAAGGCCGTGTTAAGGATATCGGTAAGGATGGAAAGGAAGTTTCTAAACTTTATGATACGACACCTGGTCGTTTGATTATCGGTGAGCTTTTGCCAAGAAATCCGAATATTTCTTTTGATATTGTCAATCAAGAAATGACGAAAAAGAATATTTCCAAAATGATTGATCATGTTTATCGGCACTGTGGACAAAAAGAGACGGTTATTTTTTGTGACCGTATTATGCAGCTTGGCTTTTCTTATGCGTGTCGTGCAGGAATTTCATTCGGTAAAGATGATATGGTTATTCCTGATAGCAAGTCGCGTTTAGTTGCGGAAACAGAAGCTTTGGCTAAGGAATATGAACAGCAATATAATGATGGTTTGATTACACAAGGTGAAAAATACAATAAGGTTGTAGATGCTTGGGGTAAATGTACAGATCGCGTCGCAGATGAAATGATGAAACGTATTCAAGCCATCGATTTTGATCCTAAAACAGGTCGTCAACGGCCAATGAATTCGATTTATATGATGTCGCACTCTGGTGCACGTGGTTCTGCTAACCAGATGAGACAATTGGCTGGTATGCGTGGATTAATGGCAAAACCATCCGGTGAAATTATTGAAACCCCCATTATTTCAAATTTTAAGGAAGGTCTGACGGTTAACGAGTACTTCAACTCAACTCACGGTGCGCGTAAAGGACTTGCTGATACTGCGTTAAAGACTGCCAACTCCGGTTATCTCACGCGGCGTCTTGTTGATGTTGCTCAGGATGCTATTATTTCAGCAGTTGATTGTGGTACAGCAAAAGGGCTTACCATGCAGCCCATTGTTGATGCAGGACAAATTGTTGCCTCTCTTGGGCAAAGAATTCTTGGTCGTACAGCGCTTGTGGATATTTTGCATCCCGTCTCTGGTGAGGTTATTCTTGAAGGGGGGGCAATGATTGAAGAAGCTGATGTCGCAAAGATTGAAGAAGCCGGAATTCAGTCAGTTCAAATTCGTTCTGCTTTAACGTGTGAAACACGTCTTGGTGTTTGTGCGAAATGCTATGGTCGAGATTTGGCGCGTGGAACACCTGTTAATCAGGGAGAAGCTGTTGGTGTTATTGCTGCTCAATCCATTGGTGAGCCGGGAACGCAGCTTACTATGCGTACTTTTCACTTAGGAGGAACTGCGCAGGTTGTTGATTCATCCTATTTAGAAGCATCCTATGAAGGTACGGTGGAGATTCGTAATCGTAATGTGGTTCGCAATTCTGAAGGCCATTTGGTTGTTATGGGGCGTAATATGGCTATCCTTATCAAGGATGAGTTAGGAAAAGAGCGCGTTGTGCATCGTGTTAGCTATGGTGCACATATTTTTGTTGATGATGGTGATATGGTTAAACGTGGCCAGCGTATAGCAGAATGGGATCCTTATACGCGTCCGGTTTTAACAGAAGTTGAAGGCTATGTGGGTTTTGAAGATATGGTTGATGGTTTATCTGTCACTGAAACAGCTGATGAATCTACGGGTATTACGAAGCGTTTGGTGATTGATTGGCGCGCTAATCCACGTGGTGCGGATCTCAAACCAGCCATTATTATCCATGAAAATAAAGAAGGTGAATCCATTGCTAAATTGTATAAAGGAGGTGAAGCCCGTTATATGATGTCAGCGGAAACTATTCTTTCTGTTGAGCTTGGTGCTCATGTTAAGGCGGGTGATGTTATTGCTCGTTTACCAATGGAAAGTGCCAAGACGAAAGATATTACCGGTGGTTTGCCTCGTGTGGCTGAGCTGTTTGAAGCACGTCGTCCAAAGGATCATGCGATTATTGCTGAAGTAAGTGGTACAATTCGATTTGGCCGTGGTTATAAGAATAAACGTCGTATTATTATTGAACCAAATGATGAGACTCTTGAGGCAGTAGAATATTTGATTCCAAAAGGTAAGTTGTTTCACTTCCAAGAAGGCGATCAAATTGAAAAGGGGGATTATATCCTTGATGGAAATCCAGCTCCTCATGATATTTTGGCGATTAAGGGTGTTGAAGCTTTGGCATCTTACCTTGTTAATGAGATTCAGGAGGTTTATCGTTTGCAAGGGGTTCTTATTAATGACAAGCACATTGAAGTGATTGTTCGTCAAATGTTGCAAAAAGTTGAAATTACTGAATCTGGAGATTCTGGTTATATTCCAGGTGATAACGTTGATCGTATTGAACTTGATGAAATCAATGATAATTTGATTGCAGAAGGGAAGAAACCCGCATCTGGTAATCCCATTCTTCTTGGAATTACAAAAGCTTCTCTTCAAACGCCTTCTTTCATTTCGGCGGCATCATTTCAGGAGACAACGCGTGTTCTTACTGAAGCAGCAGTTTCTGGTAAAATTGATACTTTGCAAGGACTCAAAGAGAACGTTATTGTCGGTCGTCTTATTCCAGCAGGTACAGGTGGTACGATTTCTCAAATCCGTCGTATTGCTGCAGTTCGTGATGATCTGATAGTAGATGAGCAGCGTAAGTCTAGTAATAACGAAGTGGCTAAAGCTATGTTGACAAATATGACAACTGAGGCAGTTGCTAAATAGTTTAAATACAACATCCACATACTATAAAAGCGTCTGAATAGAAATTTCAGACGTTTTTTATCTCAAGATGCAGAAATTGCATATTTTTCCTGAAAAATATAATAATAACAATTATAAGGTTGTAGTCGTTTCAAACATTCTGAGTAGTTTATTATTTGATAATGATACTGATTTTTTTTATTGCGTCATTTTAAAGTTTTTTTATTTTTGAGGACAGTATAGAAATTTTTTTCAAGATACATGAAGTCAAAAAGCCGTATTCCAAGAAAAAGAGTAGCTTATATGTAAGTTAAATAACGACTAATTTCGAATTTTAGGAAAATTTTTGATTGGATATCTTCTATAAAGATTTAAAAGGCCTTATAATAGATGATTAGCAATCTTTCCTGTCATCTAAAAAAATAATTAATTTTTTACTGTATAATACTTATTTGACAAGAATGTATTTCTTCATATTTTAGAATGCAGGAAAGGATAGAGTGCTGACTAAATTTTTATAAAAATAGACATATTTCTTATAATAATGTGATCTATAAAGACAGAATGATAAAATGTACGAATATTATTCAATTGGAGAGTTGACACGTGAGTTTTCAATAACAGCTCGAACTTTGCGTTATTATGAAGAAGAGGGACTTCTTGTCCCTTTCCGGCGTGGAAGTACACGGCTTTATACACAAACGGATCGTCATAAATTAAAACAAATACTGCGTGCTAAAAGAGTTAAATTTTCGTTGTCTGAAATATCTGATATGTTGGCTATGGTTGGAAAACCACCTGATGATGAGAAAAAACTTAAGAAATTAATTGCAGGAATTAATAAAAAACGATCTGATTTAAAGAAGATGCAACGTGATATTGATGATCTTCTACAGGATTTAGAACACATTGAGGAGACTTTTTTTGAGAGCTTAGCAGAGTTGGGGGTTAATCGTTGATTGTGAGATTTATTTCATCTGCTTTTAGGAAATTTCTTTTCTATTAAAAGAGATAGCCATCAGTATTTCTAATGGGATTTTTTGACACTGCGTGAAATGTGTAAATCATTTGAAGAAATAGAGGGTGTGAAAAAGTAGAAAAGGTATTTTCACACTATATTGTCCTTGATAGGAAAAAAAATATTTTTCATAGAGAAAGAAAAGACAATGGCAGTTTCTTCTATTAGTGTTTTTCAATCTATTTTGTCGCGAAAGTCAATTCGAGCTTTTACCAACCAGCCAGTTAGTTTGGAAACAATCAAAAAAATCTTAACACTTGCAGCACGTGCACCATCTGGAACCAATATTCAGCCATGGCAAGTGATTGTGCTTACGGGAAGTGTATTACAGAAAGTAGGGCAAGAGCTTTCACAACTTGTTCTTTCGGGTGTAAAAGGGGAGCGTGAATATAATTATTATCCACGTCAGTGGCGTGAGCCTTATATTTCAAGGCGTAGAAAAGTTGGTTTGGAACTTTATCAGAGTCTTGGAATAAAAAAAGGAGATGAAGAAAAAATGCTTCATCAAAAAGCACGAAATTTTTTATTTTTTGATGCACCTGTAGGACTCTTATTTACAATGGATCACGACATGGAAATAGGGAGTTGGCTTGATTTGGGTATGTTTATGCAGACCATTATGTTAGCAGCACGTGGATTTGGATTGGATACCTGTCCCCAAGCAGCTTTTGCTGATTATCATAAACAGATTCGTACGCTTTTATCTGTACCTTCTGATCGGAATATTATCTGTGGTATGGCACTTGGTTATCGCGATATGAGTGCTCCAGAAAACAATTTTGAGACAGAACGAGAACCGTTAGAAAACTTTGTACGTTTCATTGAAGCATGTCCATAAAATATTTTATATCATTAAGCATATACTTTGAAGAACTTAGTGCATTATGAAAAATATGCTTGGTAGAAATTTTTCATTCTTATTAAATCATGATGTTGCATATTAACACTTATTTTACTACGTTCGCAACATTGATAGAGAGGTGACTCTAAGGGCATTGTTCGTTTTGAAGGTTGGCTAATGGAAAGCACTATAGAAAGAGGGTGTTGGGTGGTAGCAAGTCGAGCAACATTCGTGTTTATTGCTGTCATTTTTTTACTCTATCTCGCAATTTGATTTTAAACGGGACAAACGTTATAGAAAAGCGTATACTCAGACCATGTTGGAGTTTTGAGGTGGTATGTGTTTTTATCTGTTTTTGAACTTTTTAAAATTGGTATTGGTCCTTCTAGCTCACATACGATGGGGCCGATGACTGCGGCTAATATGTTTTTGCAAAGGATAAGAGATTTTTCTCAGTTATCTGATATTCAAGTTTCTCGTATACGTGTTTATCTTTATGGTTCTTTAGCTTTCACAGGTATTGGTCATGCGACAGATAGAGCTATCATATTAGGACTTTTAGGAGAAAAAGCTTCTACTGTTGATCCTGATGACATGGGATTCCTGTTAGAAAAAGTTATACGTGAAAAAAAAGTGCAACCAGAAGGCCATCCCGTTTATCAGTTTGATTTGCAACGTGATCTTATTTTTGAACGAAAGAAAAACCTCCCTGGTCATACGAATGGACTAGCATTTGAAGGGCTTGATACTGATGGGAATGTTCTTTTGCGGCAGATTTATTATTCTATTGGTGGTGGCTTTATTGTAACTGAGGATGAATTAAGACACATGAATGGTAATATAGAATCAGAAGTGTCTGAGGTGCCATATCCATTTGATTCTGCTCGTACAATGTTATCAATGGCAGAAAAATCAGGACTTTCAATTGCTGAAATGAAGCGCTTAAATGAAGAAATAAAAATAGAGCGTTCTTCTCTTGATGCTGGGCTTGATGAAATTTTTTCAGCGATGACAAATTGCATTAATAGAGGTCTTTCACAAGAAGGTGAGTTGCCTGGTGGATTACATATTCCAAGGCGTGCTAAAAAGCTGCATGATACGCTTTTGGAAAATCAAAAGAAAAATTGCAATTATCCACTTTGGGCAAATGATTGGCTTTCGGTATATGCTATAGCAGTCAATGAGGAAAATGCAGCAGGTGGTCGTGTTGTTACAGCACCAACAAATGGGGCTGCTGGTGTTGTCCCAGCCGTTTTGCGTTACTATCTTCAGTTTAATGATGGTTCAGATCGAAAGGGAATACATAATTTTCTATTAACGGCAGCAGCTATTGGCGGTGTTATCAAACATAATGCCTCTATTTCTGGTGCAGAAGTTGGGTGTCAAGGTGAAGTTGGAACGGCATCTTCAATGGCTGCAGCAGGGTTAACCGCGGCGTTAGGTGGAACACCAGCTCAAATTGAAAATGCAGCGGAAATTGCGCTTGAACATCATTTAGGAATGACGTGTGATCCTGTTGCAGGTCTTGTACAAGTTCCTTGTATTGAGCGTAATGCAATGGGGGCTGTTAAGGCGGTAACGGCTTCTTCTCTTGCATTACATGGTAATGGAAATCATTTTGTTTCTCTTGACGCTTGTATAGAAACAATGCGCCAGACTGGTCATGATATGAGTGAACGCTATAAAGAAACAAGTAAAGGTGGCCTCGCAGTCAATGCAATATCTTGTTAAGAGCTGGACACTCTTCAATCCATAACTGAACTATTGTGAGAGGGATGGCCTTTTTTTCCTGATAAAGCTTATATTTTTTATTACTGATAAATCAACATTCAAATTTAAATTCAGCAGCATGCTTGAGATAAATTTGAGATGGGTTCAGTGCTTTTTAATGAGTCGTGGCTTTTTGCGTGCAAGATTGGAGGGAGAGTATTGCTTCTATCTGTTTAATTTGTCTCTGAAAGGGAAAAGCAGTCTAATTTGGAAAAATAAAAAAGCGTCAAGTAAAATTAGTGGTCAACCTGCCATTACTTTTTTTCTAGGTTTTATGGCCTTTAAAAGTTTTCATAGAAATATCTTTTAAGTAAGAGAAGATTATGCCTTGGTATCTAAGGTAAATTTGTTTTAAACCTGAACTATTATGATGAGATGCAAGAGAGCTTTAAAGATTTTAGTTTTTTAGAAATGAAGATCTTTTGGGCATCTGGTATGGTGAAAAAATATCTTGAAAAGAAACCTCTCTCAATCTGAAATCTATTTCACAACGGTACATATAAATAGTATAATGTAAAGTTTCTATGAATGGTATAAAGTCTATAGAGCATAAGCATCTTTATTTATAAAGGGAGCAAAACGAGCACTATCATTCTTTTTTCAGCTCTCAATGTTATAACGAAAACTCTTGGGACTTAAGACTCTTTATAAAAGGCGTTTTTACGTTTTTTCATCGATAGTATTTGTATTTTAAAATTGCTTTGCGTGTTGGAGTTTAAAAAGCTTAGGAAATTTGTACAGCGTTTATGTTATAGGGTGCATTGAAGCGTTATGAAGGATAATTTTTGATATTAAATCAAAAAGTGAAGAAATATCTGGTATTTTTGTGCTCTAAAAAATGGTTTGATTGGAAGCTTGAAGGTGTCTCTAGGGATAGTTGGAAAAGCCGTTAGAACAATTCCTCCGACTTGAGAAAAAAGCACGACTATCAAAGGATTTTTAAAATTCTAGATAATAATACAATAATTTTTTGAGAGATACCCTGTAGAGTTAAATATTTGTTGCTCCTAGACAGATTTTAATAGGCACATTACCAGTTTGACTTGCAACGCGTAAATGAATGCGTACAGGAGGCATTGTGAGACGACGATTACGCATTATTTGACAAATAAGAAGATTAACAAGAGATTGTGTATCTAATGCAGTTGAATTATATTTTAAACCAGTAAGTCTTGCAGCAGCATCGTGAAGAGAACGCAATGAAAGGAAGGATGATTGCTTCAATAAGATTTCATTTTCATGGAATGCAGCAAAAGCATTATCTGTCATAATACTATCCTAACGCAGAATTCAAAAACTTTTAGTAGACTACAGTATAGCAGTTAAAATTTGCTTTCTTTAATGTAGAACAAGCATCAAAAGCAGATTTTTTTGATTGAAACCCCGTAAATCGTGCTCGGTAATAACGCTGCCCATTTTTTTCAAACAGTTGCATATGTGAAGATGCATCCTTTAAAGCAGAAAAAGCTATATTTTTTGCTTTTAAAAGCAGAATTTTTGCTTGTTCTTGATTGAGCAGGGAACCAATTTGGATAGCCCATCCGGCGTTTGTGGACAAAGAAGCCGTTACAATTTTATGTGCCTCAACCGGTATAGCTTTTTGAGGGTTAGGTATTGGTATAATTACTTTATTTACAGCAGTTATTGCTATATTGGAATTTTTAGGTTGTTCTGCAAATGCTGTTAACATAGTCGAAACTTCATCATCAAAATTACTTGGCACAGCTTTAATGGTCGGTATAGGGGTATTTGCGCCAGTGGGTAAGTGATAGTGTATAGAGGTCAAACGTTCACCACTTTTCATTTGGCTTGCTTTTGGCAAATATTGATTTAATAAGCTAGCCATATGCTCATCACGTGCAATAGATGATTTACCTCCCATAACAACAGCGACGATAGAACGCCCCTCAAGACGCATCGAAGTTGCTAAATTAGAACCTGACATTTGTGTGTATCCTGTTTTAATCCCATCGACACCTTTCATTATTTTTACGAGTTTATTGTGGCTGTTAATCGTATGCCCACGGAAATTAAAACTTTTTATTCTAAACAATTTATATTGTTTTGGAAAATTTTTCCTTAAGGCTAATGACAAAGTGGCTATATCTCGTGCGGTAGAATAATTGTGCACGTCTGGAAGCCCTGAAGCATTTGCGAAACGTGTATGTTTCATACCAAGTTTACGAGCTTTTGCTGTCATCATTTGAGCGAATTTTTTCTCACTACCCCCAAGATACTCTGCAATGGCAGCAGCAACATCATTTGCCGATCTTGTAATGAGTGCTTTAGCTGCTGCTTCTGCAGAAATTGTTTGACCTGCTTTAAATCCAATTTTTGTCGGTGGACGCATTGCAGCATAATGTGAAACAGGAATTGGTGTATTTGGTGTTACCCGACGCATCTGCATAGCTTCAAAGAGGAGGTATAATGTCATCATTTTTGTTAAAGAAGCAGGGTAACGCTTCAATGTTGCATTGGCTTGAAATAGAGTTTTTCCTGTAGTGGCATCTATAACAATAGCAGCATACTTATCAGGATAGGCTCCTTGAGGTGTAGCTGATGCCCAACAGTGAGAAAAAGCTAACATAACAAAAGAGATTGCTATTTTTTTATAGCAGCGCATAATTTTTTGATAGTTAATATACACTTGCAGTATCCTATTTCTCCATTTATCCTAAAAAAACTCTATAAAGCTTCCTTTTCTGTAATTTGTTGATGCAGTTTAGACGAATGGTATTACTAATTTGTTTACAGAAGTTATTTTATGAGTGACTTAAATCTAACCATAGGGGGGAAGTTTTTTTCTTATAAAACAGGTATTGCAATAATTATGAAAGAACTTAAAATTGATAAAAAATACGCTGCATGGAAAACGATCATGGAACAAACGCTCACCGTGGACTCTATACCTCATATTATGCATTATGAAAAGGGCAAAAATTGGGAGGAAGGTAGGTATGGTGCGGTTGTAATACCTAAGGCTAGAGCAAAACTCCAAAAACCTAAATTATATCGCGTTTTTTTACTCAATGATGATTACACACCTATGGATTTTGTTGTTTTCATTTTGAAGAACTTTTTTAAAAAAGTTTCGAAGAAGCAACACGGATTATGTTAAATGTTCATCACAATGGGATAAGCGAATGTGGAACCTATACTTATGAAGTCGCTGAAATGAAAATAGTACAAGTGAGGGAATGTGCACGTCAAAATGAACATCCGTTACAGTGTGTAATGGAACAGAAGTGAGGAATTATGCCATCTTTTACACCTAGTCTTGAAGAGGTTTTGCATCGTGCATTAACAATTGCCACTCAAACACGACATGAATATGCAACATTAGAGCATCTTCTCCTTGCCCTGTTAGATGATGCTGATGCAAATTCCGTTATTCAGGCATGCCAAGTAGATGTAGAAGAATTACGAGAGCGCTTAACCAATTATCTTCGCTCAGAGCTAGATGAACAGATTAGAGCTGATGAGGATACAAAGCCTACAGATTTTTTCCAGCGTGTTATACAACGCGCGGTGATCCATGCTCAATCTGCTGGAAAAGATGAAGTATCGGGAGCAAATGTTCTTGTGGCAATTTTTTCTGAACGCGAAAGCCATGCAGCATATTTTCTTCAAGAGATGGGAATGACACGCTATGACGCTGTACGTTTTATTTCACATGGTATCACGCGTGATGATGGATTATCTATGTTACTTGAAGGACTTGAAGAGCAATTAGATCAGCAGATTTCGGACAATAATGAAAGGGTAACAAGTGCTTTAACGAGTTATTGTGTTGATCTCAATTGTAAAGCACGTAATGGGAAAATTGATTTATTAATTGGCCGTGAAATAGAAATTTCACGCATGATTCAGATTTTATGTCGCAGGTCAAAAAACAATCCGCTTTTGGTTGGTGATCCTGGAGTGGGGAAAACCGCTATAATTGAGGGATTGGCAAAGCGCATTGTTGATGGGCAGGTGCCTGAAGTTTTATCAAATGCAACAATATTTTCTCTTGATATGGGGGGGCTTGTTGCTGGTACACGTTATCGAGGTGATTTTGAAGAACGCTTAAAGCAAGTTATTAAAGAGTTTGAGCTATATCCAGATGCTATTTTATTTATTGATGAAATTCATACCTTAATTGGAGCAGGAGCGACATTAGGGGGAAATATGGATGCAGCAAATCTTTTGAAACCTGTATTATCTTCTGGAACTATGCGATGTATTGGTTCGACGACTTATAGAGAATATCGCAAATTCTTTGAACAAGATCGTGCTTTAGAGCGTCGTTTTCAGAAGATTGATATTAATGAACCTTCTGTTACAGATGCGATTAAGATTTTGCAGGGGATGAAGCCTTATTTTGAAGATTTTCATCAGATTAAATATACAGATCAGGCGATGAAAGCATCTGTAGAATTATCTTCACGTTATATAATTGATCGTAGGTTACCTGACAAAGCAATTGATATTATTGATGAAAGTGGCGCAGCACAAAAGCTCTTGCCACAAAAACAGCGCAAAAAGAGTATAGGTGTTAAAGAAATTGAAGCGACTGTTGCTAAAATTGCAAGGATTCCACCAAAAACAGTTTCTCGGGACGATCAAAAGACACTGAGTAAGCTTGAAAAAGAGCTCAAGCAGGTTGTCTATGGGCAGGATCAGGCAATTTCCGTATTAGTTTCGTCAATTAAATTGGCGAGAGCAGGTTTACGCGAACCAGATAAACCGATAGGAAGTTATTTATTTTCAGGACCAACAGGTGTAGGAAAAACTGAAGTTGCAAAACAGCTTGCCTCATCTTTAGGCATTAAATTATTGCGTTTTGATATGTCAGAATATATGGAACGGCATACGGTAGCGCGCTTAATCGGAGCACCTCCAGGTTATATAGGATTTGATCAAGGTGGTCTCCTTACCGATTCAGTTGATCAGAAACCTCACGCAGTTCTCTTGCTCGATGAGATTGAGAAAGCACATCCAGAGTTATTTAATATTTTATTGCAGGTAATGGATTATGGTAGATTAACAGACCATAATGGCAAGAAAATTGATTTCCGCAATATTATTTTGATTATGACAACCAATGCTGGTGCTTCAGATATGGCAAAATCAGCTATTGGATTTGGGAAAGTACATCGTGATGGTGAGGATATAGAAGCAATCAATCGACTCTTTACACCAGAATTTCGTAATCGATTAGATGCAATTATTCCGTTTGCGCCTTTATCTCACTTAATCATTAATCAGATAGTGCAAAAATTTATTTTTCAGCTTGAAGCACAATTAGCTGATCGGGGGATTGGTTTTGAATTAAGCCCTTCTGCAACTTTATGGCTTTCCAATAAAGGATATGATTCTCAGATGGGAGCACGCCCACTAGGGCGTGTTATACAAGAATATATTAAAAAGCCATTAGCTGATGAAATTTTATTTGGAAAGTTACGCAATGGTGGAATCGTTCACGTATTGACAGAAAAATCAAATGGCGAAAAAGAAAGATTACAGTTAAAAATTTCATCTCCCGATGTATCTGTTGGTTCAAAGAAAAGTAAAATGAAAAATTTTACAAAAAAACGTGCAGGAAAGAAAAGCACAACAATTTAAGAGCATGTTACAAGGCTGCGCGGATTTTTTTTGCATTTTCTTCAAGTATTTCTATAGGTGTTATCACATCATTATGAGGGGTAAGTTCTACTCCTTCCATACGCGGTATAATATGGAAATGGAGGTGATAAACGGTTTGTTGGCTCGCTGCTTCATTAAATTGCATGACAGTTATCCCATCTGCTTGAAAGGCTTTTTTGACGGCATTTGCAATTTTTTGAACAGCTTTAATAACAGGAAATAATGTTTCAGTATCTGCATCAAGCAAGTTTCTAGAGCCTTTTTTAGGAATGACCAGCGTATGACCTGGTGCCTGTGGCATGATATCCATGAATCCAATAACATCATTATCTTCATAGACGCGAACAGAAGGGATTTCATTGCGAATCAATTTAGCAAAAATATTGTTATTGTCATAAGCTTGTTTCATACAAATGTTTCCTTTTATTATAGGTTTAGAATTTTAATTTCAAAACAAAAAAGTGCAAGTTTTATCAAAGTTATAAGACAAAGAAGTATTTTGGATTCAGTTATATTTAGCTAGGGTGATGCACTGTCTTTAATGAAGATTTAGATTTCTATGATGGCTTCAACTTCTACAGGAACATCCATGGGAAGAGAGGCAACACCAATAGCAGAACGAGCGTGCTTTCCAATTTCACCAAGAATATTGACAAATAAATCAGAAGCTCCATTGGCAACAAAAGGGATATCGGTAAAATGAGAATCTACCGCCACAAAAACAGTAATTTTTACCATGCGTTTTATTCTATTTAAGTCACCCAGAGTTGCTTTGAGTTGAGCGAGAATATTGAGAGCGCAAGCTTCAGATGCTTTTTGGGCTTGTTCGACATTCACAGTTGTACCAACTTTACCGATGGCTATAGGTTTTCCATTAATAAGAGGGAGCTGTCCAGAAATAAAGAGTTGATTACCACTTTGCGAAGTGGTGATGTAATTGGCAAGGGGGGGGATTACTTCAGGAAGAGTGATACCGAACTTTTCTAGGTTTCTTTCAATTCCATTGGTCATAATTTAAACTCCATAGCTGTTCTATAATACATTCATTGCATACCCTATTTTTTGATTTAAGGAAATGTGTGGTTAATTGAGAAATTAGCCTTTTTTGCCTTATTGTATGATGTTATGCAACGGGGATAGAGTTTGGAAGTTGGGAATGATAAGATCATTATTTATAATAATTTTATATATTGTTTTTGTATGTACTGCGAGAGCTGAAGAGCCCATTTTTATTGTGCCTCATCGAGCAATTTATGATTTTCATCTCGATAACGTTTCGCATGAAATGACAATTTCTGGGATGACAGGGCGAATGGTTTACGAGCTTACTGGTTCGGTATGTCAGGGTTATAATACACGTTTTCGTTTCATTAGTCGTATGAACATTGAAGGTATGCCGGTACGTTTAACGGATCAACAGACGACGAGTTATGAAACAGGGGACAGCCGTACATTTCGTTTTGATATTACAGATCAAGAGGGAGAAGAGGTTGCGCATCGTGCTGAAGGGGTCGCAGAGCGCACTCTGGATGGTATTACAGTTACATTAAAAAAGCCAAAAGAAAAAGAGTATAAGCTTGCAATGGCTGAATTTCCAGTAATGCAACTAAAAAATATTATTCGCCATGCAAAAGCAGGGCATCATTTTTACAATGTTACGGTATTTGATGGGACGAATAAAGCAGATAAAGTTATAAAAGAAAGTGTCGTTATAGGGGAAAAAAAGGCGCTTTTATCTGATAGCGAAACGGAAAAAATGAAAAAATTGGATGAAGAAAAATATTGGCCTGTTACAATCTCTTATTTTGATGATGAAGAAAATAAAGATGGTTTGCCGATTTATCGTAGCAGTTTTCTCTTACATGAGAATGGTGTTATGCGTGATCTTCATATGGATTATGGAACTTTTTCTGTGCGTGCCAAATTGAATAGTCTCGAATTCCTCGAACTTGGAAAAGATCTTGATCAATGTGAAAATGCAAATATTAAATGATTGAAGAAAATGACTTGAAAAAGAATCAAATAATAGTATGTTTGCACTATTCCACACGCGGAGTTTGGGTGTTTGCAAATAGTCTGTGAGAAGAGTCTAGCAAGCATCCGCCGGTAGTAGGTTTTCCTGCTTTTTCCGCGGAGGTTGAACCGGAAAGGATAAAATTTATGGCACTACCCGATTTTACTATGCACCAGCTTTTAGAAGCAGGTGTACATTTTGGTCATCAGACTCATCGCTGGAATCCCAAAATGACACCTTATATTTATGGTCAGCGTAATAATATCCATATTATTGATCTTGCTCAGACTGTTCCACTTTTGCACCGAGCACTTAAACTTGTCTCAGATACTGTTGCGCGCGGTGGTCGTATTCTCTTTGTTGGTACGAAACGACAAGCATCTGACATTATCGCTGATGCGGCCAATCGTTCTGCCCAATATTACGTTAATGCGCGTTGGCTTGGTGGCATGCTTACAAATTGGAAAACGATTTCCAATTCAATACATCGTTTGCGTAAGCTTGACAAAATTCTTGCCGCTGAAGCACAAGGCTTTACCAAAAAAGAACGTTTAAATCTTGAACGTGATCGTGAAAAGCTTAATCGTGCGCTTGGTGGTATTAAAGATATGGGATCTGTTCCAGATCTTATATTTGTTATCGATACAAATAAAGAAAATATTGCACTCCAAGAGGCAAAGCGTTTGGGTATTCCTGTAATTGCTATTATTGATACCAATTGCGATCCTGATGATGTAACGCATCCAATACCAGGAAATGATGATGCTTCGCGTGCAATTTCTCTTTATTGCGATCTTTTTGCTCGTGCTGCTCTTGATGGTATTGCACGCCAGCAAGGTGCCATGGGTATTGATTTGGGAGCTCAAGTTGATGCACCTGTGGAGCCTATGTTGGAAAATGCGGTTTCAGAAGTTCCTGAGTAATATAAAACGCCTAACTAAGGTACTTTTATTTTCTAAAGAAGAGGTTACTGGCGTGCAGAGGAAATTTGCACGCTTTCACTGTTACAGAATAAAGAGGCAAATATGAGCATTACTGCTGCACAAGTAAAAGAACTTCGAGAATTATCTGGCGCTGGTATGATGGACTGTAAAGCCGCTCTAGCAGAGACTAATGGTGATATGGAAGCTGCTGTTGATTGGCTTCGTAAAAAAGGGATAGCTAAAGCAGATAAAAAGGCGGGTCGTACAGCGGCTGAAGGATTAATCGGAGTCGTATCAAAAGATTCACATGCGGTTTTGGTTGAGATTAATTCTGAAACAGATTTTGTTGCACGCAATGATGGATTCCAAGACATCGTGCGTAAAGTAGCAGCTGCTGCCTTAGATACGTCAGGGGATGTTGAATCTGTTTCTGTTTCTCTTTATCCAGGTTCTGAGAAGACTGTAGAGCTTACAATTAAAGATGCAATTGGCACAATTGGCGAAAATATGACATTTCGTCGTTCCGCTAAATTGTCTGTTGAGAATGGTGTTGTTGCGACTTATATACACAATAGTGTGGCTGATGGGCTTGGAAAACTTGGTGTTTTGGTTGCGATTGAAACAACAGGAAATAAAGAGGCTGCTCTTGCTTTTGGTCGGCAGGTCGCGATGCATATTGCGGCAACCAATCCATTAGCACTTACAGCACAAGATGTTGATGCTTCTGCTGTTGAACGTGAAAAAGCAATTTTTTCAGATCAAGCACGTCAGTCTGGAAAGCCTGAAAATATCATTGAAAAAATGGTAGAAGGGCGTATGCGTAAATTTTTTGAAGAGGTTGTTTTGCTTTCACAGGCTTTTGTTATGAATCCTGATATGACTGTTGAGGCAGCTTTAAAGGACGCTGAGAAATCAATTGGTGCACCGGCAAAAATCACAGGCTTTATTCGTTTTGCACTAGGTGAAGGTATAGAAAAAGAGGAGTCTGATTTTGCTGCAGAGGTTGCTGCTGCTGCAAAAGGTTAGTTATTGCAAACTCTTAATCAGAGATTTAAAATCATATCGTTGAGTATAGAATCTCTGAGGGGACCAATGTAATTGTTGAGAGGGCGTCACGTGAAAAAAAGTGGTGCCCTTCGTGGTGTTAAAAGCAAAAAGTAAATGTGCTTTTGGGGAGATTATTAATGGCATTAGCACTTCCGTATAAACGTATTCTTTTAAAGGCTTCTGGTGAAGCTCTTATGGGGGGGCAGAATTTTGGCATTGATGTTTCTGTTGTAGACCGTATTGCCGCTGATATTGCAGAAGTGCGCGCAATGGGGATAGAGGTTGCGGTTGTAATAGGTGGGGGAAATATTTTTCGTGGCGTTGCTGTTGCTTCGCATGGTGGAGATCGAGTGACAGGTGATCATATGGGAATGCTTGCAACGGCTATTAACTCTTTAGCATTGCGAACATCATTGACAAAATTAGGCGTTGAAACGGTTGTACTCTCTGCGATTGCTATGCCACAAATTTGTGAAAGTTTCTCGCAACGTAAAGCAATAGCTTATATGAATCAGGGAAAAGTTGTTATTTTTGCAGGGGGTACAGGAAATCCATTTTTTACCACTGATTCTGCTGCCACTTTACGTGCAGCAGAAATTGGTGCGGATGTCCTTCTTAAAGGAACACAAGTTGATGGTATTTATTCAGCAGATCCAAAAATAGACCCTACGGCTAAGCGTTTTGACCAATTAACACATGTTGAAATTTTGCAATGGGGATTATCTGTTATGGATTCAACGGCGGTCACTTTAGCACGTGAGAACAATGTGCCGATTATTGTGTATTCCATTCATGAAAAAGGCGGTTTGGCTAAGGTCTTGAATGGAACAGGACGCTTTACAATAGTATCGGAATAAGGGTAAGCTTCAAAGGACAATTGAAGGAGACAGAAATATGGATGTTACATCAATTATGGATGATCTGAAACGTCGCATGGATGGTGCTATTACGGCTTTTAAACATGAGTTGGGTGGTTTGCGGACTGGACGAGCATCGGCCAGTTTATTAGAGCCGTTGACTGTTGAAGCTTATGGTTCTGTTGTGCACATAAATCAAGTTGCTAATATTTCTGTTCCCGAACCTCGGATGCTTTCTGTTTCTGTATGGGATAAAACGATGGTAGGAGCTGTAGAGCGTGCGATTCGCGATTCTGGTCTTGGTTTAAATCCTATAACTGATGGTACGAATTTACGTATTCCTTTGCCTGAGTTGAATGAAGAGCGCCGTAAAGAACTTGTAAAAATTGCGCATCATTATGCAGAGCAAGCGCGTGTTGCTACACGTCATGTTCGTCGGGATGGTATGGACAATTTGAAAAAGTTAGAAAAAGATGGTGAAATTGGGCAAGATGAAGCCCATAGTTTGTCTGAGAAAGTTCAAAAACTCACAGATGAAACTATTGCTGATATTGATAAAATTTTAGCCGTAAAAGAATCTGAAATTATGCACGTTTAAGACGGTTTTGTCGCTAGAAAAAGGATGTTATATTCCCGCCTGTAAATTGTTTCTATGGATAATAGTAAGGAGTGGTGTGCTCTGTGATAGCAAGGTGTAATACAAGAAGGTGTTTTATCGTTTTATCATCTTGATATGGGAGAGATTGATTTGAAAGGGAAGATGTTTTAATTTTTTAGTTTGCGTGGTAAATCATGCCCTTTGCTGGAAGACACTATTTAACAGCATGGTAAAGGCTCCTAGTTAGCATGTCTTTGTTAAACTGCATAATGAAAACATTATTAGAAATTATTTAAATATCTAAGATGAGGGTTGGGGAAAGAATATAACACAAAAAATAAGCCTAACCTTTCTCTTATTTCCCATTATAAAACATGCGAGTAGAATCGATCAAGCAGATGTTATGTGGCATAATTTTCTTTTAGATGACGAACAGTTGATAGAAGAGTGTTTTTAACCTCTATTGGTTAATTTATATAGGGAGTAGATAGCCGCTTTTTCATTTTATGTTTGAGAAAATATTTAAAAACATATTTTAGGATTAATTTTAAGAGGGGATTTTTGAAGCTGTTTTCATTGATTATTCGTCTTATAAGCACTATCTTGGTAGACTGAATTATTTATGGTAAATTATAAGAGAAGTTTGTACAAGTGTGAAATAAAAATACTACAATTTTAGAGCTTGTATTTTCTATTTTTATTGTGTGGATGTTGTTTTGTCTAATTTGGTTTATCGTGTTCTGACAGCTTTTGTGTTTGGCGTTATTGCATTGTATCTAACGTGGTTGGGAGGAACCATCTTTTTTTTGTTTGTATGGTGTGTTGGCGGTTTTATTCTCTATGAGTGGATGAGTATTACTAAAGAGAAGTGGTGTGTTGTACAAAAGATATTAGCAAGTATTTTTTATTTGTTTTTCGGCTTTTTTTTAGTGTTGAGTGTATCTGCTTCATTAGATTTTTGTGTTTTAATCGTTTTGGCTGCGGTGTTGGCTATTATATCTATAAAAAGGGGGGGGTGGGTTTTTTGTGGTTTTTTATATGCCTCTTTTCCTGTTGTTGCTTTATGCTTTTTACGGGATCATGAGATGTTGGGGTTCCAGGTTGTTATTTTCTTATTTACGATAGTGTGGGGGACAGATATTGGTGGGTATTTTATCGGACGTGCCTTAGGGGGGGCTAAATTAGCACCACAATTTTCTCCTAATAAAACATGGTCAGGAGCGTTTGGTGGCACATTTATCGGAGTTTTCGGCGGTATATGGGTTGCTTTTGGATTTTTTGATATAAATTTAACAAGTTTTTTCGTGCCACTCCTTACACTTATTTTATCAATTGCTTCACAATTGAGTGATTTAGGACAATCATGGCTCAAAAGGCGGTTTTCTGTTAAAGATTCTAGTTCTTTATTGCCTGGACATGGTGGCTTTATGGATCGTATGGATGGGTTGGTAGGGGCCGCTTTGCTTCTTTATTTAATTGGGGCGTTTATATCTGATATGAATGCGCCTTTTAATCTTTTTAGTATGATTTAATTGGGAGTAGATATTTTGGGACTTTTAAATCATATCGTCACTATGGGTGATTTTCTTTTAAGAAGTTTGAGTATTCTTTTCATCATTATGATTATCATTTTTGTGCATGAACTTGGGCATTATCTCATTGGTCGGTGGTGTGGTATTAAGGCGTTAGTTTTTTCACTTGGATTTGGTCCACAAATAGCGAGTTACACAGATAAGCATGGCACCAAGTGGCGCTTAGCACTTATTCCCTTAGGAGGTTATGTAAAGTTTGTTGGAGATGAGGAAAAAATTGATACGCTATCATCCCAATCATCTCCGATAGTTGATGGTTCATTTGCCAGTGTGCATGCTTGGAAAAAAGCAGCAACTGTTTTTGCTGGTCCCTTTTTCAATGTCCTTTTTACTGTTGTTATTCTGACACTTTTTTTCTTTATTTACGGTCGTGTAGCCATTGAACCGGTTGTTGGTTCTTTAGTAAAAGATAGCCCTGCTGTTCAGTCTGGTTTGGAATTAGGTGACCGTTTTGTTGAAATGGATGGTCGACGGGTTGAAAGTTTTGAAGATTTGATGAACTATGTAACTTTTCACGGAAAAGAACCTATAGAGTTTAAGATAGAACGCATGGGGCGCGTGTTTACAACGGTCATTACTCCGAAAGTAGTTGAGCGAGATGATGGATTCGGTAATCGGATACAAAGTGCTATGATAGGTGTAGGTGTTCCTGTTGATTCAAATAATCCTGCGCGTTTAGATCCAACTTATATAAAACATATTCACTATGGTTTTTTAACAGCTGTAAGAGAAGCATCAAATCGTACTGCGTTTATTGCTACTCAAACTGTTCTTTTTATGAGTCGTTTAATAGAAGGAAAAGAGGATCGTTGTCGGCTAAGTGGACCTTCTAAAACCGTTAAAATTGCTTGGAAAGTGAGCGAGGCAGGTTTTATTTCTTTGTTGAATTTGGCAGCTTTTCTTTCAATAAGTGTTGGGCTTATTAATCTTTTTCCGATTCTACCACTTGATGGTGGGCATCTTTTATTTCATGTCATTGAAGTTATTACTGGGAAGACAATATCCACTAAAATTCAGGGAATTATTTTTCGTTTAGGTTTTTCCATTCTTCTCCTTTTTATAATTTTTGTCTTTTTAAATGATTATTTTTGTTGGTTTAGCTAATTAAATTATGGAAAATACTTTATGAATTGGGTAATAATAGCAAAAATAAATTGAAGGTTGTTTACCATGTCTGCAAAATGTTGTGGCGTTGTATATTATAATGAGTAATTAAGGGATGACAAAGTCTCGCTGTAAAAAGGTTGTTGTGGCAGTTAGCTTTTTAAGGCGTTGTGTCCAAGGAATAAGAGTAAGGTAAAAGAGCCAATGACTACGAATTCAAAGTTTTTAAATGCAGCATCTGTGTTGGTGTTAAAGATGGGGATGATTGTTCCAGTAACGGCTTTTATGTCAATTGCTGTGGTTGGAGAAATGCAAGCGTCTGTAGTCCGTTCTATTGAGGTTCGTGGGAATAAGTTTGTAAGTTCTCAGGCAATTCGGGACAATATGGGTATTAAGGCTGGACAAGGATTTTCCAGTGGTGATGTTGATAATGCTGTGAAGAACCTTTTCGAATTAGGTTTATTTTATGATGTTAAAATAAATCAAGTAGGTGATAAATTGATCGTATTCGTAAAAGAATATGAGGTTGTCAATCAAATATTGTTCCAAGGAAATAAATCTTTTAAAGACCCAGATCTTAAACGGTTTATTTCTTTGAAACCAAATGAACCTTTTAACTCTGCTAAGCTTTCTGCTGATATAAATACAATTCGTGAAGCTTATAAAACTCTTGGTCGTAATAATATCACGGTTAACGTTCAAACCATTAATCTTGGAAAAGGGCGTGTGAATGTGGTCTTTAATGTTGTTGAAGGAAAAAAAACAAAGATTAGTGATATCGCTTTTAAGGGAAATAGTGTCTTTGGAAGTCGCCGTTTGCGTGATGTAATTTCGACAAAATCTTCAGGAATTTTTTCCAAGTTGTTAGGAGGCGATGTTTACAGTGAAGAGCGCCTCGCTGTTGATGAAGAAGCTTTACGCCGCTTTTATTATAATCATGGTTATGCAGATTTTCGTGTAGTCTCTTCTAAAGCAACTTTTGATGCAGCAAGCAATACGTATAAAATTTCTTTTGTTCTTGATGAAGGGGCGCGTTATAAAATTAGTGATATTCAAGTTGAAAGTGATGTCGATGGAATTGACGTTCAATCTGTAAAAAGGATGCTTAAAACCCAGCCAGGTGATGTTTATAGTGCAGAAGAGATTGAACAGTCCGTTGCAATTATTAATAACAAGGTTGCTGATTCTGGCTATGCTTTTGCTAAAGTTGAACCGCGGGGAAATCGTAATTTAGCAAATCATACAATTTCAATTTTATATAATATTGAACAGGGTACACGTGCTTATATTCAGCGTATTGATATACGTGGTAATGAGAAAACGCGTGATTATGTCATTCGTCGTGAGATTGATTTGAATGAAGGAGATGCCTACAATCAAACTTTATTACAGCGGGCAAAACGTCGTCTAGAAAGTTTAGGTTTTTTCAAAGCCGTTAATATTTCAATGGTTCCTACCGAGCAATCTGACCAAGTTGTTTTGGTGATAGATGTCGTTGAAGCTTCAACAGGAGATCTCTCTCTTTCAGGGGGGTATACAACGGGGGGAACAAGTCCTGGTATGTCACTTGAAGTTTCTGTTACTGAGCGTAATCTTGGCGGACGTGGGCAGTATGTTCGTTTAGGATTAGGAGCAGGGCAAGAAAAATCCCGTAATTATAATTTATCATTTGTTGATCCTTATTTCTTAGGGTATCGTTTATCTGCTGGCGTTGATGTTTTTCGTAGTACTTACCGTGCTGATAAAGCATATGATGTACGACAGACAGGCGGGTCATTACGGTTTTCGTTGCCTATTAATAATCAATTGTCTGCTAATGTAGCTTATTCTTATGTGCAGGAAGAATATGATTTTGGCGGAGAGTATAATTTCGATAAAGAGAGTGACATAATAGAATTATACGGGAAATATTCTGGTGCGATTGTTCAAGCTGCAAAGCAAAGCCCTTGGAAGCGTTCATCGATTAGTTATGGTTTTACCTATAATACAATTGACGATATGAGAGCCCCTCATGATGGGTGGTATGTGAATCTTCTTCAGGAATATGCAGGGCTTGGTGGAAGTGCAAAGTTCTTGAAGACCACGGGTAAGGCGATGATGTACAAGACTCTTTCCGAGCAGAAGGATATCGTTGGTTTGCTTTCCTTTGGGGGTGGTTATATCCACGGAATGGGCCGAGATGGTGTTCGTATTTTCGATATGTTTAAGGCGAATACTGATATGATCAGAGGGTTCAAATATAATGGGATAGGCCCACGTCAGGTTTCCAATAAGGGTGAAGTTTATTTCTTAGGGGGAACAACATATATGAATGCGACTGCTGAAGTACAGTTTCCTATTCCTGTTGTGCCTGAAGGATTTGGGTTGCGCGGTGCTTTATTTGCGGATATTGCCACGCTTTATGGTAATAATTATAAGGCAGTTTTTAAAGGTGAGCCGCCTGTTACCAATACCAAAAGTGCTTGGCGCTCATCTGCAGGTGTGAGTTTGATGTGGGATTCTCCGTTTGGTCCTTTGCGTTTTGATTATGCTTGGCCAATAATGAAGCAGGAGGGGGATCGTGTGCAGCAATTAAACTTTGGTATTTCTACAAAGTTCTGATTTGAGCGATTTTAAGAAGGAAAAACTTGAAGAGAATAGCTTAAGCTGGGAGAGAAAGTGTTTTGATGGCGGATACATTTTTTTTTACGCCGTCCCGACGATTGACAGTTGCAAATGCTGCTGAGTTGACGGGTGCAAAGCTTCTTAATCCAGAGTTTTCTCATAAAGTTATCAATACTCTTTCTTCACTTGAGAGTGCTGTGGAAGGTTCGCTTGTTTTTGTAGAGCATCGAAAGTTTTCTGATGCTTTGCTGGATAGTTCTGCTGTTGCTGTTTTGTGTACGAATGAGATTGTTTTTAAAGTTCCCGAAACTATGGCAATTTTGGTGACATCCACACCACAGCGTGACTTTGCTCAGATTGGTCGTATTTTGTTTCCAGATTCTGTTAAGCCAATACCTTGGTTGGGGCAGAAGGGGATTTCATCGCATGCGCATATTCATCCAACGGCTAAGTTGGCGCATGATGTGTGTATTGAAGCGGGAGCTGTTATTGGTAAAAATGTTGAGATTGGTGCAGGAACTCTTATCTCATCCACAGCTGTTATCGGTGAAAATTGCCGTATTGGATGTGACTGCTATATTGCTCCTAAGGTAACAGTTCAGTGTTCTATAATAGGTGATAAGGTTCAGCTTTATCCTGGTGTTTGCATTGGGCAAGATGGTTTTGGTTATGTTGGGGGCGTTTCTGGAATCGAGAAAATTCCACAGCTTGGTCGCGTTATTATTGAGGATGGTGTAGAAGTTGGTGCGAACACGACAATTGATCGTGGAACATTTCAAGATACCGTTATTGGTGAAGGAAGCAAGATTGATAATCTTGTACAAATTGCCCACAATGTAAAAATTGGCCGCTATTGTCTTATTGCCGCTCAATGTGGCATTGCGGGAAGTACATCTATAGGGGATATGTCTCAGCTTGGCGGAAGTGTGGGAGTAGCTGATCACATCATAATAGGTAAATCTGTTCAGATTGCTGCTCGTAGTGGTGTTATGAATGACATTCCGGATGGCGAAAAATGGGGAGGTAGTCCAGCGCGACCATTTAAACAATGGTTTCGTGAAGTAGCGGCGTTGCGCAGTATGGGAAAAGTTAAAAAGGAGAAACGCTGATATGATCAGCAGTGAAAAAACTAAAAACTTAGAGGCTGTCGATATTGAAAAACTATTATCAATATTACCGCACCGTTATCCATTTTTATTAATTGATCGTATCGTTGATATTGATGGTGAACAAGAAGCGATTGGTATTAAAAATATAACGATTAACGAGCCACATTTTACAGGACATTTTCCCTCAAAGCCTGTTATGCCTGGAGTTTTGATTTTAGAAGCTATGGCACAAACGGCAGGAGCAATAGCACTTTTAAATTTAGGCAATAAGCAAACAAATTTAGTTTACCTTATGACGGTTGATAATGCGAAATTTCGTAAGCCGGTTATGCCTGGTGATCAGCTCAAGATTCATGTTCAGCTTTTGAAAAAAAGATCTGGTATGAGACGTTTTTCATGTGTTGCAAAAGTAGAAGATGTCCGCGTCGCTGAAGCAGAAATTGCTGCGATGATTGTTGAAAAAGAATAAACGATATTTGATGGGGATTTAAAAATGTCCGGTACGAAAATCCATCCAACTGCTCTTGTGGAGAAGGGAGCGCAGCTTGGTGAGAATGTACGCGTTGGACCATTTTGCCATATTAGTTCAGAGGCTGTTATTGGTGATGAATGTAGTTTGACAAGTCATGTTGTAATAATGGGAAAGACAACGTTAGGAGCCAAGAGTAAAGTATTTTCTCATGCTGTTTTGGGGGCAGATCCGCAAAATAATAAACATAAAGGAGGGGCTACGACTCTTTTTATTGGTAAGAATTGTACGATTCGTGAAGGTGTAACAATGCATAGGGGTTCCGATTCGAGTGTAGGAATGACAGTTGTTGGTGATAATTGCCAATTTTTTTGTTATGCGCATATCGCTCACGATTGTTATGTAGGCAATCATGTAACATTTGCCAATAACGCAATGATTGCTGGTCATGTTACTATTGGTGATTATGTGATTATTGGTGGTGGTGCTGCTGTTCATCAATTTGTTCGTGTTGGACATCATGCATTTATCGGCGGCGTATCTGCACTGGTTGGTGATCTGATACCTTATGGAACAGCTGTTGGTGTGCAGGCAAAACTTGCTGGGCTCAATATTATTGGCATGAAGCGTGCAGGACTTGAGCGTCAAGATATTCATGCACTCCGTCATGCGGTTGCTATGCTTTTTGATCATAGCAAACCATTTAAAGAGCGTGTCAGTGATGTTGCTTCTTTCTATTCTTCTTCTCAGTCTGTTTCTGAAGTTGTTAATTTTATTAAAGAAGAAGGAAAGCGTTTTTATTGTACACCAAAATTTGAAGGTGTTAGAATAAAAGAACATAAGGATTAAAAATGCCTATTTGGGGAGCCAGAAGTTTTCTTTCCGGCCGTACTGCCGTTATAGCAGGAAATGGTGTTCTACCGATTACTGTTGCGCAGACTCTTGAGAAGAATGGAGAAAATCCTTTTCTTGTGCTTTTGCATGGTGAGGCAGATTCTGTTCTTTATCGCTATGAGCATTGCGAACTATCAATTGTAGAGTTAGCACGACTCGTTAAAATTTTAAAAGAGGCTGGTGTATATAATGTTGTTTTGGCAGGTGGCGTGAAAAAGCGTCCACTTCTTAAACAATTGCGACTGGACTGGACAACATTTTTAGCTCTGCCTAAGTTAATCGGAGCTTTGAGGAAGGGAGATGATGCGTTATTAAAAGCTTTTATACGGATTATTGAAGCGCATGGTTTTTGTGTTATCGGTGCCCATGAAATAGTACCAGATCTTTTAGCTCCCATAGCATTTAATTTAACAATACGGCGTGCTACGCCAAAAGAGAAAAAAGATATTTTTTTAGCAGCAGAAGCAGCAAAACTTTTAGGTCAATTGGATATTGGACAAGCCGTTGTTGTTGTTCAGGGAAGGGTGGTTGCTTTGGAGGGCGCTGAGGGAACTGATAATATGTTGTGGCGTGTTTGTGAAATGCGAGAAAGAGGGCAAATTCCCTCTAAGGGTGGTGTTCTTGTAAAATGTGCAAAACCACAACAGGATAATCGCGTTGATTTGCCATCAATTGGTCCCGCGACAATAATGAATATTGCAAAGAGTGGTTTATATGGTGTTGCGGTGGAGGCAAATAGAAGTCTAATATTATCAGTGAAAACAACAATAGAAAAAGCCAACAAATATTCTCTATTTATAGAGACATTTGAGAAGTTTGGTCATGAATAATTGTTTCTTAAAGATTGCAGTGGTTTCAGGTGAGGAATCTGGTGATTTACTTGGGGCCGATCTAATTTCTTGTTTATCACAACAGATAGGATGCAATATTCATTTGATTGGTGTTGGGGGGAGCCATTTAAAGGCATTAGGCTTAAAAAGCTTTTTTGATTCCCATGATATTGCTTTAATAGGTTTAAAGGAGGTGTTGAAAAAACTACCGTTGTTGTTGCTACACATTCGCAATTTATCCAAATTTATTGCACAAGAACAACCTGATTGTTTAATTATTATTGATAGTCCTGATTTCACGCATCGTATTGCAAAAAAGGTACGTGCTTTAGCGCCTTCTATTCCTATCATTAAATATATTGCACCAACCGTTTGGGCATGGAGGCCAGAGCGTGCAAAAGCTATGTGTGGATTTGTTGATCATGTTTTAGCGGTTTTTCCTTTTGAAGAAAAGATTATGCAAGATTTGGGAGGCCCTGCCACGACTTATGTTGGACATCGTCTTTTGACATATCCTCCCCTTTTGAGAATTCAGTCAGAAAAAAAAAGCCAATTAGAACAAAGAAATTTTATCGATACACAAGCATTATCGCCTACATTAGTTATTTTGCCAGGATCGCGCAATTCAGAAATTCGTTCTTTAATGCCTATTTTTCGAGAAACAGTAGAGATTCTTGTACAACGTATTCCTCATTTACGTATTATTTTACCAACCTTACCTCATTTGGTAGATAGAATCCGGGACTTTGTGCAGGGCTGGAAAAGCAAGATAGAAATTGTAGTTGGTGAAGATGAAAAATGGCGTGCTTTTGCACAAGCAGATGTTGCTCTTGCTGCACATGGAACTGTTTCACTTGAATTAGCCTTAGCAAAAGTTCCTATGGTTCTTTGCTATAAACTTGATTTCTTTTCTAAATTATTTATTTTTCCTAAAATGATGTTATGGAGTGCTGCTCTTCCAAATATTATTGCTGATAAGCCTATTGTTTCGGAATATTTGAATGAATTAATCCGTCCTGGCATGTTAGCAAGACAGGTAGAACAACTTTTGGCTAATCCTTTATTGCGACAGGCACAACTTGATTCCTTTGAGATGGTAGAACAGAAAATGAAAACTGAAGTACCATCGGGGGTTGTTGGCGCACAAACAATTATCACTCTTTTAAAAAGTAGGAATAAAATTGTATAAATAAAGCAATATTTTAATGATTAATATTTAATTTTAGCAAGAAATTCACAAGCACGTTGGCTTTTAGGATTGGTAAAAAATTTTTCAGATGCTGTATCTTCAACAATTTTTCCGTTTTCTAGAAAGAGTATTCTTTCTGAGACTTTCCGTGCGAAGTCCATTTCATGAGTAACACAAAGCATTGTGATTCCTGTATCTGCTAATTGAGCCATTACTTGCAAAACTTCTCCTACACTTTCTGGATCAAGAGCAGAGGTTGGTTCGTCAAAAAGCATTACTTCAGGTTCCATACAAAGTGCACGGGCAATCGCAACACGCTGTTGTTGCCCACCAGAGAGTTGTAAAGGATATTTTTCACAGTGTTTTTCAATACCGACATGCGTTAAGTAATGAATTGCTCGTTCTTTTGCTTGTTGTTTGGAAAGACCTTGAACTGTCATAGGGGCTAAAATACAATTTTGTATAACGCTCATGTGGGGGAATAAATTAAAGTTCTGAAAGACCATTCCTATCTTACGGAGAACATTTTTTTGCTGTTGTACAGGGGCGGTATGGATATCAACGTTATGGATACGGATCGAACCTTTTTGTGCTTGTTCTAATTGATTAATACAACGAATTAACGTTGATTTTCCAGATCCGGATGGGCCACAAATAACGATATGTTCACCAGTTTGAACATCAAAGTTGATATCATGTAGAACCTGAAAGTTTCCGTACCATTTATTGAGGTTTCGAATGGAGATCACAGGGTTTTTATTGGGAGAGATCGATTGATTATTTTTCAAATTCATCTTGTTTTATTCTTTCATTGATGAATGAATTTATTAATTCAACATTTTGATTTGGTAAAGTTCTTTTATGATCATTTATTTATCGTAAATATCGAGTGAGGCGATGTTCGATAAAAACAATAAAACGATGAATGAGTTCAACAATAAAAAGATAGATAAGGGCTGCCCAAACGTAAACTTGAAAATCGAATGTACGTGAATAAGTGAGTTTAGCAATCCCCATTAAATCATAAACAGTAATAAGTGAGGCAATGGCACTGGATTTAATCATTAAAATCAACTCATTGCCTAGAGGGCGTAATGCTATAATCATTGCTTGTGGAAGAATAACTTTAAAAAATGTGACAGAGTTGCTTAAACCTAAAGCTTTTGATGCTTCACGTTGCCCAGTTGTTACGGATAAAAAACTTCCTTTAAAGATCTCAGATTGATAGGCAGCAGAATTGAGTGTAAAAATAAAAAGACAACAATACCACGCGTTTTGAAAAAACCACCATAGACCAACCTGTTGCCAAAAATTGTTCATTGAACCAAGCCCATAATAAAAAAGGAAGAGTTGGGCTAACAAAGGAGAGCCGCGAAAAAAATAGACATAAGCATTTGCGAAATATTGTAAAAACGTATTCTTTGATAAACGCGCAAAAGCGATAAGCATACCAAGGAAAAAACCAAGAGAACAAGAAATAGAAACAAGCTCAACAGTAACAATAAAGCCATCAACAAATTTGGGGCCATAACGGCTTAAAAGATCAGGATTAAAAAGGAAATAAAGCCACTCCGGAATCATTAACCTAGCACCTTTTTATAGCCTATTTGAGTGTATGTTTCCACATAGCGTAATATTGTAGAAAAAAACGCTGAAAATAATAAATAGAGTAAGCATGCTACAAGATAAAATAGCATGGGTTTATTGGTTGCCGCGACAGCTAAATTCGTTTGTCGCATGAGGTCAACAAGCGCGATAGTTGAAACGAGGGATGTATCTTTCAGTAAAGTAAGCCAATTATTAGAAAGTCCTGGTAAGGCATTTCGGATGAGCTGAGGGAAGACAATACGAAAAAATGTGGTTGATCGTGAAAGGCCTAAAGCTTTGGCAGCTTCATATTGACCTTTATCAAAAATATTAAATGCTCCAAGCCAAACTTCACAAGAGAAAGCTGCAAAAACCAGACTGAGTGCAAGGACACCAGCAACAAAAGCATTGATGCTGAACATGATTTCAAGATTAAAATAGTCAAAGGCATTTTGAATAAGGTTTTGTAATCCATAGTAAACTAAAAACAGAGTTAAAAGCTCTGGTAATCCACGAAATACCGTTGAAAAGAGACGTGCTAGAGCTTTAGCTATCTTAATATTGGATCGAATCATTACTGCATTGAGAAGACCTAAGGGAAGCCCTAGAAGGCCACAGCACAACGCCAATGACAATGTCATTCCTGCACTGGAAAGTATAACCGCTCCCCATCCACCATTGCTAAATGATAGCAATGCTAAATTTTCAATCATTCTTGTGTTCCTCATGAAAGAGTTAGATAATGTTTTTTAGAAATAGACAGTAGGTTGCATTTAAATATCACATTGATATTTAATAAACATCATTTGTAAAATATTTTCTCATAATTTTCTCATAAGTTCCATCCAAACGGATTTCTTTTATTGCTTCATTGAACTTATTTTTAAGATCATTATTATTTTGACGGATTGCAATTGCAACAGGAAACTTTGTTTCTTCCAGAGTTCCTAGGAGGAAACAGCAATCTTTTCCTTCATTTTTAAGCCAATTTAACGCTTCTAATTTATCAACAATAATCATATCAAGTCGATGATTTAAGAGGTCACGATTCATTTCTATTGTGGAAGGATAGAGTTTGATTTTTACCTCTTTAGAGGCATAATGATCTTCCGCATACAAAGCTTGTGTTGTATTGGATTGCACACCAAGATTTTTACCTCTAAAGCTTTGTGTTGAGAGTTCCTTAATTCCTGAATCTTTAGTAACAATGACAGCCAGTGCTGTGTCATAGTAAGGATCTGTAAAGTCAATTTTTTGTAAACGCTCTTGTGTATGAGAGAGAGAAGCAACAATAGCGTCATATTTTTTTGCAATAAGTCCGGGGATCATTCCCTCGAAATCTTGCGTGACAATAGTACACTCAACATTCATTTTTTTACAAAGTGCATAAGATATATCGATATCAAATCCCTGCAGTTTGTTATTTGAGTCAATATAACTAAAAGGAGGATAGGTGCCTTCACTCGCAATTTTTAATGTTTTCGCATCAGCCAATTGGGCGAATAGCGCGGCGCTTATTATAAGAGCTCCAGCTAATAGTTTCATGATATTCTCCTATTGGATAAGCGGGCAAATATGAAATCGTCACGTTTTATAATCTGTAAGCTTTTTGGGAGCAATGCAAAAATTTATCGGCGTTTATTTTAGATCATTATGTTGCAGATTATTATCAAAAAATTATCTTTTTTATTGATTTAAAGAAAATAAATATCTTATTGCTTGTATGATGGCTTAATTTTCATAAAATGAGTGCTTTGCATTATCTCATAAATAAAAATCGAGAAATTTTCTTGCAAAATAAGGCTATTCAATTTGAACATGAAGAAAAAATTAGATTTTTATAAAATAAAAATACAATCTCAATTATTATTAGATTCCATGAAAGGTTTAAATATCGAGAAACAATTAAAAATTAACTTTTTATAAATATAAATTTTTCTTATAAAAATACTGGGTTTTCAATCATACTTGCATGTTCAACAAAGAGTTTGAAAATATTCCTTAAAATATAAAGCTTCAAGTTTAATTCATAGTGATATTTAATCGATATCGAATGCAAAATACTTTCTCATAATTTCATCATAGGTTCCATCGGCGCGGATTTCTTCTATTGCTTTATTGAACTTATTTTTAAGATCAGTATTATTTTGACGGAGTGCAATTGCAATAGGAAATTTTGTTTCTTCTAAAGTTCCTAGAAGCTCGCAGCAATCCTTTCCTTCATTTTCAAGCCAATTTAATGCTTTTAATTTATCAAAGATGATTATATCAAGCCGATGGCTTAAAAGGTCACGAGTAACTTCTATTGCTGTAGGATAAAGTTTGATATTCACTTCTCCAGAGGCATAATGGTCTTCTGAATATGAAGCCTGTGTTGTATTTGATTGTACACCAAGATTTTTACCTTTAAAGCTTTGTGTTGAGATCTCTTTAATTCCCGAATTTTTGCTAACAATAACAGCGAGTACTGTATTGTAGTAAGGATCTGTAAAATCAATTTTTTGTAAGCGCTCTTTTGTAGGAGAAAGGGAAGAAATGATAGCATCGTATTTTTTGGCAATAAGTCCGGGAATCATTCCCTCGAAGTCTTGTACGACGATAGTGCATTCAATATTCATTTTTTTACAAAGTGCATAAGCTATATCAATATCAAACCCTTGAAGTTCGTTATTTGAGTCAATATAACTAAATGGCGGATAAGAAGCATCACTTGCAATTTTCAGCGTTTGAGAATTGGCCGTTAGAGTAAACAGTGTTGCGCTTATTATAAGAGCTCCTACTAATAATTTCATTATGTTCTCCTATTAGATAAGCTGGCAAATATGAAACCATTATGCATTTTTATAATCTTTAAGCTCTTTGGGAGCAATGTAAAAAATTGAGTTGTTTTCATTATGCTGGATATTATTATCAAAAAAATAATTTATTTTTATCAAGCATGGGAATAGAAAATACAGGAAAGAAGTAAACCTCTTATCGCTTATATAATGAATTTTAATAATTTTATTTAAAAATCAGTAAATTATCTTTAAAAGAAAAACTATTAATTTAAATACAAAGAAAATTTTAGTCCTTAACAGGATAAAATATTATTATTTCCACTTTTTATATGAAATGCAGAATGTCAAAATAAATTTATTTTCTAACAATTGTGAAGATTTTCTTCTAAGAAGTTTGATTTTAGCCGATGATGTTTAAGATGAATGCCTGTATAGGATATAATCATTATAACAAGTTGATCTTTATAGCTATTCTTATAGAAAGAGTCATTTTGCATAGCAAATTTTAAGAGTGCATTTCATTTTCATTCTAATCTACTGTATTTGAAGAAGATAGAAAGAAAAATTCTGACATTGCTAAGTTTTAATATGTAATAAGGGTTTTAAATATGAGGGAATCATAGAAAATACGCTTCATTGAAAATAATGAGAATTATAGGGTAAAATTTTCAATTTTTTTTACTAAATGTGTAGCTAATTTTCAAAAGAGTATTATCAATTTATTGACAGAGCCAAAATTTAGAATTTTTTCGTAAATTTTTATAATGATGTTCTCTGGCGAGAAAGAGCTTTAAAATGAGGTTTTATAAAAATCCTTAAAGGATGCTTTTTGATCACTTTCAATAAAGCCTCAGTAAACTGAAGCTTTATTGATTGATTTATCTCTTTAATTTACACGTTCATCTATAGGAACATAGTCACGCATAGCATAACCTGTGTAAAGTTGTCGAGGACGACCAATTTTTTGGGCAGGGTCTTCAATCATTTCTTTCCATTGTGCCACCCACCCAACACTGCGTGCTAATGCAAAAAGAACAGTAAACATTTCGGTTGGAAAACCTAAAGCTTTTAATGTAATGCCGGAATAAAAATCAACATTGGGATAAAGCTTTTTCTCAATAAAATATTCATCACTTAAAGCAATTTTTTCAAGCTCTATTGCAATATCAAGAAGCGGGTCATCTTGAATGTTGAGTTCTTTTAAAACTTCATGACAAGTTTTTTGCATGATTTTTGCACGTGGATCATAATTTTTATAGACACGATGCCCAAAGCCCATAAGGCGGAAAGGATCATTTTTATCTTTTGCACGTGCAATAAATTCAGGAATTCTTTTAATAGAACCTATTTCTTGTAGCATTTTTAGACATGCTTCATTGGCACCACCATGTGCTGGTCCCCAAAGGCATGCAACACCTGCTGCAATACAGGCAAACGGATTAGCACCTGAGGATCCAGCAAGACGCACTGTAGATGTAGAAGCATTTTGTTCATGATCTGCATGAAGGATAAAGATTTGATCCATCGCTCGGGCAAGCACTGGATTTATTTTATATTCTTCACAAGGAACAGCAAAACACATATGGAGGAAATTTGCAGCATAACTAAGATCATTGCGTGGATAAACAAAGGCTTGTCCGATACTGTATTTATAGGCCATAGCAGCAAGCGTTGGAACTTTTGAGATAAGACGTACAGAAGCAATCATTCTCTGGTGAGGATCTGTAATATCAATAGAGTCGTGATAGAACGCAGACATAGCGCCAAGGCAGGCAACCATGACGGCCATGGGATGAGAGTCACGACGGAAGCCGTGGAAGAAACGTGAAAACTGCTCGTGGACCATGGTATGTTGCATAATACATCGATCAAAGTCGTTTTTTTCTTTCTGTGTTGGGAGTTCACCATAAAGGAGAAGATAACAACTTTCCAGAAAGTCTCCTTTTTCAGCCAATTGGTCGATAGGATAACCACGATAAAGCAATATGCCTTTATCACCATCAATATAAGTAATTTTTGATTCACAAGAAGCTGTTGAAGTAAAACCAGGATCATAAGTAAAAATATCGGTTTTTTTGTAGAGAGAAGCAATTTCGATGACTTCAGGTCCACTTGTGCCTTTACGCAGGGGAAGTTCTACTTTTTTATCATTCACAATAAGATGTGCGTTATTCTCAGACATTCGGTATTCCTTTCAGATCCTTCGCTTCTAAAAATTAAGACTCTGCTTCATCAGAGTAGGAGATATACAATAACTGAAGCTTTTCTTACTTATACTAAGGGCAGATTGCCTCTAAAAGTGAGTACATGCAATCTAAAATATTTCCTTAGCGATCATTATTACTCAATACAAATTGTATTTCAATGATATAACATAAAAAACTCTTTTAGATTGCGTTGAAATATTTGTATAGAGATCTATTTGAGGAGATCTATTCAGTACATATCATGAGTATATTTTTTTGATAAGTTGGTCTTTGATACGATGAAGGCATTCATCGCGTCCTAATAAAATAAGAATATCTAAAACTCCTGGCGATGTTGCGCGTCCTGTAAGAGCTGCGCGAAGTGGTTGGGCGATAGATCCAAATTTAAGATTTTCTGTTTGGGCATAAGAGCGAAGAGTTTCATCTAAAGCTTTTGTATCCCAAGAGGGGCAAGCTTTCAGGGCAAGATAAAGAGCGTTTAAAATGGTTCGTCCATTTTTATCTAAGAGCATTTGTGCTTTTTCATCAAGCTGTAATGGTCGTTGCGTAAAAATGAAGGCGGCATTATCAATCAGCTCGCATAGTGTTTTTGAACGTTCTTTCAAATGTGGGATTGCTTTTAAAAATTGAACACGGCGTTTTTCATCAAGTCTTTCAATGGTTTGTGCTCCCTTATCGGTTTCTGGTAGAATATCAAGAGCGGCATCAAAAAGTTCTTGATCATTGCTCATGCGCATATAGTGTCCGTTAATGGAATCGAGCTTTTTGAGATCAAAACGAGCAGCACCTTTGTTAATATCCTCAATATCAAACCAAGAAATCATATCTTCAAGTGATATAAGTTCGTCATCCCCGTGACTCCACCCTAAACGGACAAGGTAATTGCGCAAAGCAGCAGGAAGATATCCCATGGTTCGGTAAGCATCAACACCGAGCGCCCCATGCCGCTTTGATAATTTTGCGCCGTTTTCACCGTGGATAAGAGGAATATGTGCCATAACAGGAATATCCCATCCCATTGCTTTAAAGATGATTATTTGTCGGGCTGCATTGGTAAGATGATCGTCTCCACGTATGATATGTGTGATGCCCATATCATGATCATCAACGACAACAGCATGCATATAGGTAGGCGAACCATCAGAACGCAAAATAATAAAGTCATCAAGATCTTTATTAGGAAAACGAACATCACCTTGAACAAGATCATGTACTATGGTTTCTCCCTCTTGAGGGGCTTTAATGCGAATAACAGGCTTAACACCTTTAGGAGCTTCAGAACGATCACGGTCCCGCCAACGTCCATCATAACGGGGCGGGCGCCTTTCTGTACGGGCTTTTTCACGCATTTCAGCTAATTCTTCAGGTGAAGCATAACAATAATATGCTTTGCCATTCTTGACCAACTGCTCGGCGATTTGGCGGTGACGTTCTGCACGTTCAAATTGCGAAATAGGGGCGCCATCATAGTTAAGACCCATCCAATGCAAGCCATCTATTATGGCTTTTACAGCTGCTTCTGTTGAACGTTCCCGGTCTGTATCTTCAATTCGTAGAAGCATTTTTCCACCGGTATGTTTTGCATAAAGCCAATTAAAAAGAGCAGTACGAGCGCCACCAATATGAAGGAAACCTGTGGGTGAAGGGGCAAAACGGGTAATAACAGACACGAATATTTTCCTTTAAATTGAGATATTACTTATGGAACTTTATAGAAAGGTTATGTTAGCATAAGTGATGGGGCGTGCAATAGCCGTATTGCGAGTTAAAGTGGGGGACTGATGTTTTATAAAAGTAAAGAGGGTTTATCCGAAAAATCTGTTACAGAAAGAAAAAAGCCATGTCAGATAGGGCAGAGTGTTTTTTCTAGATATGATGATGCAAAGAACGGTAGCTATAACCAACAAAAACTTTTTTTATTGACACTCTTAAAAGAAGTAATCATTTTTTTTCGCAAATGGTTAGAAGATTGTATTAATAAAGAGGTTGCTTTTGGTATCCTTTTTTCGCTGATTTTAGTCTTTTTTGCCCTAGGAATCATTTTCTATTTTCATTTAGAGTGGGAACCAAGTTGGGGACAATTGGGGGCATTGGTCAGTATTTTTCTGGGAATATTCTATGGTGCACGTTTTTATCCAAAAATATGGATTCCCGTGGGATTTCTGTTTTGTATTATATTGGGTACTTTAGCGGCAAAAATAGAAACGTGGCGTATTGCAACACCCATGTTAGGCAGTGACATTGTCACTACATTGACGGGAAGAATTGTTTCTATTGAGTCAGGTGCCAAAGGAGGATTTCGTTTAGTTTTGGATATTTTGAGTACAGAAAAGCCCATATTACGCCATAGTCTTCATCGTGTTCGTTTATCGGCAAAATATTTGCCATCTGGCTTAGCGATTGGTGATGGACTGCATGGAAAAGTGAAGATGCGTGCATTCTCTGGGCCGGTGCGTCCAGGAGGCTACGATTTTAGTTTTCATAATTACTTTAAAAGAATTGGGGCACAAGGCGTTTATTTAGGAAAACCAAGAAAAATATCCGTTTCTCAGCCTGATGGGATATTCGCTATCATTCTACAGAAAATTGAAAATTTACGCACGAAGATGACACAAAGAATCCGTATAGCCCTTGAAGGAGAAAAGGGGAGTGTTGCAGCTGCCCTCATAACAGGGCAGCGTGCTGGTATTTCAAATGAGACAAATGAAGCATTACGTACAGCTGGATTAGCCCATATTTTATCAATATCAGGTTTACATATGGCGTTGTTAAGCGGCATAGTTCTTTTGAGTATCCGTAGTTTTTTAGCATTTTTTCCAGTTTTTTCTTCCTATTATTCCAGTAAAAAGTTTGCTGCTATCGTTGCGTTTATGATAACAGCTTTTTATTTGTTATTGTCGGGCTTAGCAATATCAGCGCAAAGAAGTTTTGTGATGATTGCTGTTATGTTGGTTGCTATATTGTGTAATCGCTCTGCTATAACAATGCGTAATTTTTCCATTGCAGGGTTGATAACTCTGGCGATGACACCCCATGAAATATTAGGTCCTAGCTTTCAAATGTCCTTTTCTGCGACTGCTGCTTTGATCGCTTTTTTTGATTGGTGGAGTGGAAGATCATTTTTTCGTAAAAGAAAAACAACTCCCTCTTATGTTGGAGGAGGAGTGATGAATTTTGTTTTCTTATCGATTCTTTCAACGTGTGCTTCTTCCTTTGTTGCAGGGAGTGCAAGTGGAATTTATGCTGCTTATCATTTTTCTAATATGGCATCTTTGAGCATTATCAGTAATGCTTTTGCTTTGCCTGTCATCTCAATTTTTGTCATTCCCTTTGGATTAATCGCAGTTCTTGCAATGTTAGGAGGATTTGAATGGCTTCCCCTTCAAATTATGGGGTTTGGAGTTGATCTTGTGATAAAGATTGCACATGCTATCAAGGCTATTTCTCCTGATTTGAATCCTGGTTTTATGCCGTTATCTGCGTTGATCTTACTGAGTATAGGCTTGGTTGGATTGACTTTTTGCAAAACACCTATCAGGCTCTTTTTTAGTTTTTTTATTTTGGTTGGTATTTGTATTTGTGTGATGCATTCACCTGTACAACTGATGATCGCAGATAATATGCGTCTGGTGGGTGTTATCCATGATAAAAAATTATATATTGATCGTTACCATATTTCTAAATTAACGTCATCCATATGGAAAAAGTCATTCCGTGTGAATGAAATGATTAAACCAACAAAATATGGGCCTTCATTGCATGGACAATTTATTTGTGATCGTCATGTCTGTGCATCCTTATTGGATAATGGATTAAAAGTGATCGTTTTACAGAGAGAAACAGATCAATGCGTAGAGGCAGATATTCTCATTCAGACATTTACAATTGCGATGCATAATCCAGTATGTCACAAGAAGGCAAAAATAATATTTACCCCTCAACAATTGTTATCACGAGGAAGCGTGATGATGACCAAAAGTGGGGATATTATTTGGTCTTCTCTAGGGTTTCATAGACCATGGAATATGCATAGACGGTATGCACAACAAAATATATAATTAAATCGCATTTTTCTTCATATCTGGACGATGACAAAACAGAAAAGAATAGAAGACTTTTCTGATAATATTTTGCGGTATTTAGATTGGTAAATTTATCAATGTCATTGAAACGAAATAATAATCTACAGTTTTCTAGAAATAGATGATTTTTATATCTGATCATTTTAATTTTTTCAAAAAAATTGCTATGTGCATCTTTGTGCATCCTATTGATAGCACAAGATAAATCAAAAATTTTTATTGAATGAGAAAAATGCTAACAAATCTTCTCAAAGAAATAAAAAAGATAATTGTTGATTATTCTATTTTATTCTTATCATATATTTCTATAACGAGTAACATCTGTTCAAGCAAAAAATAACGGTAAGTTTAGAAGATTGAGTCAGGTAGTTACCTTTTATTATCGGTGGTAATAGGGGGAGTGAGTACTGCTTGAGGATAAAAGGTAAAGTCATTCATGAATGTTCAGCAGTTAAAAAAAATGGCAGCTGTTAGAGCGCTTGAATTTATTGAAGATGGTATGCGGCTTGGTATCGGATCTGGTTCGACAGTCAATGAATTTATTCGTCTTCTTGGTGAGCGTGTTGCGGATGGTCTACGTGTGACTGGTGTTGCTACCTCACGATATTCTGAACAGCTCTGTCGTAAGTTTGGAGTTCCTGTTAGCACTTTAGAAGAAATACCTGAATTGGATCTTGATATTGATGGAGCAGATGAAATTGGTCCTCAGATGATGCTTATTAAAGGAGGAGGTGGAGCATTGTTATATGAAAAAATTGTGGCATCGGCATCCCGTGAAATGCTTGTCATTGCTGATGAAACAAAGATAGTAAAAAGACTTGGTGCTTTTGCACTACCGATTGAAGTTAATTCATTTGGTATCCATACAACACGCAAAGCCATCGAAAAAATTGCTGATGATTTCGGACTTTCTGGAGACATTATATTGCGAATGAATGGAAAAAATCCTTTTGAAACAGATGGTGGCCATTTTATTCTTGATGCATTTTGGGGCTGCATTTTGCAACCAAAACCATTATCGGATGCACTTCTTGCTATTCCTGGTGTTGTTGAGCATGGCCTTTTTTTGGGGTTGGCTTCACGTGCAATTGTCGCTATGGCTGATGGGCAAATAAAAGTTTTAGAACCGTTTGATTTTTAGAAAAGGCATTTACATGATGATATGTTAGCACAGTAAAAAAGGGTCTTAAAGATTTTAGGTAGAATAACGAATTAAAATTATAATTAGCGATCGGGGTAATCATTAAATGAAAGTAATATTTTCTTTTCCGCGTTTTGTCGCATATTGGGGTGCAATTACCATTTTTGTTGTGAATATTGGAATGGTTCATGCACAAGGTGTGAGTGATCAACATTTAGATTCAGCGCGAAAGGCAATCAGAGCTATTCATGCAACGGATCAATTTGATAGCTTTTTACCAAATGCAGTCCATGATTTCAAAAATGAACTGATCAGCGATGATCCGAATTTGGCAACAGCTATTTCTGATATTGTTGATAAGCAGGCGCTTGCTTTAATTAAAAGGCGCTCTGATCTAGAAAAAGAGATTGCTCATGTATATGCAAAATATTTTACTCAAAAAGAGCTTGATGCGATAACAACATTTTATAATTCTGACACCGGTAAAAAGTTTTTGACAGAAGTTCCCAATATTGCACGTGATTCCTATTCTGCATTTGATGTATGGCGTTCTGCTCTTATGCAAGATCTTGTAGAAAATGTGAAAAAAGAGATGTCTGAAACACTTAATTTGAATAATTCTACTATGCCTACAAATATGCCTATAAAATCAGAATCTTCAGAAAATAAAAAATAGCTTGATTGATATTATGACAACAATGGGCAATTTCTGATTTTTTTAATAGCGGCGGTTTTCCCGCCGGTTTTAAATATTTTAATAAGAATAAACCCTTTAAGAATATTGCTTAAAATGCTTCTTCAAAAGAAAAAAGACTTTTATTTGATAATAAATGATCTTAGCCTATTGTTTGTAGATATATGAGAAGGATTAGTTCGTGGGTTCTTTTGATTTTGATTTATTTGTTATTGGAAGTGGTTCTGGTGGAGTGCGTGCAGCACGGCTTGCTGGAGGTCTTGGAAAGCGGGTAGCTATAGCAGAGGAATATCGTATAGGGGGCACTTGTGTTATTCGTGGTTGCGTTCCCAAAAAACTTTATGTTTATGCATCACAATATGTAAGAGAATTTAAGAAAAGTGTTGATTTTGGGTGGGAATATGCGGATCCAATTTTTAGCTGGGAAAAGTTGGTTGCAGCTAAAAATAAAGAAATATCAAGGTTAGAAGGCCTGTATCGTAAGGGATTAGAAAATAACAATGTGCATATTTATGAAAGTCGTGCTACTTTTATAGATGATCACACATTAGAGCTTTCTGCCACGGGTGAGCGGGTAAGTGCAGAAAAAATTTTGATTGCAACAGGGGCAAAACTTGCACCAAATACGTCCATAGAAGGCGGTGAATTTTGCCTTACTTCTAATGAGATTTTTGACCTTAATCAACTCCCAAAATCAATAGTGATTGTTGGTGGAGGGTATATTGGTGTTGAATTTGCTAATATTTTTCATGAATTAGGTGTAAAAACAATACTCCTTCATCGCGGTGATTTAATCCTTCGTAATTTTGATCATGATTTGCGGCAATTGCTCAGCGATGCAATGATTGAAAAAGGGATTTCTATTCTCTATGGCATAACAATTTCTAAAGTACAGGCTGCCGAAAACTGTTATGATATTGTTTTATCAAATGGGCAAACGATCAGCACTGACCAAGTTCTGTTAGCTACGGGACGGATGCCCAATACTGCTGGTTTAGGACTTGAGAGAGTAGGTATAGAAGTTAATGAATTTGGTGCAGTTGTTGTTGATGAGAAAATGACAACAAATATCCCCCATATTTGGGCTGTTGGTGATGTAACAGGTCATATTCAATTAACACCCGTTGCGATTCATGATGCAATGTGTTTTGTTAAGACAGCACTTGAGAATATTCCCACAACACCTGATTATGATTTAATTACAACGGCAGTTTTTTCTCAACCAGAGATTGGAACGGTTGGTCTTTCAGAAGAGGAGGCGGTAAAGCGTTATAAGCGTCTTGAAATTTATCGTACAGTTTTTCGTCCTATGCGTAATATTCTTTCTGGTATTTCAGAGAAAATGCTTATGAAACTCATTGTTGATGGTGAAAGCCGTATTGTTGTGGGCGCTCATATTTTAGGGGAAAATGCTGGTGAAATGGCACAGCTTATAGGGATATCTCTCAAGGGTAAGCTAACGAAGGATATCTTTGATGAAACGATGGCAGTGCATCCAACGATGGCAGAAGAATTGGTAACGATGTATAAACCAAGTTATATATATGAAAATGGGAAGAAAATAGAAAGTTAAACAGCATATATTTTGGTGAAAAGTTTTTGATATGCCAAGCTGTAAGTTTAGTCTTTAGAGAGAGTATAATGATAAAAGAATGGGTGCCTGACTCTTGGAGAGAAAGGCCAATTAAACAAGTTCCGACTTATCCGGATAAGTCTATGTTAGAAAATGTTGAACGAAAACTGAGAAGCTATCCTCCTTTAGTTTTTGCCGGTGAAGCACGTGATTTAAAAAATGAATTAGCAGCCGTTGCGAAAGGCCAAGCTTTTTTATTGCAAGGTGGTGATTGTGCCGAAAGCTTTGCAGAACATGAAGCTGATAATATTCGTGATTTTTTTCGTGTATTTTTGCAAATGGCGATTGTTTTAACCTTTGGTAGTTTTAAGCCTGTTGTTAAAATTGGTCGTATTGCTGGTCAATTTGCAAAGCCACGCTCTTCTGATATCGAAAGTAAAGAAGGGATTGATCTTCCTGCTTATCGGGGGGATATTATTAATGGCATTGAATTTAGAGCCGATTCTCGTATTCCGGATCCGCAACGGATGTCCATGGCTTATCGCCAATCTGCGGCAACACTTAATCTCTTGCGTGCTTTTTCACAAGGTGGCTATGCTGATTTAGAAAATGTTCACACATGGATGTTGAGTTTTGTTTCTAACAGTCCGCAGGGGGAACGTTATGAATTATTGGCAGAGCGTATTTCTGAAGCAATTGATTTTATGCGTTCTATAGGGATTACATCCAAAACGCATTCTTCATTGCGTGAAACATCTTTTTATACCAGTCATGAAGCACTTTTACTTGGTTATGAAGAGGCTTTGACGCGAATTGATTCAACTTCAGGAAATTGGTATGCAACATCTGGCCATATGTTATGGATTGGAGACCGTACACGTCAGGTTGACCATGCTCACGTTGAATATTGTCGTGGTATCAAAAATCCTATAGGATTAAAGTGTGGCCCTTCCATTGAGCCTGATGAGCTTTTAAGATTAATTGATATTCTAAATCCTGAAAACGAGCCAGGTCGGCTTACCCTTATTACGCGCTTTGGTTATGATAAGGTTGAAAGTTATCTACCTAAACTCATCCGCGCCGTTGAACGCGAGAAGCGTGCGGTTATATGGTCATGTGATCCAATGCATGGCAATACAATTACTGTTAGTGGTTATAAAACGCGTCCCTTTGATTATGTTTTAAAAGAAGTAGAGAATTTTTTTGCTGTGCATCATGGAGAGGGAACTTATCCAGGAGGCATTCATATTGAGATGACAGGTCGTGATGTCACTGAATGCACCGGTGGGGCACATGCTATTTCTGTGAACGATTTGTCTGATCGTTATCATACGCAATGTGATCCACGATTAAATGCAGATCAATCGTTAGAATTGGCGTTTCTTGTTGCGGAACTCCTTAAAAAAAATCGTGCCACTGACCCGTTAGCAATTGCCACTGGTGGATAGCAAAAGTTTACCTAATATTTTAGATCATATGACAGAAGAGAATTTAAAAAAAAGCGATGTTTCTGATGATTAAAAATAAAGTTGTGGTTGCCAAACTGATGAAGTGATAAAAAGACTTATGAAAAATGATTTTCGGGTAGCAATTGCCCAATTAAATCCTATTGTCGGTGATATTGAGGGGAATTTTTCTCTAGCTGTTATGGCACATCAAAAGGCTAAAGAAGAGGGAGCTGACCTTGTTTTATTATCGGAGCTTTTTATAAGCGCTTATCCACCAGAAGATCTTGTTCTAAAATCTGCTTTTACAAAAACATGTGAAGAGGCTGTTGGAAATTTAGCAAAAATAACAGTAGGCGGACCAGGAATTGTCATTGGTCTTCCATTAAGGCGTAATGGCAATGTTTATAACGGTCTCATGCTTCTTGATGAAGGGCGAGTTATTGCTGAAAGCTTAAAGTTTGATTTACCTAATTATGCCGAATTTGATGAAAAGCGTTTATTTTCTTCAGGTCCACGTCCTGAGCCTATTGTTTATCATGGAATCAAATTAGGAATAGTCATTTGTGAGGATCTATGGAATGATTTCTCTCTGAGTACAGAGCTTAAAGATAAAGGAGCGGAAATTATTCTTGTTCTTAACGGATCTCCCTACTATCGTAATAAAACTTTAAAACGTATAGATGTTGTTCATACGCAAGCTCTACGATCTGGGGTACCAATTATTTATGCTAATCAAATTGGTGGTCAAGATGAGCTCGTTTTTGATGGCGGGTCTTTTGCCTTGAATGGGCAAGGCAAAAAAGTGTTTCAAATGAAACACTTTGAAAGGCAGATTGCTTTGAGCCATTGGCAACGAACAACGACGGGATGGAACTGTGTTTCAGGTCCTAATGAAAATCTTCTCAATGGATTAGCAGCCGATTATCAAGCTTGTGTTTTAGGCTTGAAAGATTACGTTAATAAAAACGGCTTTAAGGATGTTATTCTTGGTCTTTCAGGAGGAATTGATTCAGCCCTGTGTGCGGCAATGGCGGTGGATGCTCTTGGTGCTGAGAGGGTTCGCACCATTATGATGCCTTATCATTTCACTTCGCAAGAATCATTAAAAGATGCCAAAGAATGTGCTGATCTTTTAGGATGTCATTATGAAATCATACCGATTGCACAACCTGTTGAGGCTTTTTTAAAGACAATGGCACCTGTTTTTTTTGGCTTACCCTCTGATGTAACAGAAGAAAATCTTCAAAGTCGCATACGCGGTACACTTTTGATGGCTCTTTCGAATAAATTCGGATCAATGGTGGTAACGACAGGCAATAAGTCAGAAATGGCTGTAGGATATGCAACACTATATGGGGATATGAATGGCGGATTTAATCCTCTTAAGGATATTTATAAAATGCAGGTTTACGCATTAGCTGAATGGCGCAATAAAAATCACTTTCACAATTTGAGAGGACCAGAAGGAATTGTCATTCCATCCAATATTATAGAAAAAGCGCCTTCTGCAGAGCTGCGAGAAAATCAAAAAGATGAAGATTCTCTTCCCCCTTATCCTATTTTAGATGATATATTGCAATCTCTTGTAGAAAATGACATGAGTATTTGCGATATTATTAAACGTGGGCATTCACGGGAAACTGTTGAGAAAGTTGAACAGCTTCTTTATGGTGCCGAATATAAAAGACGACAATCTGCACCCGGTGTAAAAATCAGTTACAAGAGTTTTGGACGCGATCGTCGCTATCCCATAGTCAATCATTTTCGCGATAAAAATTGAGTATTATTTTATGGTTAAAGTTCGTTTTGCTCCCTCTCCAACAGGTTATATTCATATTGGCAATATCCGTATTGCACTTTTCAATTGGCTTTATGCGCAAGCGCATAAAGGAGAATTTATTTTGCGCTATGATGATACAGATGTTGAACGTTCTAAACAAGAATATATTGATGCTATTGCTGTTGACCTTGAATGGCTTGGTATTCAACCAGATTCAATTTATTACCAATCTAAGCGATTTAATCGATATGATGAAGTTGCGGAAATTCTCAAACAACGCGGGCTTCTTTATCCCTGTTATGAGACTGCAGAAGAATTAGAGCGGCGTCGTAAAATTCAGCTTTCACGAAAATTGCCTCCTATTTATAACCGTGCAGCATTAAAATTGACGGCAGAAGAGAAAAAAAGCTTTGAATCTCAAGGTCGTAAACCCCATTGGCGTTTTCTTCTTCCTAATTTTGAAAGTGATCCTTTGCAAACAAAGCGAACAGAAGTTTGCTGGAATGATGCGATAAAGGGGAAGCAGACGATTGATTTGGCTTCTCTTTCAGATCCTGTTCTTATTCGTGAAGATGGAAGCTATCTTTATACATTGCCGTCTATTGTTGATGATGTAGATATGGCTATTACGCATATTATTCGCGGGGATGATCATATTACAAATACAGGCGCTCAAATTGCTCTTTTTAAAGCTCTTAATGCAGAATTACCGGTTTTTGCTCATACCAATTTATTGGCGACAGTTTTAGGAAAAGGATTTTCAAAACGTAATAATGATCTTTCTATTCGTTCTCTACGGGAAGAAGGATTTGAATCTATAGCTGTTCAATGCCTTGCCGTTTTGATTGGGACATCGCAAAATGTGCATCCCTATCCCAATCAAGCTACGCTTTTAGAACATTTTAATTTACAAGATACGTCAAGATCCGTTGCAAAATTTGATATTGCTGATCTTCTTTCTTTGAATAGTCATCTTGTCCATGAGCTAACCTATGAAGAAGTTCAAATACGACTTAAAAAACTTTCTATTGAGGGAGATAAGGCGGAATATTTCTGGAACGCGATAAGACGCAATATTGATAAAGTCAAAGATGCTGTTTTGTGGTGGAAAATCATTCATGATGAACAAAATTTTGATACAGTAGCACTAGAGGATCGTGCATTTGTGCGTCAATCACTCGATTTCTTACCTGAAGGTGCTTTGAATGAGGAAAGTTGGAAAATTTGGACAACAGCATTAAAAGAAAAAACAGGTCGGAAAGGAAAGTCTTTATTTATGCCATTACGTCAAGCACTTACGGGCATGGATCATGGGCCTGAAATGGGAAAGCTTTTGCAGCTTTTAGGGCGTGAAAAGGTAATAGAAAGGCTCTCTAAGAAATAAGAAAAACTTTTAAAAGGCATCTTTTATTTACTTTATGCTTACAAAGAGTAAAGGGCGAGTCTATCTACGCGTTTTTATGAGCATGAATGCAGGAATATCATCACCAAATCCAAGGGGCGTGTAATTCTTATTTTTTCGTGAGCGTTGTTGCTCAGATGGCTTCTCCTTATTATTTGCATTTTTGATATATTCTGTTTTATTCTCTTCTACAGATTTTTTAGTGTGAGCAACAGGCTCTTTTGGAGCAGTTTTCTTTGATGATTTTGATGATTTTTTCTTTACAACAATATCTTCTGTTTGATCATCGGCTATTAAAGTTGAGAGATCTCCATTGAGCCATTCAATTTTTTCATTACTCATTTCCTCAATGGCATTGATATATTTTTGATCAGCTTTTGTGACAATTGTAAAAGCTTTTCCGCTACGATTTGCACGCCCTGTACGACCAATTCGATGGATATAGTCTTCAGCATGTGTAGGAACATCATAGTTAAATACGTGGCTTACGGCTGGAATATCGAGACCACGGGCAGCAACATCAGAAGCAACCAGAAGTGTAAGTTTATTATTTTTAAAATCGGCTAGGGTGTTCATACGTGAATATTGGTCCATATCCCCATGCAATGCACCTACACTAAAGTTATGTTTAATGAGTGATCTAAGAAGTTCAGAGATATCCCTCTTGCGATTACAGAAAATAATAGCATTTTGAAGCTCGGCACCTTCATTTTGGATAAGTTCTCGTAAAACTGCTCTTTTGTCCCATGATTTATTTCCAGATTTAACAAGCCGTTGTGTAATTGTGGTCGCTGTTGAGGAAGCTTTTGTAACTTCAACAGATACCGGAGAATGTAAAAATTGTTTCGTTAGTTTTGTAATTTCTGGTGCCATTGTTGCAGAAAAGAACAAAGTTTGACGCGTAAAAGGTGTTAGTTTACAGATGCGTTCGATATCAGGAATAAAGCCCATATCCAACATGCGATCAGCTTCATCAATAACAAGGATTTCAACGCCCATCAGGAGCAATTTACCGCGCTCGAAATGATCAAGAAGGCGCCCTGGTGTTGCTATAAGAACATCAGCTCCTCGTTCAAGTTTGCGATCTTGGAGTTCAAAAGATACCCCACCAATCAAAAGAGCAACATTTAAACGATGATTTATTCCGTATTTATCGAAATTTTCTTCAACTTGAGCTGCAATTTCTCTTGTTGGTTCTAAGATGAGCGTACGGGGCATTCGTGCTCTTGCACGACCTTTTTCAAGGAGAGTGAGCATAGGCAATACGAAAGAGGCGGTTTTACCCGTTCCCGTTTGAGCGATTCCTAGAACGTCTTTTCTTTGAAGGACGTGAGGAATTGTTTCACTTTGAATAGGTGTTGGAGTTGTATATCCCGCTGATTTTACAGCGTTAACAACCTTTGCGGAAAGACCTAAATCATCAAAACTGTTTAAAGATGGTATCATTTTTTTATCAATTGCTCTGTGATTTTAATTTTGCTATCTAAATGATGAGTATAACCAATATCCCCCACTCTTAAAGAGTTTTAAGATGCTTTCACAAAAAAACTAACTATAACAACCATATACACATAAAACGCACAATACAATCATTAATAGCGAAATTGTTCTGATAAAATGCGTTCATCCCATGAATGATTTGAGTCAAAAAGGATTGAAGCTGTTACTTCTGTTGCCATTGAAATAGTAACTGAATGGACAGATTTAACTTCAACATTATCAGCAGCAGCGTTAACAGGGCGTTTGTCAGGTTCAAGCATATCAAAGCGCACTGTTACTGTATTGGGAAGCAATGCTCCATGCCAACGCCGAGGACGAAAAGGACTAACGGGAGTAAGAGCCATAAGGGGGGCCATAAGGGGTAAAATAGGTCCTTGTGCTGATAAATTATAAGCGGTTGATCCTGCCGGTGTAGCGACGAGGACTCCATCACAATTTAATTGTTCCATGCGCACGTTGTTATCAATGGTGATACGAATTTTTGCTGCTTGATAAGATTGTCGAAAGAGAGATACTTCATTAATTGCAAGAGCTTCGATAGATTCTTGACATTCAGCTTTTGCAATCATGCGCAGGGGATGGATTTCTTTTCTATGAGCGACAGCAATACGATTAGGTAATTTTTTTTCATGAAATTCATTCATAAGAAATCCTACAGAACCTTGATTCATGCCATAAATGGGTTTGCCTGTATTCATGACGTCCCGTACGGTTTGTAACATTGTCCCATCACCACCGATTGCAACAACAATATCAGTTTCTTCCAGAGAAGAATGACCATAAACGGAAATTAATTTATGGGTAGCTTTGAGAGCTTCCTCAGTTTCTGCGGAAACAAAATGAAAGCGACTTGGTAATGTAATCATTTAGAAATTATCCTGATACTTACAGTTTATATTGTAACTTATTTTTTGAAAGTTTTGAAGTTGTAATAAAAGCTCTTTTAATAATAAAACGAGTGTTGAAGACAAAAAAGCTCTTTCAAGATAAAGTATCATTGTAGAAAAATAAAAGGGGTGCGTAGTTAGATAATTTACAAATAAGTAATTTTTTTATTAGAATGGTAATTTAGCATTGAAGCTAAGAGAATGATTAGTTAAAAGATCACAACTAATTTTAATAATCGGTTTTAAGCACCCGTAGCTCAGCTGGATAGAGCGCTGCCCTCCGAAGGCAGAGGTCACAGATTCGAATTCTGTCGGGTGCACCAAACTTTTCAATTTCATATCATCCTAAATAACAACATTCTCCAAAAAGAAGCAGATTTCCTCTTTATGAAAATGGTCATTTGAGTTGTTCATTAAGTTTTTAGCGAATAAGTGAATGATTTTAAGAGAAGTAAAATTTTACAGTTGCGTATATAATTTTTCGCTTAGTCATTTTGAATATCGAGATAAGAAAGCAGGATTATCTAAATGCGCTTTCAATTTAACTACAAACATATATAACAATACATATTAATTAAATATGTTATTGTACAATTGATCCAGTGATGTTGACAGTAGATCGTTAAATATATTATTCTGGTCATTAAAATAGATAGTTCAATCCGCTTTTATTCTTAGAGCTATGCTGAGATGAAACGCCGATGAGAAATACCACCAGTTAAGGAAATAATAATCGTTAAGATTTGAATTGTTTCAAAATCGCTATGGTTTTTACATAAGGCTTTGTACTAAGTTGGAAGAGTTGAGATTAGGTAAGAATACGCGATAATTCATTATTTTTATAGCTATTTTACCTTTCAGTGCGCGTTTTGTTAAAATTTATTTTGACACTTAAAATTGCAAAAATCGGAATTTAGGGAAAAATTGAGAACTGATGACTCGTGCCAGCAAAGCTGGGATTGACGAATAGTATTTAGAAGCTTTTAGCATTTATGCTGCCAAAGCGGCTATGGCTTTTGATATGAATGGGGGATTAGATTGGTGAATGCTTTGCCAGATTGCGCAATGTCTTCAAACTAAATCAAGTTCAGATCACAATGAAATTGCGTGTGAAGGAAATAGAAAATCAAAGGTGCACCTTGCACTTTGGGTGGGAGAGAGGAATAGGGACAACTTGACCCAATTGCTTAAACGTTTCTCTCTTTAATAATATATCTGAATAATGTGCTTGGGACATGGAAAAATTTTCAGTCAATTTACTCTAGAAGGGATGAAAACATCTTATATACGCTTTTTCTTAAATAATGTGATTCCGGCTCAAGAACTTATCATCTCAAATTGCGACCTTTAAGAGAAAAAAATAAAGACGTATTAAAGAGGTTTTAAATGATCTTTGAAAGGTCTTTGAATACCCTTTAAAAAAATTCGATACATCGTGAAGTTCACTCCAAAATCAGACAAAAATGACCCAAAAAACAAAAAAGATATACGCCATATGGCGATTTTCTATTTTTTCGTAAATATAATTATTTAAAAACAAAATGTTATTTCATTTTAGAGAGGCATTAAGCCGTATCTTGTGTAGTTTCTAGGTGTACTTTTTCAGCCTTTATTTGACGCTTTAAATCAATTTTAAGAAGAGGGAAAGTTGCTTCGACTTCTTCTATGTCGTTGATGTTTTGAACAAGCTCTTGCAACTTTATACAAAGCTCTGCCGCCAGATACCAAATATTGCATAAAAAACTAATAAAGTCAATAGGTTGTTTGCAATAATTTTATATGAATCCACTTAAGAATCCATCTTTTTATGCATGATTCATTTGACCATTTTTTATATAAGATCGCTATGTATGAATAGACCATAAAAAGCAAATCATGATGTAAATATTATAACGCATGTAAACGTTCAAATGAAATCAAAAGCAGTTATCATACATAACAGTTTATAAATTTTATAATACCTTTTTATCACAGCACAAATCACATTGTTAAAAAATTTAGTCGTTTGAAAATATCGATAACATAAATTGTATACGTTTAAAGAATGGTATGAGTTTTGCTCTTTTTTGAGCGAAGCCTTCAAAGGAATAATCGTTTGAAACGGTCATAAGCTTATGGGTTTAATTTAAAAAATTGCATAAAAGGATTAAGGACAAGATCGCTTTTAAAATGCTGTCTAAAAGTTTAGAAAATGATAAAGAGGTATTTTATATCTGATGAAATTAAAAGCCTTTTATGACATATGCAAGCAAGTGAGCAAAAAACGTTTTAAGAATATAAATTTAAAGATATGAAAGCAAATGAGGTCAATCCAAAATTGGATTGGTTGCTTTTGCCAGCCCAAATATGAACCGGCTAATTTTTAAAGAAATTAGATTTTAAAGAAAAGTAAAAATACGCTTATGAGAACCTCTCTAAGTGAACGTTTAAACGTTTGAAACTGATGTTTATAACAGTTTTTAAAGCCTTGCATTTGATAAAAGCGGTTGTTTGTTGTCTTTATGAGAGCTTGTTTGAAAAGCTAACGTTTGCAACTGTAAAATATTGAAACGTTTGAAAAGAAGCATTTTGATCATGGGCTTTATTTCAAATGACCACCTCACAAAGGAGGAGTTATGATTAATACGTTTGATAGCAACGAAAAGCATTTATAGGCTCTCTCATTCAAATGAGTGATTAAAGATCATACACATCATACATTTCTCTCTTGATAAGTTTTCATATCTCTAATAGAGTGCTTGCAATATAATACGTTTTGTATATATGCATTCATTACTCCATTGTAGATGATTATTTTTCTATCATTAGAATCATTATTTGAAAGCTGCGTCATATCACTTGGCACAGCTTTCTTTTATTTTACTCTCTCTTTTATGATATGTTTATAGCAATTATTTTATAATGCGTTTATAGCCATCAAGAAGGCGCCCCCATGCCTATTTTTATTCTGTTTCATCAACAATCTTGACAACATTATCGCTTTCATAAAACTCACAATTTTGAGGAACTAACCTTACTTTGCTTCTTTTATTGAGCTTTGCATTGCCATAGACCTCACCATAAATCTTTGCAGGGCCATTAATAAAGGCATAATTATAAACTTTTGCATGGCTATAAATGCAAGCAGAGCCACAAACCTTAGCACGACCATAGATGCGTGTATAACTAAAAACCGTAGCATCCTCATAAACATGGGCGTGACCATAGACACAAGCCTCATCATAGACCCAGCAATTGCCATCATGGGAGAGGTTGACTTCCTTTTCAATAAAACCGCCTAAAGCACCCGCCTTTATATCATCAAAATCTTTTAAAGCACGAATGCGATAAAGGTTTATAATATTTCGAGTAAGAGCATGTTTGATTTTTTTGATTTCACTGGTTAATTCATATTTTTTGCACATAGAGGTACCCTCACAATCTAATGTGATAAACAGTTGATAAAATTTGAAATGGAAAATTTGGTTGGAAAGCAGGCGCACCCGCCGCGCCCACGCAATTATTTACGCAGCGTCACTTTCATATTCGCTGTCATTATCATCGTCATAATACCACTCACAATCAGCATAATACTCATGACGGTAATAATCATCTTCACTCCCAAATTCGTGATATGAATCATCACAAATATCTTCATTAGCAGTTAGAGAAGCATTGCTATGAATATAAGAATTACCTGAGATAAGAGCCCCACAAACTACGGCATCATCAAAAACACGCGAGCCATCACAAATATGAGCATGATCAGTGACACGGGCGTTATCATAAATTTGAGCATTGCCCTCAATTACAACGGCATTGCGAACATGAGCATTTCCATAAAGCTTTGCATTGTCCTTTAAACATGCCTTCAAAAATAGCATTACCATAAATTCTTGCATTACCACAAACGTCAACAAAAAAGCTTTTTACTTTAGCATTCCCTGAAACCCTTGCATTTTGAAAAACGCGTGCTTTGTCATAAACCCAGCAATTACCTTTGTGAGATAAGTTACTTTCGTTTTCAATATACCCCCCTAGATCGCCAGCTTTGACATCCCCAAAATCTCTTAAAGCACGTATACGGTATAATATGAGACCAGTCACAAAATCCATTTTGCCAGTAAACTCATACTTTTTTGATGTTGTTTTCTTATTAACGGGGGGGTGATATATTTGTCATATTTAAAACCTTAACGTAAAATTGTTTGTTATTGACGCTCTTAACAAGCATCGGGCGCTAACAAACACGGCGTTAAGTCCGTTGCTTACACTTTTCCCATAAAGGTATTGTATGATGTAAGCACACCCGACAGAATCATTATATGCTAATTAACACATAAAAAACAACCAGTATTTAAAAAACATAGGAAAGGTTTTATCGTAACCTATCCACTTAACGTAAAGTGTTTGTTAATCACTTGATTATTCATATAACAAAATACGTATTTATTGTCAATTAATATTTTATCTTTTTTGATATTTCTTGTATTTTTTTAAATACGTTGTGTATTGATAATATCTTATCCTTATGAATTGCTTCTTTTATATTTATAATCTATCTATTTTTCACTAAATGAATTTTAAATTTTTTGTGAATTTTGTTTATAACATATTTGCAACTTAACAGCTTTTTATAGAGATGATCTTTATAACCAATGCATTCATTTGCATTTTTGCTTTATTCAAACAAAGCTACTGTTTTACGCATTCTTTATAACTGTTATATGTTTTATAGCATGGCATCATTTTTCATTTTCATAAGAGAAACGATAAATAGGATATATGATAATTGTAATTTAGAGACTGTTATGAAAACATCTAAAAAGAGATTCATCATTATAGAAATGAATAAGATCCCTTTTAATAGACTGTGTCAGTGTTGTCAGTTCCTTTTAGACCTTCTATTATTTTTTTAATGAGAAAAAATAAAAATATTATATTTCAATAGGTTAATATCTTTAAAACATAACTCATATCAAGAGTACAATCTTTAAAGATAACCAATGATATGAATTGATTAAAACCTGTCAGTTATCTGTCAGTAAACTGAACCGACAAAAGTGATGATTTTAGCGGGTGATTAAAGCGTGTCTTATGAAAAGCATAGGAAATTAAAAACTGATTACGTTATCAAAATCCCTTTTATGAATTTTATCAGTTCTTTTGAATGATAACCTTATGATTTAGAGAATGATTACAACGTGTTTTATAAAAAGCATGTGATCCTTTAAAGTTTTTCAAAAGATAGCTTGTAACTCATAAGAAATGCTATCAAGATCATTAGGTTATGAGTTTTGGGGGGTGCTTTTTGTACGTATTATTTTATTTTTTAATCCAAAATAAAAGTCATTATATTTCAATATGTTAATGTTTTAAAGAAACAACCTATATTAAATACAATCTGTAAATACAATCTATGATATATATTTAAAGAGGTTTTGTAGGGGTTTTGGGGGTTTTAAGAACCTACAAAACCTATAAGTAAAATGAATATACATAACTCTTTTTAAACAAAGCTTTTGAAAAGGATAAAATTATCATTTTAGATTACGGTATAACCTCTTAAAGGCAATGTAAAAAAATCTAATTCACTTTAAGAGTGGGTTTCTTAAAAGTCTTAAAGTAATCCAAATAAGAGTATCTAAAAGTGCAAGTTTCTTCTTTTTAGAATAACGCATGATAAATTATCCTTTTAAAGATTGTACGTAAGCAATGTATAAAGGGGGTATAGGAACCTATAGGTATAAGACCTTTTACCCCTTGTGAGATTAACATACCCATTATGTGAGCATGCTTTATAAGTTATTCAGTTTCTCTTAATACCAAATTTGGTAGGTTTTTCACGATTTTCATTGTTTCTAAACTTACGGTAATAACCCTTTGAAACAACTCTAGAGGGTAAGCAGGGTTGCCAATGGTTTCAACAGCATAGCGATTAGCATCATTAACAATACCACTCTTTTTATCTGTTTTAACACATTGACGTTCCATAACCCATTCAAGAGCAGGCTTTCCATTGACTATATACTCATAAGCTTTAAGAGGGATATCCTTCATGATGATATTGCTGTTATAAAAAACTGTCGATTTATCCTTTTCCTTACTATTCCCAGAAAATTTCATTTCAGTCACATAATAAAACTTTTCGGGATTAGAGATCTCTGTCTGTTTTGGATTACCCTTTTTAAATGTGACTGGATAAGGTTCTACTGTTTCATAATTCATGTGCAAATAACCGAGTTCACGCCCTGCTGTCACAAACTTCCAAAAGTCATCAGCAGTTTTTACGCAAGGGATACGAGGCAATTCTTTGCATAAATTATGTGCATAACGGGTACGGTAATCTTCCGAATGCAAAATCCCGTAAACATAATAAAACAGATCATCTTTTGTTATGGTTTCATTAGGATAAGCAGCTTTAAAATGTGCTAATCCTTCATCAGTAATGGCATCACGCTTCTGTAAACCAGCTGTTTTACTTTTCTCTGTAGCATTTGCGAATAAATGAGTTTGTGTATTGTTTTTAGCTTTTGAAACCGTAGTGTCTTCGTAAAAATATCTTGGAAAGCATTGACCATTCTCTATCACCTGAAGATCAGATACGGTCTTAATCATAAGTACAGAAAAGTCTTTTTTTGCTCCTATACCTGTAATTTGAATTCCTTTATTTTCAACTGTTTGCTCCATTGGAAATATATGCGGCATTTTATAAACCATTTCATTAAAGCAGCGATTATAATAAAGCCATTGTCGTGTGAAAGGACGATACAAACTTTGCATAAGGCATGTCTCTTCAAATTTAAAAACTTTCCCTTTTGCTAGCTCTTGTTTAAGAGCACGACTCCAACTTATCTTTTTCTCATCTGTATCAACGAAATCATTTACAGTCTTTGCACGTTTTTTACGGTCAGTATCTGTGTAAGCATCATTAAATCGTTCCACTTCACTGTTATAGAAGCCAATCATATTACTCATGTTTTTTGCTAAAGCTTCACGGCTTAAGTTGTATGCCCAAGCATCACGATTAGTTACAATCCCAAGAGAAAATATTTCAAAGAGTTTTTTACCATGACCTTTTTTGTCACCTTTATCACCTATAGCTAAAAAGGCGTTGAAACTGTCATCACGTTGACCAAGCCAATCACCATGTTTATCTGGTGTAATTATTTGCCAACCTTTTTTGCTCCGTGTAATGCCATCAATGCTCCTAAATTTTTTAATTGTCTTAAGCTTTTTTTCTCTTGTGAGATAATCTCCAATATCACGGAAATATATTTTCCCCTGTTGTTTGGATTTTGGATTTTTTACGAGAATAGAAATCGCTATAGGGGCACGAGATCCTTCACCAAAAATTCCACCACTTTCTTTCTTACGTTGTTCTCCAGAGGTCCGAGCGTTCCCCCGTAAATGGAAAATGTAAAGGCTGCTGAATTCCTCAACGAAGCACTTGCGTAAACCATCCATAGAACTTCCATCAATAAAACCCGCATTTGTGACAAAACCAATAACACCATGGTTTTTTATACGGTCACTAGCCCAACGAATAGCACGGATATAACTATCATAAAGTGCTTGTAAGCAAGTTGCTTTTGATTGAGCAGCATAAGTTTCTCCAATACGATCATTCAATATGGGATAGGGAGTGTTCTTTGCATTATCATTTTCACTTTTTTGACCTGTTGAATAAGGAGGGTTACCAAAAATAACTTCAATATTGAGATTTTTCTGATGTTCTAAATATTCACTGTTTTCTTTCATAGTACCTTCCATCAGATCTTTTTTCTCAAAAAGATGAAACGTATCGGTTAAACCAATATGCTTGAATGGGATATAATTCCCTTTCATAAGACCATGATAGGTTGCTTCGATATTAATGGCTGCTATGTAATAAGCGAGTAAAACAATCTCATTGGCATGGATATCATAACGGTATTTATATTCCATGTCCTCTGGTTTGATGAGTTTTGATTGTAACAGCCGCGTGATAAAGGTTCCTGTTCCAATGAAAGGGTCGAGAATGGAGACACCTCGTGATCCTAGACTTTTTCCAAATTCATTACGCAAGACATCATCAACAGAATGAATGATAAAATCAACAACCTCAATGGGCGTATAAACAATTCCTAATTTTTCTACTGTACGTGGAAAAGCATAACGGAAAAATTCATTATACAGCTCTACAATTAAGCTTTGTTGTGCTTCAAGAGTGGTAATTCCACGCGTGTAAAATTGTACACTCTTAGAAATATTTTTGAGATCTTGAGATTCTTCTTTAAGAGTAAACTTATCAAGGACATTGAGTACACGTTGTAAAGCACAAGATACGGGATTCTCTTGAACAAACTGATGCCCCTCAAATAAAGCATTAAAGACTGGACGCGTTACAAGATGTTGTGCAAGCATTTCAATTGCGTCTTGTTCGGAGATAGTTGTGTTTAAATTGCTCCGCAATTCGGTCATAAAATCATTAAACACTTGCCGTGTTTCAGTTTCTGATTTTGTTAAAACCTCAGTTAAGCGTATGATATGAGTTTGAGCAAGATCACCAACATTTATTGCCCATTTTTTCCAATAGCTAGGGTCGTAAAATCTATTAACAATAGCAGCTTTAATGACATCTTTACTTTTAGAAAAAAGGGGGAGTTCTCCTTGTTCTTCACATGTGTGAGAGGATTCGTAAGTTGCTAACCCAATATTAAGTCCTGAATACTCTAATTTTGAGCGTATAGGTAAATCATCAATAACCGTGGTCGTATCTTCTAACGCAAGTTCTTGAGAAGCAGCAACGATTTCAAGAGCATCGCTTACATCTTGTTTTTTGTGCATATGGTGAATTATTTTATTAAAATTGTCATCATGGGCACGTAAAGCATTGAGAACTTGCCAGATGACATTATACTTTTTGTTGTTTTCTAAGGCTATTTCCGGCGGAATGTCAGCGGGTATCCCAATGGGTAGAATAATATAGCCTCTTTTTTTACCCTCTGCTCGACGCATGACGCGTCCTATCGCTTGAATAATCTCAATTTGACTTTTGCGCGGGTGTAAAAATAGAACAGCATCAAGAGCAGGAACATCCACACCTTCAGAAAGACATCTTACATTGGTGAGAACACGACACGTATTTTCCCCCGCATCTTCCTTTAACCATTCAAGTTGTTTTGTACGCTCTTTAGCACTAAAGGTTCCATCAATATGGGCAAGGGTACAGTTAAGAGGAGGAGTATCTTTATAGTTCTTATGAAGAGCGCGCAAAGATTCTTGCACTTTTTCTTTTTTGAATCTCTTGCATATGCGTTTAGAAGTCTCAATATCTTTGCAAAAAGCTAAAGCTCTACGCATGGGCTTGGGGTCATCTTTAAGATCAAGTTTCAGATCCATTTTGGTAAGTGCTCTATAACAGCCATTAATCTTGGTCCTATCATCGAGAATAAGTTCATAATTCTTATCGGTAATCAGATGTTGAATGGATTGACTTACTTCTTCTTCGTTGACAACTAATATGATAACTTTACAAGGTGATAACAGCTTATCCTCTAAAGCACGTGTAAAGTTGTAAGTGTAAAGTTGTTTGCCATAGAGTTTTTCATTATCCATGGACACCAAAACGTTATTGGATAAGAAAGCATTCCTTTTCAGCTTGTCACTAAAGATCTTAGGCGTTGCTGTCATGTACAGACGTTTTTTGCCCCGAATGATGCTGTTATCGTGAACCTTGATAAATTCAGATTCATTGTCTTCACTTCCCAATAAAGCCCCAGTAGTACGGTGTGCTTCATCACAGATGATCAAATCAAATTCGGGTAATCCATGATCCTTTTGTGCATCCGAAATCACTTGAATTGAATGGTAAGTTGAAAAGACTACCGTCATTGCGTCTACTAGGTTTCCACGCGCTTCTTTGGCAAGGGCTTTTGCATCCGTGGTAGCAGGGAGAACAAGATCTGATGTTTCCATACCAACAATATCATCTTGGTTTTTACGACGCTTGCCTACTTTTGTATCAGAACAAACCGCAAAGGAACGCAACGGGATTTGTGCATCGGCTGTCCATTCACGGATTGTTTGTGAGAGTAAAGCCAGAGAAGGCACCAGAAACAACACACGCTTGCCTTTCCCAGCAAGGGTTTCTGCTATCTTAAGACTTGTAAAAGTTTTGCCCGTTCCACATGCCATAATGAGCTTGCCACGGTCTGCTTCTTGTAAACCTTCACAGACTTTCTTGATGGCTTCTTCTTGATGGGGACGAGGCTCTTTTGTTGATTTCAGAAGAACTTCTTGTTTTGTTGCAAATATTTTCCAATCTATCCGACTGTTTTCCATATGACGAAGGTCAATGCGATAAACGGGTATCGCTTGTCCTTTAATCATGGCATTCACATTGTCACTTAATTCCACTTCCGTACTATCAACGAGAAGACGATATTTAAAGATGTCTTTTCCAGAGGCAGCGATAAAGCTATCAATATCCTTTTTACTGATCTGATGATCTGCTTTATAACACTTACATTGAATAGCGACATAACCCTCTTGATGACGAAGCTTAGCAACTAGATCAATACCGATATCATTTTTATTCCAACCTTCATGCTCTTGCGCCCATTCATAATAGGTTTGAACCTTTTCGTAGCGCCCATAATGGAGAGGGTCTTTTGTCAAATAAGCTATGACAAGGTTTTCAAACCATGTTCCTAATTCACGGAGTGATTTAGCTTGTTGACGATAATATTCCAACAGAGAGCGTAAAGTGACGTGTTCATTATCAGAATGATGAGAGCGAAGCATAAAGGATAAACTCCATAACTATCTACGATACAGATTAATTCTCTTCAAAAGAATCGAAATGAAGCTTATTAAATCCATTTTGAGCAAATGGTGAAAAAAATGTAGAAAAATGCGAAAAAACGGATAAATTTTTTCAAAAGGGGTTTTTAGAGGCTGCTTATCCACAGCCTATGACATGAGGTAAAATCAGCAAAATAGTGAAGTTTGCTGTTCGTTTCACGGGTTAATCAAGATAAATGTACTATGGGCTTTAAAATATCAGAATGAGTATTTTGATAGGTTTTATGAGTCACTAAAATAATCTAATTTGTCAGTTCAATTTACGAACACAAACTGACAAATAATATATTATTGATTGTATTTAAGGTTGTATTATCGATATAGGTTGTATCGTTAAAATTCTAACATATTGAAATATAATGTTTTTAATTTTCTCTCATTTAAAAAAATAATATAGGCTCTAAAAAGAACTGACAACACTGGACAAAATTCTTCTGTTCAGATTACTCAGATCATTGTCTTTGGAGAAAGATTCTTTGATGAAAATGCCATTAAATATAACTTATTAGAAAATCAAGACTTTGTTTGCTCGCCAAATTTGGCGAGCAAAGGCAGGAAAAAGAGTTTTGCGTGGTTGTCTTAAAGATTTCAAAAGAGATTTCTTTATTGTTTTATGCTGTTGTTTTTGACGACAGGATGTGCTTGATAGCATGATGTCTCGTTTATATGCGTGTTGAGTGGTTTAGAGGAGCTGGAGAGTGAATTTATCTCTAATTATTGATAAATATATTGTCGCATTAAACTGGGGATATTGATGTATTAACCATTGACGGGCTAAACAGTTTTGTTTAGAAACTTCTTTATACAAATGTGGGGGAGAGATCTTCAGCATAAAATAAAGCGTTTTTTTGTCAAATAAAGTAGTTTTTCTAGTGTCACTTTTTGGTCACAGAGGCATGTGCTTTTGTTAAAAGCGTCATAGGGCAGTGGCTGTTTTGAGTTGACTTATTAGAGCTTCCATGAAGTTCTTTTAAAGAGTGCTTCATGAATAGTGCAAAGCGGGGGCAATCTGTATTGTTTTCTGTATTTTTACGCCAAAGTTCTCTTTTAAGCATTTTTCTTGCCATTTTAGTGTTATTTTGCTTGTTTACAGGTGTAAATATTTATGCGCGTTCTTCAGCTATTTTTCATTCCCCAACAGATAATTTTTCTCGTAGGTATTCAGAAAAGCAGCAATTAGAAAGAATTGAGAAATTACAGTCTTTAACGCCTAAAAGGATAAAGACGCCTTCAGAGCAAAATCCAGAAATGCTTTTGAGTGGGAAGCAATGTTTTCCCATTCATGCTGTTGTTGTTGAGGGAGTGCACCATGTCAAAAAGCGCTCTATATCAGCCGTAACAGAGCCTTATGTTGGAAGATGTATCGGTCTTGTCGATATCCAGCTCTTAATCAAGAAGTTAACCAAAGTTTATTTGGATCAAGGCTATGTAACGGCGCGTTTTTACATTCCTGATCAAGATATCAAAAACAGCAAGACGCTCAAATTTGTTGTCGTTGAGGGCAAGCTCTCAGAGATTTACTATAATGGTTCACCGGCATCTCGTTATAATAATGTTGTATGGAGTGCTTTTCCTGGGCTTCAAGGTCATGTTTTGAACATGCGCGATATTGAACAGGGGCTTGATCAGATCAACCGTTTGAGTTCAGCGCACGCTCAAAGCGAACTTCTTCCAGGGCGTGAAGAAGGGAGCACCATTGTCAATATTAACAATCATCCCGATAAAACTTTCAAGGTTACTGTTTCTCATGACAATATGGGACAATCTTCCACGGGTTATGCGCGTTATAGTGCGGGCTTGAGGGTAGAAAATATTTTAGGGATGAATGATGCGTGGGATTTTAACTATCAACGCAGTGAGCCCGATTATTGGGGTGGGAGCAAGCAAGAAGGACATAGTAATAACATTTCAGCGAGTGTGAGTATTCCGTATGGTTATTGGACCTTTGGATTGAATGGCACTGTTTATAATTACCAAAGCATTATCCCTGGCAATTTTACCGATATTGAGACGACGGGGGATTCCAGTGAGTTGCACGCCAGTACAAGCAGGGTTCTTTACCGTGATAGTGTTTCCCTTACAACTTTGAATTTGGGTCTTTCTTATAAAAGAACCAACAATTACCTCCTTGGTAATAAGATTGAAGTGGGCAGCCGTCAATATAGTGTCGCCAATTTTGGGATTTCGCATTCGCGCCAGATGTTGGGGGGGACCTGGACCTTTGATGTGAGTTATTTGCAAGGGCTCCCTTTGTTTCATTCAGTAAAGAAACATGCGCCAGGGGCAGGGGATGCGGAGCCACAATTTGCCAAATTTACCGGTACGCTTAGTGTCATGACGCCTTTTAAGGTAGGGGGCTTGGACTTTATACTGAGCAATCTTTTGAGTGGTCAATATTCACCACATAATTTATTGGGTGCTGAACAGATTTCGTTGGGGGGCGCTTCCAATGTTCGTGGCACGCGTGAGAGTTTGCTTTTTGGCAATAACGGTTTTTTTAGCCGGAATGATTTGTTGCTACGCACCATTCCGTGGAGCAATCACGCGACCTTCAAAAAGGTTTTTGGTGAACTTCGCCCTTATGTTGGTTTGGATTATGGGCGTGTGTTTTCGCAAGCTTTTTATGGGATTAAGAGTGACCAGCTTGCCGGTTGGACAGCAGGTGTCAAACTTGCGGGAGGCATGGTCTCTCTTGATGCCAGTTATTCCAGTATTTTTTGGAGCACAGTTAAGCACAAAAAATCAGGAACATTTTTTATGACATTAACAATGGAACTTTAAGCGTTTTTTATTGGGGAGTTAACGTATGAGATATGAGAAGAGAGCAGAAAGAGCAGCTTTATTAGGTGTTTTAGTCTCCAGTACGATGCTCAAAAAGGTTTTATTTGGGGGACTTGGTTTTTCTTGTTTATTCGCATCTTCAGCGTTACAGGCGCAAATTACTGTGGATCCTAACGCGAATGCCGCCCATCGTCCAGATATAGTGGCAGCGCCCAATGGGGTTCCCTCGATTGATATTGTTACCCCCAATGGCAAGGGCTTATCACACAATAAATATTACGATTTTAATATTGGCAATGCAGGTGTGATTTGGAACAATCATGCAAAAGAAGTTGGGCAATCGCAGTTGGGGGGCATTATGCCGGGCAATCCGCATTTGCGCCTCACGGGTTCGGCGAAAGTGATTTTAAATGAAGTAACCAGCAGCAAGCGCAGTGCGCTTCATGGTCCAGGAGAGGTTTTTGGGAGCCCAGCCGATGTGATTATAGCCAATCCCAATGGGATAAGCTGTGATGGTTGTGGCTTTATCAATACGCCCCATGCGACCTTAACCACAGGTGTTCCCGAAATTGATGCGAGTGGTTTTTTGAAAGGCTTTGAGGTGCGAGGTGGGGATATCACCTTTGGCGCCAAGGGAGCCAATTTTTTCTCTGGTCAAGGGGCGGTTGATATTGTCGATATTGTCTCACGCACAGTGCATTTTGAAGGAGCTGTTGCGGGAAGAGAAATTGGAGTGACAGCAGGGACGGGTCACTTTGATTATGCTTCACGGGAAATGAAAGAACTGACCGATATTACCGGTAAACCGGAATATGCGATAGATGGTTCTGCTTTGGGGGCTCTACAAGCGGATCAGATTAAACTTGTGGCAACCGAAAAAGGTGTTGGGGTTAGCATGCGCCATGATATGGCCGCCAATGCGGGGCAGTTGCATCTTTCTGCTGATGGGAAAATCTCGTTGAAGAATGTTTTTGGTCATGGGGGTGTTGTCCTCAAATCGAAAAGCCAGAGCGTATTGGCAAAGCACATCACCTCGAAAAAGCATATTGATATTGCCGCCCATAAGGATGTGACGTTAGAAACGGTTGGTGCTGATGGTCATTTGAAAATAGAGGCGCAGGATGGGCTTTTATCGATTGCCGGTAAGGCAACCTCTGGGGGCGATATGGAGCTGTCTTCGCGCCAGACACTTCAAGTTTCAGGGCTAGGGTCAGGCGCTGATATGGCTCTTGAATCGGGTGGAGACTTGAAGCTTGAGGGGATTGTTTTAGCGCAAGGGAATCTCAAGGCGCATGCCGGTGGTGATATACAAGCCCATTTTTTAGCCGGTGGGGTTGATATGGCGGCAACGGGTGCTGCTGGTGTTATTGTTCTTGGCACCCAAGGGGATGTTGATCTCCAGAGCAGTCAAGGTGCGATTGTTGCTGAAAGTGTTTATGGGGCAGGAGATATCGCCCTGGTTTCTCATAACGGGCTATCTGTTTCTCAAACAATTCTGTCGCATCAAAATGTTGCCATTCAAGCACAACCAGCAACAAATGCTCCCGTTCATTTTGGGCAACTTTTAGCCTATGGCAAGGCAAATATTGAGGGTGGGGCGGTTGACTTTTCTTCGCTGATGACGGGTGAAGAAGCTGTTTTAAAGGTTGGCAGCCTTGATGCAGGCACACTGATGACAGGTGTCGTTTCTACGGGCGGTTCAGGGGATCTTGTTTTAGATGAAAAGGGCTTTCTTTTGATTACAGCAAAAGAAGGGGTGAAGGTTGGTCAGATTGCCAGTGGTGGCAATATTGAAATTTTTGCAGGCAACGACATCTATTATGATCAGGTCATTGGCTATGGCAACGCAACATTGACATCGGTATCAGGAGAGATCAGTGTTGAGAATGTGTTGTCTGCTGAGGGGGATGTGAGATTGACGGCAAACACTCTCGATTTAAGCAATAATCGTTCTCATATTTACACGCCGCAAACGCTGTATTTAATTGCAGATCATATTGATGTCTCGGACAGTAAATTGACTTATGGCGGTTTAGATTTTAACAGCACCAATGCCCTTGATATTCACAATGCGCGGCTACAAGCCGTAAGAGATGGCGGTGGGACTGGAGATATTCTTTTTGTTGCCCCAAGCGTTATGATTGATGAGACAACGTTGGTTTTAGCAGCCAGAGATTTCGTGATCAAAACGGGGGAGCTTGGAAATAGCGGTCAATTGGCATCGGGGCAGGATTTAGTCTTTAGCGTGACGGGCAATGTGACCAACAACAAAACGGGCTTAATTTATGTGAAGGGCAATGGTGCTTTACAAGTTGATGGGGCTTTGTTGAATGATTTTGGCACCATAATGGCAGAAGGTGATTTATCTTTTACCAATGCGGCTGGCAGCGGAAAAAGCCTTTCGCTTGTCAATAAAGCCGGCTTTATTCAAGCTGGTGGAAACTTAAATATCCAAACCAACACCCTGAAAAACGAAGCTGATAGCACGCCTGTCATCACAGAAAAAACCGAATATAGCGATATTTCATTCGAAAAACCAGAGGGTTATTATTTACTCAATGAACGGAATTTATATCACGATATGGGCTGGGATCGTTGGGGTAGTGGAAGTCTTTCTGATAGAGAGTTTGGGTTTGAAGGTCCCCGAGACTTTCTGTTTGATTGGCAACTTTGGAATAACAAAGAAGGAACCTATGGCACCGCAATTTCAAGCGATGGAACAGTCTATAAGGCATTTACTTGGGAATATGACAAGACAAACAGTAATATAGAACGCTATCAATGGAATAATTGGTCACATATGACAGAAAAGACTGTAACACAAGCATTTTCGCATAAACCAACTGTTTCGGGGGTAATACAATCTAGTGGCAATCTCATCATTAATGCTGATACCATTGACAACCATTATAGCACTATAGAAGCGGGGGGAAATGCCGATATCCACGCTGGTGTGCTGACCAATCTGGGTGTAACGGCTTATAAAAAAACCTTTATGAGTTGTAATGCCAATACGCAGAATGGTTATTGTTATGGCTATAAAGCTGATGGAAGCCGCGATGTTTCTTTAGATATAGCCGGTGGCAAATTTCGTCATATCCGCTCAGAAGCTTTGGAGAGTGTTCCTGGTCTTGTCCAAGCGGGTGGCACTTTAAATCTGGTGGTTGATCAACTCAATAACACGGCAGCGGAAGGTTCGATTACAGGGGATGCGCATTTTAAAGCACAAGCAGTTGAAGGCAATCCACTGGAGTCCTTAAGTGGTTTAACCGGGGCTGGCGCTCTCTTTACACCAAAAGTGGATCTCAATAATGCAGGAGAACTGTCTGAGGGGCTCCTTTTACCAAAGCCCCAATCGGGTGGGGTTGGTGGCACGCTGCCCAACCAGAATTTCATTTATGAAACGCGGGCAGAATTCCTTGATGTCGGCAAGTTTTATGGCTCAGCCTATTATTTGAACAGAATTGGCTACAATCCTGATCGGGAGATTTTTTTCTTAGGCGATGCTTATTTCGAAAAGCAGCTGATTGAGAAACAAATGCGTGATCTTGTGGGTCAAGGATTGGGCAAAGGCTCCTTTATTCCTGGAAGTGATGCCATTGAACAAGTCAAAACTTTGCTGGATGTCGGGGCAGAATATGCAAAAGCACACAATCTCCCTTTTGGTGAGGCTTTGAGTGAAGAACAATTGGCGTCCCTAGAAGCGCCGATGGTGATTTATGTGCGCCAACAGGTCAAGGGCATGGATGTTTATGCTCCGGTGCTTTACATCCCCGAAAAAGACAGAGCCTCCTTTGTTTCTGCTGGAGCTTTGATCATGGGCGATGATGTGAATATCACCAGCCAGAATACCAGCAATTCCACGATAACCAATTCAGGGCGGATTGCGGCAAATCACCAATTGCATGTGCATGGCGGGGATATCTTTAGTCAAGGGGGGCATTTTGCTGCTGGTGGGGATGCTGTTTTAGTTGCGGAGAAGAATATTCATTTGGATGCAGGGCGCACAACGGTTGACGGCGTGGAGACCGTATTAAACACCGAGGCGCTTTCTGCTGGTGGTAATGCAACGGTGATTGCTAAACAAGATATCACAGCCTCAGGGGTGGGGATCACCACCGGGGGTGATCTTGCCATGGCTACAGAACAAGGTAACTTGACGATCGGTTCAGCAGAAACCCATTACCATGATGAACAGGGTGATGCCACCATGCATCATAAATCAGAAGTCAACTCTGGAGGCTCAACAACGCTTTCTTCTGGAAAAGATTTGAATATCTTAGGCTCTGATGTTCAAACAACGGATAAACTTTCTTTACAAGCTGAGAGGAATGTTTCGATTGATGCCACACGCAACAGTGCCAATAGCCATCGCGGGGATCAAACCTTTCATGTTGCCTTGCACAATGGCTCTCATTTAAGTTCTGGAAAAGAGACCACTGTTCTCTCTGGAAAAGATATCCATATTGCTGCTTCCGATATAGATGCCAAGGGTAATGTTGCTCTTGGCGCCCAAGGGGAGGTAACAATAGGGGTAAGAAACGATGAGATGGAGTATCATCTTCAGGGCAAAAACACGAAAGTGGATATGCAAGCCTCTCATGCCGTTGGCTCTTCGATAAAATCGGGAGGTGATACCACTGTTGTTGCAGGGCAGGATGGCAAACCGCATGATCTTAGCATCACAGGTAGTTCCATTGCGGCTGATGGCAAGGTGGGGCTGAAAGCCAGCAACGATGTCCTGATCAATAATGCAGAGGATAGCTTACAGTATGAGATGTCGTATCACAAAGAGGGTGGGGTGTTTAGTAGCAGCAAATCTGAGCATAACAAGATGGATGTGAGCCAAGTTGTGGGGTCAAGCATAACAGGGGGTGAAGGCATTACCATTGACTCAGGAAACAACACGGAAGTTGTAGCCTCGACGCTCATAGTCGGTAAGGCAGAGGAAACGTCAGGAGAGAAAGCACCAGGAGATCAGAAACAAGCGGATATTACCATTCACTCTGGGGGAAAGATTGTCATAAAAGGCGCCCAAGAACACTTGGATCAGCAAGCACAATCGTCATCAAGTGGCTTTTTGCATGAGAAATCGTCCGATACATCTCAATCGCATACCACAACGGTCTCCTCTATCCTTGGGGCAACGGGCAACATTATCACACAATCAGATAAAGAGACCACAATCACGGCTTCTCATCTGCTTTCCGGTCAAGATATCAATGTGACAGCAGAAAATGTGACGATTGATGGCATGACAGATCACCATAAAAGCCATTCAGAGACCCATGAAACGGGTTTTGGTGTGGGATCAGGCAAGGGCTTTGTGTCGATATACGGGAGTGAGGGAAAGACAGAAAATGAAGAGAGTTTTGAGCATCAAGGCTCTTCTCTCAATGCGGATGGCAATATCACCATCACTGCCAAGAAAAAAGATGTGACAATTGTTGGCTCTGATCTTGCAGGTGAGAATATTAACCTTTCGGCAGCGCGTGATGTCAATGTGCTTGTTGGTCATAATAGCCATAGGGCAAACTCAAAGGAAGAACGGGAAGGCTTTGGGTTTCAGTTTGAAAAGAGCAACAGCGGTGCTTCCTTGGGGGTTGGAATTGCAAGCGCCAAAGATACGGGCGATCAATGGGAAACCACTTCTACACAATCACACATCACGGCACGCCAAGATGTGCAGATTACTGCTGACAATGATGTGAATTTACAAGCAGCCATTGTTTCGGCGGATCGTGATGTCAACATTGATGCCGGCAATAATATCACACTATCAGAAAGCTATGATACCTCTAACGCAAAAGAAAAGCATGAAAAGTCTTTTGCTGGTGTGACAGGCTCTGTCAATGTGGGCATTCTTGGTACAGTAAAAGATGTAAAGGATGCAGCCAAACGTTTTGGTCATGGGGATACAAAACACAAAATCGGCAATGGTCTTATTGCTGGTCTAAAAGGCTATGATCTCTATAGCAAAGGCAAAGGTCTTTATAATGGGATGAAAGGTGGAAACAAACAGTCTATTCGTGATATTGCTGATGTTTCTGCTAGCGTAACCGTGGGCTTTAAGACAGAGAAGGCAGAAGCCTCTGTTCAGACCTCTACAGCGGTAACAGATAGCATAGAAGCAGGACGCGCTGTTAATATGCAAGCCCACAAAGGTAGCATCCATGGTGTTGGAGCCGATATTATTGCCGGTACAAACCCGATGCAAAGCAATGATAAACAGAGCGGGAATATCACCATGGGAGCAGGTAAAGATATCACCTTTGAAAGTGCGCAAAACACGCAGAGCACAGAAAACCACACGCAAAGCGCTTCAATGAATGTTGGGTATAGTTATGGTACCGGTGGTACAGGGTGGATGGGGAATGCTTCTTTTGGTAAAGGCAAGGGTTCCAGTGAGGAGGTTCACCAGAAGAACAGCCATATTATTGGCACCGGCACAGTTCACACAACGAGTGGGGCAAACACCACATTGGCAGGCGCCGTGGTTTCTGGAGAGCGTGTAGAAATGGAAGTAGGGGGTGATTTTACCGTTGTCAGCCACAGTGATAAGGGACAAAGCTCCAGCAAGCAAAACTCTGTTTCCATTGGTTATAATAGCCGAGAAAAGGATGGTACAGCCACAACCAATATTTCCTTGAACAAGGATAAATCCTCTAGTGATTATCATAGTGTTGTGGAGCAATCAGGCATCAAAGCGGGTGATGGTGGTTTTAAGATCAACGTTAAAGATAAAACAACGCTGACCGGAGGTATTATTGAAAGCACCGCGCCGGCAGATAAAAACAGCCTGACCACAGGAAGCATTACCACCAGTGATATCAGCAACAGTGCGCATGCTCAAGCTAGCAGCCAAGGTTTAAGCATTTCTGCGGGTGGTCCGATGTATCAGGGCAAATATGGTGTCGGGAAAAACATTGCTAAAAATGTCTTAGATCATTCAAAAGCTAAAGATTCAGAGGAAGGATATACCAAATCTGCTATCAGCAATGGCACTATCGTCATTACTGATGAAGCAGGGCAGAAGGCATTGACAGGGCAAGATGTGGAACAAGCCATCGCCTCCCTTAATCGTGATACTGCCAGCGCCCATAAGGGTGTACAACAGCTCGATGCAGGCAAGCTGGAACAAATCGTCCATGAAAATCGTGAAATGGCAACTCAACTCTTAGAAGAAGGGTTTAAATACAGCGATGACTCCTATAAAACCATGTTTATCAAAGAGCACCCCATCGCCGTGGTCGACCGTGATGAAAAGGGTAATATAATCTATAAAATAGATGCAAATGGAGAGCCTATAGAAGACGCTCGTGGACAAAAAATCCCTAAGTTTCATTATTTAACGGATGAAGAAAAGCAGCATTTGCAAGAAGGCTCTGATGGCAAAGTGCATGTGTCCTTTAATGGCATCTTTACACCACCCTATGAAGCTGCTGTTTATGCAGAGCAACATGCGGAGAATAAAAATGAACCGCTTTATTTTGTTGTGTTCCCTCAAGCCGATTCTGCCATTTCAGAACTTCTAGTCGCGGGCTATCAGAAGTTTATGGAAAATAACTTTTGGGGGCTGACCAATTCAACACAAGAAGCAAAAGATTTGATGTATAGCTATGGTCTTACAGGGTTAGAACTTTATGGGCATAGTCGCGGGACGATGACATTGGGGAATATGCTGAATTCTTTCAAACAAGAAGGTGTTCACGGTATAGCCAACGAAAACACGACTATCAATCTCTATGGACCAGCCTTTAATGTTTTAGTTGCATCCGGTCTGTTAGGGTATGTGAGTGATAGCAAACAAACCATTGTTGGTTTTGATGGGAATAGATATGACTTTGTCAGCAGAATTATTGGCGGTAATGGCTATACTTACGAGACAATACCTGCTGGCAGTAACATGTGGAAAGAATGGTGGAGAGTGATCATGAATCCCATAAGCTCCCATACCTGTCTTGGAGATGTGGGGCGTATGTGCAGCATGCTTTACGGCTCATCCCATCGTGAACAAAAACCTTGAATTAAATAATGGAGTAAAAAATGAAACAAACTCTAAAGCTATTAGGTGCTGTAACTTTGTTAAGTATCACCGGATGTCAGTTTAATAAAACTCCCATATCTTCTATAGGGGCATGGGAAAAGCCAGGAGCAGATTTTACGGAGATAGGAAAAGCCTTGTTAGAATGCGGTATGCCAACCCCTTATGATAAGGATCCAGAAAGTAGAAAGCTCAGCTATAATGCAAATGCAACAATTGATGCTTGCATGCTCCAAGCGGGATTTCGCTATAAATATGATGTGGGGGGAGGCTGGTGTGGAAATCATAAAGCTGAAAACTTGCCCATTTGTCGTCCTGGCGCTGTCATACCACAGCGCAGTGTCAAGAAGCGCTTGAACAGCCCGTTTTGTAAAAAATATAAAAATAGTCGCAAATGCCAGCCTTAAGTCTTTCTTGTGATGATCAACAATCTGCCATCCTTGCCTTTACTTGGAATGGCGGGATTGTTTTCTCAATTTACCATCTCAACTCAGTTCAGAACTGTCTTGAAAAACGGAGATAAAATATCAACAGGCTTTAGAGCCTTTTTATTGTAAATAAATCCATTGAAAGAGGGGAAAATGAAAAAAATCTTAAAACTATTGAGCTGCATAGCTCTCTTAACTACAGCTGGATGTATTAACCAACCTCCTCCATCAACTTTAGCATTATGGGAAAAACCAGGTGCCGATAAAGCGATGATCCAACAATCCTTGTCAAAATGTGGTTGGAAACCGGTTTATGCTTCTCCTGACGATATGAATTCGTATGCGAGTGAATTTGCCTCAGTTTATGAATGCATGAAAAAAGCAGGTTTCCGGTATAAATTGCAAGATTCAAAAGGGATCTATTTTACACAACCTCCAAAAAGTGGCTCATTCTTAAGCAATTTAATGATAGCAGGATATCAGCAGTTTATGGACAATGACACCTTTGGTGTGACCAATAAAACGAAACAGGAACGCGCTTTACTAACGCATTTTGAGGATGAAAGAAAACGTCAGCAAAAGCAAAAAGCTTTACAAAAGCGATCACCAAAGCGTCCTCCCCATCGTTAAAAAGGTCGTTGGACAAAAAGCATGAATGATGAAGGGAGTCAAAATAGTGCCCTTCTTTATTCAAGCGGGTGGTACTTTAAATAAGGCAGCATTCATGGTGTTGGAGCCGATATTATTGCCGGTACAAACCCGATGCAAAGCAATGATGAACAGAGCGGGAATATCACCATGGGAGCAGGTGAAGATATCATCTTTGAAAGTGCGCAAAATACGCAAAGCACAGAAAACCACACGCAAAGCGCTTCGATGAATGTTGGGTATAGTTATGGTACCGGTGGTACAGGGTGGATGGGGAATGCTTCTTTTGGTAAAGGCAAGGGTTCCAGTGAGGAGGTTCACCAGAAGAACAGCCATATTATTGGCACCGGCACAGTTCACACAACGAGTGGGGCAAACACCACATTGGCAGGCGCCGTGGTTTCTGGAGAGCGTGTAGAAATGGAAGTAGGGGGTGATTTTACCGTTGTCAGCCACAGTGATAAGGGACAAAGCTCCAGCAAGCAAAACTCTGTTTCCATTGGTTATAATAGCCGAGAAAAGGATGGTACAGCCACAACCAATATTTCCTTGAACAAGGATAAATCCTCTAGTGATTATCATAGTGTTGTGGAACAATCAGGCATCAAAGCGGGTGATGGCGGCTTTAATATCATTGTTAAAGACAAAACAACGCTGACCGGAGGAATCATTGCCAGCACCGCGCCAGCAGATAAAAACAGCCTGACCACAGGAAGCATTACCACCAGTGATATCAGCAACAGTGCGCATGCTCAAGCCAGCAGCCATGGGTTTAGCCTTTCTGGGAATGACACGATAAAAAACATTGCCAAGAATGTTTTAAATCACGGCAAAGCCAAGGATGGAGCAGAAGGGGAAACCAAATCTGCTATCAGTGATGGGAGTATCATTCTTACTGATATAACTGGACAGAGGGCGATGGGGCAAGATGCTGGACAAATCATTGGCTCTCTCAACCGCAACACCGCAGCAGCCCACCAAGCAGTAGGACAGCTCAATGTCGCACCGCTTGAGGGAGCCGTGCATAATCGCTTAGACATGATCAATGATTTATCGGATGAAGGATTGGGATACTGGGACAAAATACGCGAAGTCGCAAATGTTAAGGAGCATCCTGTAGGTAAGGTTTTGCATGATGAAAATGGCAAAGTACTCTATTTAACCGATGAAAATGGAGAGTATATAAAAGACAGCGATGGAGAATATATCACTCTGTATCACTTTTTAAATGCTGAAGATGAGCAGTATTTACAAGCTGGCTCTGATGGCAACAGGCGTATGTTCTATAATGGTATTTTTAACACACCAGATGAAGCAGCGCGTAATGCGGTTCAGTTAGCTGATAATGAGCATGAACCCCTTTATTTTACATACCACCCACAAGCTAAAGACAGGCTCGTAGAGATCGGAGTAGCGATTTATGAGTATTTTGGGAGATGGAGTAATTCGACCAAGAAGTTACAAGATTTTATCTATCGTTATGGCAATACAAGAGCCTTATCAAATTTCCCTGTCTTAAATCGAGAAACCACTGCATTAGGAGAAACACGCATCTTTTTTGCAAACGCACGAAGTGATAGCCCTTCACGAGTTTTCTTGGTCATAGTTGCTCCATTTTTAATGGTTTATACGAATTATTGTACACTTTAATTATTGACAAGGTTTTATTTTTCGTGTACATAAAATATATGAAGATAGTGTGGGATGAACCAAAAAGAGCTTTAAACATTGTTAAACATAAGCTTGATTTTGCTGATGTTATTTACTTTGACTGGGAACATGCTTTTATTGATGCAACCCGTTCGAACCGCATGAAGGCTATTGGACATTTTGCGGATGGCACAACAGTTATTGTTTTTGCAAAGCTTGGCAATGAAGCAATAGTCCATTATCAGCTTTCGTCAAGCGAATAAAAAAGAAAGAGAGGTTTTCAATGACTATCAAAAAAACCTTTGAAACAGGATGTGGCTACACAAAAGAAGATTGGGACGCTGTGGATTCCCCACCACTAACAGATGAAGAACTTGCACGCTTAAAGCCAGCTAAAGACGTTTTACCAGCCTCCTTTTTTAAGTATGTAACAGAAGAGCGCCGTAAACGTGGGCGTCCACCCGTTGAATCTCCTAAACAAGCGGTTACTCTACGCCTTGACCCAAACGTTATTGCTTCTTTTAAAAAACAAGGAAAAGACTGGCGAACACATATGGGTGAAGTCTTAAAAAAAGCAAGTGGCAGCTAAACCAACCACCTCCCCATTTTTGAGAACGGGGAGGGGAGATGTGTTTTAAGTCTAAGCAGCTTTTACGACAGATCTTTCTAAGACTTGTTTTGCTTCTTTAATTAAAGCTTTATAATGTTTGCTCTCTTCTACCAACCTGAAGGCTTTAACAAGATGCATATGAAGTGGACCATAAATGTAAACAGCCTTTTTAGTTGGAGACATTTTATCCCAATCTTTTGGGAAAACGTATATCATCACAATAATCAACAGATTGGCTTTTTAGTTTCTCTTCACATTCAATAAAATAACGGAGTGCTTGACGTCCTTTCTCGTTACGTTCAACCATTGAAAGCTTTTTCGCCATGTCTAGAGTGATATGATATTCTGTACTTGAACGACCACTTTTAGGTTTTACTAAATTTTTAGTAAAACTCACAAAGTCCTTATTTTCTAGGAAATCATATTCTTTAATACGATTAATAATCCAATCGTTAAAACGAGATGTTACCTTCAAAAACGTATGCAACTCACGTGCATTTACTGCTTGAACAAGTCTCTTGATCAATCGTTTGTTCTGTAATTTTAATAAGAGTGTTCATAGTGAACTCCTAGATGTTAAGGCTTTCTATTGACATCCGAAGAGGATGCCGGGCGCTAGAAAACACGGCAACTAGCCCGTCGTTACGCCTTTCCCATAAAGGGTATTGTATAGCATAACCACACCCGACAAGACTTTTATATGCCACCACATATAATGAGTCAAAATCTTTAATATTTAGAAGACTAGTTATTTCGGCAACTAATCCGCTTGGTATTGCAAGGTGTTTTCTAGGCACCCGATTCGACAATAAATATAACAATACTGTCTTATCAAGTGATAAAAAACTTTTTTCTAAAAAATAATCCACTATTGTACAGTGTGTATATGAGTACACATTAAATTCGTTATTTATCAATGTGTTATGTGTACAATGTACAGTCAATTTAAAAATTCTGTCGCTAGCGATA